>CAXTMW010000032.1:20433-23642 GCA_964245455.1 uncultured Acidobacteriaceae bacterium
GTACCACACGATCGAGCCCGTGATGCCCCCGGCGAAGCAGGCAGCGCACGAGACTGTGGATGTGGTCGGACCCGTGTGCGAAAGCGGAGATTTCTTCGCGCGCGACCGGGCGCTGCCGCCGATCGCGCAGAGCGATCTGCTGGCGATCCTGGATGCCGGGGCATATGGGATGTCGCTCGCGTCGAACTACAATACGCGCCCCCGCGCTGCCGAGGTGCTGGTGGAGGGCCGGCGGGCGCGGGTGATTCGGAGGCGCGAAACGATTGCAGATTTACTCAGGTCTGAGAAAGCATAAGGGGTTGTGAGAAGTCACTTGTATCAAGTGACACACCACAAAAGGGTCATCCTGAGGAGCGAAGCGACGAAGGATCTGCTTTTGCGCTTGGGATGAAGCAAAAAGCAGATCCTTCGCTACGCTCAGGATGACCCTTGTTCCCCGTGATCAAACTTCGCATACAGCCTCTCAGGATGACCCGGTTGATGGGCTAAAACTTTTCTAACCCTTTCAAGAAGACACAGATGACAAAAGCCGCCCGGAGGCGGCTTTTGTCATGAAGCGGGACAGCGTTAGTTGAAGACAGAATGCACCGCAGCGAGGCTGTCCGCGTTGGTCGCCTGCTGGATGGGGCTGCCGCTGTTGCGCGCAGCCACAACCGCGCCCTGGGCGGCGTTCGAGCCCAGTCCGAGATTAATCAGCGCGCGTGAATCCGGCATCAGCTTGGTCTGCCAGCCGTGGTCGCCCTGGTACTTCTGCATGGCGGCTTCGGTTTCCGTGTCCCACTCCCCCGTGGGCGCGCCGGTCATATAGCTCTGGCTGATCAGGGCAGTCTGGATGGCGCGGGCACGATCCGCGTCGATCCCACGCTGGCCCGGCGTCCAGTGGGCAATAAGGGGAGACGCGTGCTTTTTGCCGTGCCCCTTATGGTGCGAAGCGGCTGAAGCTACCAGCTTGTGGGTGCGGGAAGCGATCGCGGGCGTGACCGCGAGCAGAAGAGCGAAGCCGAAACACTGCGCGGCGCGAATCCGGGTCAAACGAGACACCATGCATGAACCTCTAAAGTGGGTTGCTATGCGGTGAGGCTATACGCCCGTTCCAACAAGTGCAACCTGAATGGACCAACGAACAAACGATTTACGACTGGAATCTAGTTGGTTATAGACCAAGGCCGGCGAGCTGTCTCGTCCGACCTTGGTCCCCGGCGTTACGGAAGTGTTCCGCCGGTTAGCGTGGTACTGCGGCCCCCGCGCGGCGCGGCTACCTCGAACACCACATCGTCCCCGGATTTCAGGGTAGACACAATCGCATCGTACTCGGCCTTATTATGAACCGGCTTACGATTAACCGCCTCGATGATCAAGCCCTGACTGAGCGGCGGGTTTAGTTCATCGGCAAAGCTGCCGGGCTTGACCGACTGGATGAGCACGCCATGGAAGCCCGAAGGCGCGTTCGCGGGCAATTCGGCAACCGTGATGCCGAGCTTGCTCTGCGAGGCGCTTGGACCTGGGTTGTCAGGGCTGTTGCTCGGGCCGTTGTTGTCCGCGGTCAGGGCGCTCACGGTCTTGGTGCGGTCCGCGATGCCGACGGTGGCCGTCATCTTCTGGCCATTGCGCATGTAGCCGATCTGCGCGGTTGAGCCGGGGTGACGCGGCGAGATGTTATCGACCAACTCGTTGCCGCTCTTGATCGGGGTTCCGTCGACGGAGACGACGACGTCATTCGGCTTCAGGCCGGCCTTGTCGGCGGGGCCGCCGGGTGTCACCGCGCTGATCAGCACGCCGGAGCTGGCACCGTACATCTTGGCGACCGCGCTTGTGATGGACGGCTGGAAGGAGATGCCGATCGAGCCGCGGATGACCTTGTGGTCGGGCCCGATGAGCTGGTTGTACACATTGACGACGGTGTTTGCCGGGATGGCAAAGCCGATGCCCATGTAGCCGTTCGACTGCGTGATGATCGCGGCGTTGACGCCGACTACTTCACCGTTCATGTCGAGCAGCGGACCGCCGGAGTTGCCGGGGTTGATCGCCGCGTCGGTCTGGATGAAGTGCTGAAACTGGCCGCTCTGGCCCTGGTCGATGGTGCGGTTCTTAGCCGAGATAATACCGGCCGTCACCGTTTGAGACAGATCAAAAGGCGAGCCGATCGCCTCCACCCAGTCGCCGACCTGCGCGCCTTCGGAGTTGCCGAGCTTGACGGTGGGCAGGGTCTTGCCCGGCACGTCGATCTTGATAACGGCGAGGTCCGTATCCTTGTCGACGCCGACAACGGTGGCGCGGTGGCCCTCATCGTTTTCAGGGTCGGTGGTCAGCTTCACGTAGATGCGGTCGGCCTTGTCGACCACGTGGTTGTTGGTCACGATATAGCCGCGGCCGTCCACGATAAAACCTGAGCCGAGCGCACGGCGCTCCTGGTCCTGCCCGTCGCCGCCCTGGCCCGGGACGCCGCCGAAAAAGCGGTTAAAGAAGTCCTGCAGACCGGGGTTCTCGCCGGGACCACCCTGGTCATTCCCGTCATCTCCCTGGCTGTCGTCGGGCGCCTGCGGCTGCTGGCGGTTGCGCCGTCCGCCGCGCGCTGTTTTTTCTTCCTTAGGCAGCGTTTCTGTATTGATGTTGACTAAAGACGGCCCGACCTGCTTGGCGATCTGCGAGAACGCGGTGGACAGGCTCTTGACCTCGGGCACGCGCAGCGGGGCTGCATCGCGGGAGTCGACGGCTTTGTCCTGCCCGTGGACGCCATGCGCGACCACGGAGCCGATCAAGATACCGCCGGAAAGCGTGGCCAGGATGGTAAATGTGGAGAGAAGGCGGCGTGTTCGTAGCCGTTCAAGCGGATCGTTCATTTCGGGTCTACCCTCGTACCTTTCATAAGTAGAGACAGCAGGCGTCAGACTGAACCTGCGTCCATCAGCGAGGCATGTCGCCCTGCGCGCTGGAAAACACGGCTCTTTCAGTGTACTGATGCAGTGTACGGATGCACGCCTGGGCGCCGCCGGCACTTGCGTTTGCCTGAGCAAACGGCGTCTCCCCGGTTAGACGCCGCAGGCGAGGAACGGTATCACTGCATGTCCACGGATCGTTCTTCCGGCGAGAGCGGAGCAGCCTCATGGGCGGAGGGCTGCACGCCGCCCGAGGGAAACAGCTCCGAAACAACGATAGCCGCGAGCACCAGGGCAGCGCCCGCAAGCGCGCGGCCGCGCAGCCGCTCCCCC
>CAXTMW010000033.1:0-12882 GCA_964245455.1 uncultured Acidobacteriaceae bacterium
CTCCTGTACGAGCTCGATGAATCTCTGCTGCTTCATCCGTACTCGCTTCCGTGGTTCCTCACCCTGGTCGCCTTCACAACGCTTCACCAACGATCACGCGATGCGGCTCCAGCGGCCGCTTTCACGCTTGCGTCCGGTTTCGCATACCGGTCAGACCCGGCAGGCCCCCTCAGCCGCGGGCATCGCAGGACACCATGCCTGGAAAGCCCGAGCCGCTCATGACGCTTCCTTCTCCGCCGAAGCTCCTGCGCAGACTGCGGGAAAGCCCGCTAGCCCGCAACTCCGCCTGGATGATGGCCGGCCAGTGTGCGTCGATGGTGCTGCAAACCGGCTACTTTCTGGTGCTTGCCCGGCTTCTTGGCAGCCGCGGCTACGGCGTCTATGTCGGCGCGGTCGCCTTCTGCTCCATACTGAGCCAATACGCGGCCAACGGAGCGGGCACGCTGTTTCTGCGCCACGTCTCCGCTGAGCCTGACCAACACGGGCGCTACCTCGGCAACATCTTTCTGTCCGTGCTGGTGCTCGGCAGCCTGGTGGTGCTCGTTCTAGGACTTGTGGCACCGTACCTGATCAATCGCGAAAGCGCGGCGCTGGTCCTTGTCGTCGCGATCAGCGAGTGTCTCTGCCGACAGTGCACCGATGCCATCGCGCGGGTGTTCCAGGCCTACGAACAGATGAGGACGACCGCGCTCGTCTCGCTGCTCGTAAACGCGACTCGCTTCGCGATCGCCTCCGGCATGATGCTTGTTCTCCATCGGGCGACGGCTGGAGCCTGGGCCATCGCGTCTACGCTGGTCTCCGTTCTCAGCACATTGCTTCTCTGCGTTCTTGCCGCCCAGCGCTTTGGCAGACCGGTGTTCGAGAGGAGATTGTTCTTCCGGCGTTTCTCCGAGGGTTTCGGCTTCTCCTTCGCGGGGTCGACCTTTTCGATCTACAACGACATTGATAAAACCATGCTGAGCCACTACGGCATGAACGCGGCGAACGGACTGTACAGCATGGCGTACCGGGTCATCGACATGGCGACCATGCCAAGCTGGTCGATCTATGCGGCCAGCTTGCCGCGAGTGTTCCGTGCGGGCAGCGCCGGTATACAGGCAACACGACCGCTCGCCGGCAGGATGCTCGGAGCCATGCTCGGCGTTTCGTTGCCGGTCGTCCTTGTCATCTTTCTTTCTGCGCCGCTCATCCCCAGGCTGGTCGGTCCCAGCTTCCACGACTCCGTTGAGGCGGTACGCTGGCTCGCCATTCTTCCCCTCCTGCGCTGCTTCCAGCTTAGCGGCGGAGCAGCACTCACCGGCGCAGGTTACCAACGGTACCGGACCGCAGGCCAACTCAGCGCGGCTTTCGTGAACTTTGCCCTTAACCTCTATCTCATACCGCACCGGGGCTGGCTTGGTGCGGCATGGGCAAGCCTTGCAACCGACGCGTTGATCGGGATGCTGAACTGGCTGCTTCTGCTGACGCTTACTGTGCGAACCGCTCGATCGCAATCGCTCGCAACGGTGGGGGCTAAGTCGAAGGATCCACAGCCGGCAATGGCGCGCTTCGGCTAAGCGAAGCGCGTACTTACCGAGAGCAGCACCTGCGCGGCTCCGCCGCTTGAGGAAACATGGCCACCACGATCAGTGTTGTAATTCCGACATACGAAAGACCTGCGGAACTGAAGCGGGCGATCGCGAGTGTGCTGCGCCAGAGCTACGCCGACTTCGAAGTGATCGTGGTGCGTGACGGCTTCGACACGGTCACGAGCGATGCTGTCGAGTGCTTCGCGGACGCGCGCATTCGCCTCCTCGCGCTGGAAGCGAAAGTGGGCGGTGCCGAGGCGAGAAACATCGGGGCTCGTGCCGCAACCGGCGAGTGGATTGCGCTGCTGGACGACGATGACGAGTGGCTGCCCGAAAAGCTCGAGTCGCAGGTCGCGCTGGCACAGCAACAAGCGGGCAGCAATTACGTGGTGGCAAGCCGCTACCTGTATGCGCGTCCGAGATATTCTTTGCAGGTCTGGCCGGGCCATCTGCCGCGACGCGGCGAACCCCTTTCGGAGTTCCTGTTTGCTTCGCGCGGCGGTTTTCAAACTTCTGTGTACCTGGTGCCTCGCACCCTGTTTCTTAGGAAGCCTTTTACCGCAGGGCTGAAGAAGCACCAGGATTGGGAATGGTTTCTGCGCCTTACATCGGATCCAAACTTTACCGTGCTGTGGTGCGACGCGCCCCTGTCGATCTACTGGGCCCCGCAGAAACAAGGAAGCAGCGTTTCCACAACAACCGATTGGGCGTGGAGCACAAGCTGGGCAAAGGGGAACCTGCCGCTCATGACGCGCCGTGCCTATGCCATGTTCCTGGTGAGGATCTGTCTGCGCGGCGCGGCCGAGTCAGATGCTTCCCCGCGCGAACTGCTCGCTATTTTGAAGGAGCTCCTGCTTGTCGGCAGCGCGGATGCGCGGCTCTGGATCGAGGCCGGCGCCGCGCTGCTGCTGCCGAAAACATCCCGGCGTGCGCTGTCTTCCTGGCTCGCGCCCCTGCGCCAGGCGCGGGCGTAACCAGCCGCGCCGCACGCACTCGAAAGGTGATCCGCATTGCCGCAGATCAGTGTCATCATCCCGACGCGCTTTCGGCCTGAGCTGGTCGTGCGCGCCATACGCACGGTGCTTGCACAAAGCTGCCGCGACTTCGAGATCATCGTCGTCGTAGACGGGCCCGACCCTGAGACCGTGGCCGCGGTGAGTGAGTTCGCGGCTGAGCCGGTCACCGTCCTCGCACTCCCAGCGAACGTTGGGCTTGCCGAGGCACGCAACACGGGGGTGCGCGCGGCCTCCGGCGCCTGGGTGGCCTTTCTGGACGACGATGATGAGTGGCTCCCGGACAAACTCGCGCAGCAGCTCGACGCGGCTACGCGGCTCGGCGGCGAATACGTCTTTGTCGCGTGCGGCTTCATCGAGAGAACACGCTCCATGGAACGCGTGATGCCGTTAACGCTGCCGAATCCCGGCAGGCACTTCTCCGAGTACATCTACTGCGAGGGAGGCTACCTTCAGCCTTCTACCTTTTTCTGTTCACGCACGCTGCTGGTCGAAGTGCCGTTCACCAGAGGGTTGCGCCATATTGAAGACACAGACTGGCTGCTTCGCGCGATGAGCCATCCTGCTGTCCGCGTGATGGTTCTGCCCAGGGTTCTCTCCATCTACAACAATCTGAAAGATGGCGGACGCGAAAGCGAAGTGACACCCTGGGGCATCCCGCTCGCGTGGGCCGAGACGCACTACCGGCTGTTCACGCGTCGCGCTTTTCCTTTCTACATCGCGCGGCTTTGCCTCGATGCGCGACGTGCCCGCAGACCTTTGTCAACCTTTGCGCACCTGTTCTGGCTCGCGTGCCAACACGGGGAGATCACGGCAAGGTTTTTGGGCTATTTTCTGGCCTACTGCTTTGTTTCCGAAGCAGACCTGAAACGCCTGCGCGCGTGGGTCAGGCTTTCCGGCAGAACGAATTTTGCGCCGCAAGTAACTGTGGTCTCGCGATGAGGTCCATCCCGCACCCCGGATACAGCAGAGCAGAGCACAACACTTCACTTCTGCCACCGCGTTTGAAAGGAAGCCTCCATGTCGCAAACCATGCTCGTTCCAGACAGAAAGCATTCGGATGAAGAGCACTGGGAGAAAGAACGCTTGCCCGCGAACAGCGCTGCGCGGATCGCCGGAGTCCTGTCGTGCGAAGCCGCGCAGCCCAGCATCTCGCTCATCATCGCTACCTACGGCCGGACCGATACACTCGACCGACTTCTCGCTTCGATCGCCAGGCAGCAGTGGCTCAACTTGGAGTGCATCCTCGTCGATCAGAATGACGACAATCGGCTTGCATTGGTTTTTGAGCGCTGGCAGGCAGATCTGTCGCTCCGGGTCATCCGGCTCTCCCCGCACCTGTCACGCGCGCGCAATGCGGGTCTTGATCTGGCGCGGGGAGAGATCATCGCATTTCCCGATGACGATTGCTGGTACTCTGCCGGCGTTTTCGCCAAGGCAGCTGCGTTCTTCCGAGAGCGCCCGGAGTTCGACATACTAAGCGTTCGCATCCTTGACGAACACAGTGTGCCGAGCGGCAATCGCTGGATTCAGGAGCGATGCGAACTCGCCCCGATTAACATCTTTCGTACCTCGGTAACGTACGGCTCCTTTTTTCGCCGCCGCGCTCTTGGGCCGGCTCCTGGGCCCAGGGTACGCTTCGACGAAGGCATCGGCCCCAACTCAGGGACCGCCTACGGGTGCGGCGAGGACACGGACTTCGTGCTGCAGTCCATGAAGCAAGGGGCGCGGGGCTTCTTTGACGCGGCGCTTACGGTGCATCACCCGCGGAGGGACATGCTCAGCGGCTTGATCAGCCGGGAGCGCGCCGTCAGCTACGGCATGGGAATGGGTCATGTGCTGGCAAAACATCGCATGGCCGCGCTCGGCTGCTCGTTTCTCGCCTACGATGCGGTGCGCATTGCCGCTTGCCTGATGCAGCTCAAGGTGGAAGCGGCAAAGTTGTGCCTCGCCCATGCCTGCGGAGTGTGGCGCGGCTACCGGTCTACGGTTCAGCGCCGGCGGACGACGGTGCGCGGATGAGTGCTCTAACGGCCGAAGTGCCACAGTTCCGCGAGAGCCCGCACCAGGATGCTCTTGTTGAAGCAGAAGGCAGCGCCTCCGTGTGCCCCCGTATGCTCCTGTTTCGCAACAACATGCTGCCGCCGAGCGAAACTTTCATCCTGGCCCAGGCACGCGCCCTGCGCGCGGTGGCGCCGGTATTTACCGCCGTGCACCCTTCCGGGTCTTCGCTTGTCGCCCCTGAGGACGCGACCTTTGTCAGTGCAAATGAGTCCGTCTGGGGCGAGTGCGCGCGTCGCTGGTACTGGAAGACGGGTATCGCGCCCGGCTTCCACCGCCGGCTTCGTGCGCTCCGTCCGAGCCTCATCCATGCGCATTTCGCTCCGGACGGCGCTGCGGCTCTACCCCTCCAGAAAACTCTCGACGTTCCACTCATCGTCACGCTGCACGGCTACGATGTAACGCGCAACGAAGCCGCCCACGCGATGAAACCGGAAGGTCGCCTTTATCTTGTGCGCCGGCGAGAGCTCTGGAAACGCGCCGCGGCGTTTGTCTGCGTTTCCAACTTCATCAAGGAACAAGCGTTGCGTCAGGGCTTTCCAGAGCAGAAACTGATCGTCCTGCCGATCGGGATTGATCTGGAGCTGTTCCGACCGGCGGGGTCTACCCGGGAAAAGGCGTTGGTGGTCTTCACCGGGCGCCTGGTCGAGAAAAAAGGCTGCATGGACCTCCTCCAGGCTGTGGAGCACATGGTGGCAATGCGCGCGAACGTGCAAGTCGCCTTTCTCGGCGATGGTCCCCTCCGCCCGCAGCTTGAACGGCGGGTGCGCAGCAAGGCTCTGCCATGCGAGTTCTTGGGTATGCAGGCGCCCGAGGTCGTGCGCGACTTCCTGCGCCGGGCGCGCGTGTTTTGCGTACCGAGCAAGACGGCCGGCGACGGCGATAGCGAAGGCCTCGGCATGGTGTTTGCGGAGGCGCAGGCAGTCGGTACGCCCGTGGTCAGCTACCGGCACGGGGGTATCCCGGAGATTGTCGAGCATGGCGCAAGCGGGCTCCTGGTGGAGGAGGGCGACCATCGTGCGCTGGCCGAAGCGTTGCTGCTGTACCTCCGCGATGATGCGTTGTGCCGGGAGCACGGACTTGCGGGTGTGCGAAGGATGCGGGCGATCTTTGATCTCAAGCGGCAGACCCGGAAGCTTGAAGAGCTATATTTCTCTGTTTGCGAAAGCTATCGCGGTGCGCCGAGCAGGAGCGTTGGTCTTTGATGATGGGGACAGTGGCGATGATGGGGACGGTGGCGCAAACCTTCCGCGCACACGGCACTCCATTGAGCCGTCCCTGGCCCAGCGTCTTTCGACAGAATGGCAAGGGGTCGGGATACCGGCCCGACATCGACGGTCTGCGGGGGCTGGCCATCCTGTCCGTCGTCGCGTTCCACGCAGGCGTTTCATGCGCCGGCGGCGGCTTTGTGGGCGTGGATGTTTTCTTCGTCATCTCCGGCTACCTGATCAGCTCGCACATCTACCGGGACCTCCAAGCCGACAGGTTTACATTGCGGCAGTTCTACGAGCGGCGCGCGAAAAGAATCCTGCCGGCATTGCTCGCAATGATGCTGGTCTGCTATCTGCTTGCGGCGCTCCTGCTTGCTCCGCGAGAACTCCAGCGCTTTGCCACGGAAGCAGGGAGCGCGCTGACCTCGACATCCAACATCCACTTCTGGCTCCGCTCCAACTATTTCGCCAAGGCAGCCGACACACAGTCCTTGCTCATGACGTGGTCCCTTGCCGTCGAGGAGCAGTTCTATCTTGTGTTTCCCCTACTGCTGATTGCGCTCAAGCGCGCCAAGCACACCACCGTACTGGCGGTTCTGGCGGGCATCAGCCTGCTGAGCTTCGGGGTCGCGGTTTTCCAGAGCAGCCACTATCCGACCGCGGCCTTCTTCCTGCTGCCTTCCCGATGGTGGGAACTTGGCTGTGGAACCATCCTCGGCGTGGCCGAAATCGCCACGCCGCGGCTGCAGCGACAGACTCCCGTACAGCGGGAGGCCCTGGCACTGCTGGGCGTGTGCCTGCTGCTGGGCCCTGTTTTTGCTTACCACAGCTGGACCCGCTTTCCCGGCGCGGCTGCGGTCCCTCCGGTGCTTGCATCGCTGCTGCTGATCCGCGCGCGGGGGAGCTGGATCAATCGCCGGCTTCTGTCCTCTAGGCCCCTGGTGTTTGTCGGTCTTGTGTCTTACTCGTGGTACCTGTGGCACTGGCCCTTGCTCAGCTTTCTCCACTCCCTTTCAGGCAGCAGGCTGCCGGTACGGAGCAGCGGGACCGCGGTGCTGCTCGCGTTCTTTATCGCGATCGCGTCCTACGTGTGGGTTGAAACGCCTTTTCGACGTTCACAGACGAGCGCTCGTACGCTTCCGAGGTATGCCGTCGCCTGCGTGTCCGTCCTTCTTCCCGCAGGCTTGCTCCACCTCGTCCATGGATGGCCCGCGCGGTATCCGAAGGCTGCCGCAATCGAGCGGACCGCCGCGCTGCCGGATCCGGGTCTGTGTCTTTCCCAGGGGGCCGACCTCGGCCACCCGCCGCCGGTCTGCCGACCCGAGACCGACGTTGCGCCGACGCTTGCCGTGCTCGGAGACAGTCACGCCTCGGCGATCGCCCGCTATCTCCGTACCGCATCAGCGAGCCACGGCTGGACTTTGACCGAATACACCAAGGCAAGCTGCCCACAGCTCGGCAGCGTGGCGCGGGCCGGCTTCGTGAACTCGCGGGATGCGAATGACTGCCTTGCTTTTAACCAGGCCGCGCTGCAAAAGGTCCTTGCGGACCCTCATGTCCGCAAGGTGGTTCTCGCGGGTTTCTGGTCAGCGCCCTTTGGCGGAACGCAGAATCAGGGTAGGTATGTTCTGCCTGGGCAAGACCCGTTCCGCATCTCCACAGAGGAGAGCTGGACCAATTTCGCAAAAGGGCTCGCCGAGGTCACACAGCGTCTCGAGCAGCACGGCAAAGTCGTTGCCATTGCGACCGACGTGCCGCGCTACGATTTCGATCCGCTGCTGATCAAGCTCACCGATGCCATACCCATTCGAAAATTGCTCGGGCTTGCAGCTGGAGCAGGCGCTCCGTCAAGCACCGAAGCGCCTCAGGTGTGGGAACAAAGAGACCTGCGCGCGAACGCGATTGTGCGTGCAACCACGCTCGCTGCCAACGCTCAACTGCTGGATATGCCGCCGTCGCTGTGTCCCCGTTCCACCTGCCGATACACCATGAGTGACGAGCTGCTCTACATGGACTTCAACCATCTCAGCATCGCCGGTGTTCGTGTCGCGCTGGGGAACGCTGCTGTTTTCAACGCGCCGGGAGTCTCGGAGCCTCCGCAAACGGCAGAAGGGCACCATGCGGCCGCACACAGGATCAAGCCGGCTTGAGGGCTGCGAACGTCTTGCTTTCGCGGCGGAGTTGTGCACGGTTGCGAGTCCAGGTGAGTAGGAAAACCTCCCTGCAGTCCTGCTGGGAATAGAGAAAGGAGCGAAATGAAGGTGCATCGAAGGCTTTGGACCAGGGATGGAGCGGCTTTCCTTGGAGTCGCCTGCCTGGTCGTTGCTGTGTCCCTGCGCGGACTGCTTTCGAGGGACATCGACACACCCGACTCGAGCATGCACCTGCTGGATGGATACTTTTTCTACGATCTTTTTCGCGATCACCCGCACGCTCATCTCGCGCTGTACGCTCTCCACTACTACAAACAGTACCCCGCGCTTGGGTTTGTTTTCTGGCCTCCGCTTTTCTCGCTTGCCCTGGGTGTCGTTTTTTTCCTCACCGGGCCGGGCATGCTGGGCGCACGCTTGTGTGTCGCGGGTTTCGGACTGCTGTTCGGGCTTTCCTTTTACATCATTCTTCGCAGGCGCTTTCCACCCTGTCTCGCTTTTTGCGCGTCGGCCGCGGCAGTGACGATGCCCGGCATGGCCCGCTCCTTGAATCAGCTGCTTCTGGAACTCCCTGCGGTCGCCGTAATGTGCCTCGCAGTCGTCTCGTATTACTTCATGGCGGATCGTATTGCGGCGGACCGCATCTCCGGACAGACGAGCTTTGTCCGTCCGCTTCTGTGTGGCGCGGCGTGCGCGGCAGTGATCTACGCCAAGCAGCCGGGATGGTTCCTGTATCCAGCCCTCGCCGTGGATGTACTGGTGCTCCGCCGAGAGCTCCTCCCGCGGCGCGAACTCTGGATCGCCGCGGCAACGCTTGCCTTACTCTGCCTTCCCCTGGCGCTGTTTACGCTTACCTATGGGCACGCGAATCTGGCGCAGTCGATCGGGAGCAACACGCGATCCATCATGTCGTCCTACCAGGCCGTCCCTCGCGCTTCGGTCGCGGCCTGGATTTTTTATCCGCGGCTTGCCGCATCATCGCTGAATCCTGCCGTGCTCGTATTCGGAGTGGGTGCGCTCTGCTTCGGCCTCATGGATCGCAGCTTTCTGCGGAACAATGCATTTTGGGTAGCCTGGTTTCTGCTGGCGTATGGGAGCCTGAGCTTCTACGACAACCGGCAGGCGCGGCTTGCCGCCTTCTGGTGGCCTGCATGGGTGGCGCTCGCCGCGGCCCTGGTCCAGACAGGGATGCAGCAGCTCCCACGCGGCAAAGTATGGCTTCTGCCCGCGCTGTTGCTGTTGCCGGTCCCGGGGGACTTGTGGACGGCGTGGCACACAGACTATGCGGAGTTTCGCGGAGAGGGCCCCGTAGTCGCGCATCTTTTCGCGGCCGGCGCTCCGGGAAACATCTTGCTGCTGGGCGAATTTAAACAGGTATCGACCGCGCTGATCCGTGCGAACGACCCCCATCGCGCTGTTCAGGTCATTCGCGGCGACAAGCTGCTCGCTCGGGGAGCGAGCCTCGATGCAGTGTGCAGGCGGTACAGGATCGGCACGGTCCTGATCGAGTCGGCACAGGCAGACGCGGTGCCGTTGAGCAGCGGTCAGGCCCGTGACTTGAAGCCGCTCGGGAGTGAATTCTTCTTCAAGCAGGGAGCCGTGTATCGCGCGAGCTCTTTTCGCTACACGGGACCTGTGGATGCGACGATGGCGGACGTGCTTTTAGCGGACGACGGTTCCTGAGCCTGCTGCTGCGAATGTCGCTGACCTGATGCGAGGCTCGCACTCTGCTCGCCCGCGGACGACTCAGGCAAGCATGTTTGTCTCGCGTAAAGCCGACAGCGCCGCAGAGTAGGCGGGCTTCGGTGCGAAGTTCACGTCCACAAGGCCCGGCCGATGCGCGACGCCATCAGTGCGCGTGTAGTCGGGACCTGTAATGGCGTCGTACCAGTTCCGCGCGTCCGAATAGCAGAAGAAACTGATCCACTCAGGCTTCGCCGACGGAATAATGGTCGTCAGGTAGTCGCGGTAGCACGCAGCCACGGCCGCATCGCGCTCGCCTGTGCTGCCTTCGAGCCGCGTATCGTTTACGTCGAGTTCCGTGATTAGGATTTTCAGCCCCATGCCGCGAAGAGCGCTGATAAAGGCCGCCCGGTCCAGGTCGTTGCCGGCGCTGATTGCCGCGAACAGGTGGGACTCCATGCCGATGGCCTGCACCGGGACGCCGCGCTTCAGCAGGCCCTCAATCACCTGGAGATTTGCGGCTCGCCCTTTCCGGTCGCTCAGCTGTTCCACGTGCGTTGTGTTCAGGACGCGCAGGGCCGACGGGTCAGCCTCCGCGGCCGCGTGAAAGGCGATGTCGATGTACTCGGGGCCTAACGCATCGAGCCAGGGACCCGTGTAAAGCCCATCCGACCGGCCCTTCCACGTTGCCACAGGCTCATTGACGACGTCATAGGAGCTGATGGCGCCCTTGTAGCGGGTCATCACCGTCGTGATGTGCTCGCGAAGCATGTCTTCCGCCCTGCCGGGCGTCAATGCCGCGGGAAGCCAGTTCGGGTATGAAGCATTCCAGCATAGGTTATGTCCATGCATGGTCATGCGGTGCTGCCTGCAAAAGGCAACCAGCCTATCCGGGCCGCTAAAGTCATAGGCTGTCGGCGACTTATGAATAAACTCCCACTTCAGGTTGCCGATCATCGCGTGATTGAAGTTATTCACAAGCAGGGGCGTTATCGCCGGCATCTGCAGCATCCAGTCGCTGAGCCAGAAGCCTACGCGTTTGCCAGAGGCCCCAAACACATCCTTCAAGCCCGGACCTGCGGCAGCAGCCGCGAAGGTCGAGGGCAAACCCGAAGCAGCAGCAGCGCATGCCAGCGCGGACTTCACGAAAGCTCGACGTTGCACGCGAGATCGCCTCCATGCCGATGAGGCTGCAGGCTCTCAGCGGCAAACACACAGACTAGAAGCGGCGAGCCAGACGGCCAGGAATCAGCAGGCTTACGCCACTTACAGCTCAATGTCTCATGGGAGCGCCCGAGTGACGCGGGATAGCTGCTACTCCAACGTCACTTGCCAGAAAAGGGGCAAAGAAGGTAGGCCGCGAAGCGAGGCTGGCATGGCCCGGTCGAGACATGGACCAGAGACCTGACTACTCGTCGCCTTTTTCCGTATCCTGCAGCGCGCGCATCGGCATATTCGCTGTTGCGGCACTTACTGGCGAGCGCAGCGACGGCGGGGGTACCTTGCCCTCGGAGCGGCGCAGCTCATTCAGGATCTCTACTTTGTTGCGCGCGTACTCCGACGCCAAACGGGTCAGCGCATAGGTCACGATGTCCGAGTGGTGCAGCTTGGCAAAGCTCGGATCGCGGCTGATGTTAAGCCACAAGCGGTGCACGAGCTCCACATCCTCACCGCCGAGGGTCGGCGCATGAGGACCCAGATAGAAGTTCTGTGCCTGGCCATCCGGCGTCACGATCACATAGGTGAACTGCGGCTTCGGCTCAGGCGTAGCTTCCCAGGACTGCCCGATCCGATAAGCCTGTTCGGCAGCCGTCATGTTGGAGGAAAGTCCTGAAACCAGCAGCGACACCTCAAGTGATACCGCGGTACGGACAAGCGCGGCAATGATGTCGGCCGCCGGCACAACAAGCAGCGAGACGTGCTTGCCAAAGCTTTCCGCGACGGAGACTGCCTTGGTGAACACCATTTGCTCGTGGTCGGAGAAGCTTTGCTCGCTCGGGTCCAGGAACTCCGGCCCGCCTGCGCCGACTCTGCGCGCGGTCAGCACCACCACGTCCTGCACATCCGTATCGGTGCGGGCGAGCGCCCACTTCAGAGCCGCGGGGCGCGCGGCATCGTTAAGCGTAACGAGCACGCCGCCGCGCTTGATCTGCAGATTCTCGCGCCCGATGTCCTCTTCATGCTCGAGTTGGAAGTGCTCCTTCATCTGCTTCACGGCAAACTGCTGGCGCTGGCGGTTCTGGCGTTCCGACATCGTAAAAATAACAAAGAACGCAGCCGCGAAGATCACGCCGCTGACTGTCGCAACACTCTTCGTCAGTAGATTTGTAACCGCCGTTGTCAGCAGCACCAGAAAGACGCAGATCAGCCCGACCGGGATTTCCCGGCTGCGCTCTCCACGGCCGATGCGAATGTTGATCGGCACCTTCCAGCCGCGCTCGCCTTTGTACTTCCAGCGCAGCACCAGCATCGCGAGCGCGTTGAAGGTGAAGCTCCAGATCACGCCGAACGCATACGCCTCACCCAGCATGTTGACGTCGCCGCGGCTCGCAACAATGGTGAACAACTGCAGCGCGGTGACCAGGTTGATGATCCGGTACGAGGTGCCAAAACGCCGGTGCGGCTTGCGGAACCAGTCGGACAGTACGCCGTCCTCTGCGACGCGCATCAGCACGCCGTTCGAGCCGATGATGGAGGTGTTGATCGCGCCGGCGAGGATCAGGAAGCCGACCACCACGACGAAGATCCGGAAGATGATGCGCAGCGTCTCCGGCCCGGTCATGTACATAGCCAGGCCCGCGATCAGGTTGCTGCCATAGACCGATACCCGCACCGAATCCGGAATGATCATGACGGCGAGCAGGGAAGCGAAGCCGGTAAACAGAAACGAGTAGATCGCGATGACGATCGCGGCGCGCTTCAGATTCTTGAGCTTCGGGTGCTCGATCTCGCGATTGACCTGCGCGAGCGTTTCCTCGCCGCTCATGGCTAGGATCGACTGGCCGAACGCCATGATGATGCCGAAGAGCCCAAAATCCCGTGCGAGGCTGGTGCCGCTCAGAAAGCCAAGCGCGCCCGGCGAGAAATGAAGATTGCCGACCCGCGGCGCGGGCGGTAGCTGCGCATGGATGTGAAACGCGGTAAACGCACCCCAGGCAAGCAGAACGACCACCATCACGGTGGTGATCTTCATTAC
>CAXTMW010000033.1:12892-18949 GCA_964245455.1 uncultured Acidobacteriaceae bacterium
CTTTAATGCCTTTTGTGTTCTCCCACCAGAAATAGATCGTCACCAGCACGCAGAAAGCCGCGGATGTGCCGTTCATCGGCAGTTGGCGCGCGGTGTGCGCGGCGGAAAGCATCGCCGGCGGCAGCCAGCCGTGGTTGGCGCTTACCTGCAGCAGCTCGTCGAGCAGCCCGGTGATGTACTGCCCGGCTGAAACGCCGGAGATCGGCCCGGTGAGGATGTAGTCGAACATGAGCGCGGAGACGCTCAGCTTGGCGAAGGTGCCGCCGAGCGCTTCCTTGACCACGCGGTACACGCCGCCGCGCGTAAACATGGAGCAGCTTTCCACGTAGACGGCGCGCACCGCGAACGAGAACAGCATGACGCCGAGGATGAACCAGGGCGCGGACTTGCCGATGGCCTGCTCGGCGATGCCGCCCGCATAGAACGCGGACGAGCCGAGGTCGTTGAGCACCACGGCCGCCGCCCGCCAGAACGAGATAAAGGTCAGCATCACGGAGGATGCGACCACGAGGCGGACCCGCGTGGAGGAGCCGACAAGGCCCGGTGCGACGACGGTAGCGGCGGACTTGCTGACGCCGGGGATAGGCGCGGAATGGGAAGCTGAGCTCATTGAGGGGGTCGTACTGGGAAAGCCGTACTGTTGCTTCGTGAGCAACTGCCTGCCTTTGCTGCCCTGCGCACAGCAGCAGACAGCTGCGTGCAGTAGGCCAAAGCGTTCAGCTCAGGGCAGCATGCGGGGTCGGTCGGCATGGAAGGGGGATTAAACGTGCTCATCGCTCTCGAAAAGCTCACGAAGATCTTCCACGAAGGAGAGAACCACAACGCCTGAGGAGCCGATAAGGCCCAGGAAGAAGAGGGTTTCGAGCAGATGGACGCCTAGGGAGGCGAGCTGGTCCATGGCCTGATTCTAGCGCAGAGTCCGCATGCAAGCCCGTCCGCCATGAAAACGCAATGTTACTCTGGGCGCGGATGCGCCTCCCTCGATTCTCGGACTGGGTAACCCGCCCCGGCTTCAGGCTCCTTTTGGCCGCGGTTTCGGCTCTGCTCCTGGACTTCGCTTTCCCCCTCGCCGGGCCCTTGCCGCCGCTTCGCGCCATCCTCAGCATGGTGGCGCTGGTGCCCCTGCTGGTCGCGCTGCTGCATCCTTCCTCGGTCAGGCGGCCGCGCTATCTGCGCGAGTCCGCGACGACCGGGTACGCGTGCGGCGTTCTCTGGTACGGGCTTAACTGTTACTGGATCTACGCGACGATGCACCAATACGGCGGGCTGTCGTCGGGGGTCTCGGTCGGCATTGTTGTGCTGTTTTCGCTCATCCTGGGGCTGTACTTCGCGCTTTTCGCGTTCCTGCTGGCTCTTGTTCGCCGGGCCGCGGGGCGCTTGCTGCCGGCTGCGTGCGTCATACCGTTTCTGTGGGTCGCGGTGGAGTACCTGGCCGCGCACTTTACCTGCGTTCCGTGGGATCAGCTCGGCTATGCGGAGGTGGACAATCTGCTGCTGACCTGCCTGGCACCGGTGACCGGGGTCTACGGGCTTTCGGCCGTGCTGGCGGGCGTCAACGCGCTCTGGCTCGGCGCTTTCTTTGCGCGGTCCCGACGCCGGCAGGTGCGTTTTGCTGCCGGCGCGCTGGTTGCGACCTGCGCGCTCCAGGCCGGCTCCTTTGTTTCCCTGGCTCCTGAGCCGGCCGGCAGCCGCGCCGTCATGGTGCAGCCCAACCTCAGGGTAGGCTCCGGCATGGCCGACCTGAACGACTGGCAGGGCTTGAGCTGGATTACGCACACGGCCGAGTACCTGGAGCTCAGCGAGCGCCCCTGCACGCCCTACCTGCTGGGCATGCCGGAGCCCTCTCCACGGCTGGTGCAGCGCGTCTGCATGGGCCGCTCGCAAGCGCCGGCGCTTGCCCTGTGGCCGGAATCGCCAGCACCGTTTCGCGACGGCGACCCCCGTTTCCTCGAGCTGCTGGGGCGTTTGACGCGCGAGACCGGCGCCACCGCCGTCGTGGGCGCGCCGGTGATCGAGCCCGGTACCGGCCAGGCCTTCAACGCGGGCATTGTGGTCCGCCCGGACGGCTCGCGTGAAGGCCGCTACGACAAAATTCACCTGGTGCCCTGGGGCGAGTACGTGCCGTTCCGCAGCTTCTTCAGCTTTGCCGGGCACTTGACGCAGAATGTTGCCGACTTCACCCCGGGCCGCTCGCGCGGGAGCTTCCCGCTGCCCGACGGCCACCGCATCGGCATCTTTATCTGCTATGAAGCAGTGTTTGCCTCGGAGGTTCGGGAGTTTGCGAAGAATGGCGCGGAGGTCTTCGTCAACATCTCGGACGACGGCTGGTATGGCGACACGAGCGCGCCCTGGCAGCACTTGAACATGGCCCGGATGCGGGCGATTGAGAACCATCGCTGGATCGTGCGCGATACGAACTCCGGTGTGACCGCCGCCATCGACCCGCTGGGGCGCGTCACCGAGTCGATCGCGCGGCACCGTTTGGACGAGCTGACCGCCGATTACGGCTACCGCAGTGGGCTGACGTTCTACACGCGCTTTGGCGACGTGTTCGCCTGGGGGTGTGAAATACTTTCTCTCGTAGCCGTCTTGCTTTGTTTGCAACGGATCAGAAGTATCGGGAGGGCTGAGTGATGTCAAACCAGCAGTTTTACATTGCGCTTGCAGTTCCCTCGTTTCTGATTCTGGTCGGCTGGATGATCAATTTTCAAGGCTACAAGATGATGACGGATCGCTTTGACGATCTGCGTAAAGATTTTGTTGAACTGCGTAAGGATTTCGTTGAGCTGCGCAAAGATGTCAAGGCAGAAACAGAAACATTGCGTACCATCGCCTACGAGCATGTGCAGCGCATCGTGAAACTCGAAAAGGAATGAGCACGATGATGCTGAGTGAACTAGAGTTCGTCTACACGCCGGTCCGCGAAAAAGTAGCCGACCTCCGGGAGTATCTTTGACCCGGACACGATGCGGGCGCAGCTCGCAGGCTTAGAGAAAAAACTCTCCGACCCCGCACTCTGGGCCAACCCGGCCGAGTCGCAGCCGATCATGCGGGAGCGCAAGCGCCTCGAAGCCTTGATGGCCGACGCGCGCGAGCTTGACCGACGTACCGGCGACATCGACGCGTACTTCGAGCTGGCTCGTGAGGGCGACGCGTCCTTCGGCGAGGTAGAAGGGGAGCTCGCGCGGGAGATTGCCGGACTGTCCCGCTTCAGTGAACAGCTGGAAGAGCGCACGCTGCTCTCTGCGGAGATGGACCCGCTCAATGCAATCGTGACCATTCATCCGGGAGCCGGCGGCACCGAATCGCAGGACTGGGCCGAGATGCTGATGCGCATGTACCTGCGCTGGGCCGAGAAAAACAGCTTCAAGACCGAGATGAACGACTACCAGGACGGGGAAGAAGCCGGCATTAAGTCGGCCACCTTTACAATCTCGGGCGAGTACGCTTTTGGGCTGCTCGGCGGCGAAACCGGCGTCCACCGCCTGGTGCGCATCTCGCCGTTTGACCAGGCCAAGCGCCGACAGACCTCATTCGCTTCCGTGTACGTGTCGCCTGAGATCGACGACTCGATCGTGATCGACATCAAGCCAGACGAAATTCGCACCGACACCTACCGCTCCGGCGGCAAGGGAGGCCAGCACGTCAATACGACCGACTCAGCGGTGCGCATCACGCACCTGCCGACCAACATCGTGGTGCAGTGCCAGAACGAGCGCTCCCAGCACAAAAATCGCGAGAAAGCGATGAAGATGCTGCGGTCGCGGCTCTACGAGTACGAGCTTGCCAAGAAGCGGGAAACCACCCGCCAGGTCGAGGACGCAAAGCTCGACATCAAGTTCGGCTCGCAGATCCGCTCCTACGTCCTGCAGCCTTATCGCATCGCCAAGGACCACCGCACCCGGGTCGAGGTGGGCGACGTGGACTCGGTGCTGGACGGCTCGCTCGAGCCCTTTCTGCAGGGGTACCTGCGGATGCGGCGGAATGGCGCACCCACGGCCGGAGCCGGCGCATCGGATGACTTAGACGTTTGAGTACGGACGTGTAAGCGGGAGCGCACCCATGAATGAACCGGAAACCATCCAACGCATTCTCGAAACGACAAAGACCATCGCCGTTGTCGGCTTGAGCGACACACCGGGACGCGCGAGCGGCGGCGTTTCGCGCTATCTGCAGGGGTCCGGGTACCGGATCGTCCCGGTCAATCCGGAGCTCGAAAGCGTACTCGGCGAGGAAGCCTACCCGACCCTCGACGCGGCGCATGACGCGCTCGCCGCGGAGGGCACCGTGATCGACCTGGTGGACGTCTTTCGCGCGCCCTCGTTCGTTCCCGAGATCGTGAAAGACGTGATGCGCCTCAAGATTCCGGCCATCTGGCTGCAGCAGGGTGTGTGCCACGAGGAGGCCGCGGACTGGGCTGACCGCGCGGGCGTGCTGACCGTGATGGATCGCTGCCTGATGCAGGAACACGCTGCCTGGAAGCGCGTCGTGCCTGCTACGGGCGCGGCCGCGGCTTCGCCCGCATGACCTTTACCGCCGCGCACACGCGGGCCCTGCTCGGTTCCGACATTATGGTGACCGTGAGCGCCGGCGACAAACAATCGATCGCCGAAGTGTCCGTCCTGCTCGATGGTGCGGTTCTGGAAGAGCTCGAACTGGTGGACGGGACCGAGAATTACTCGCGGAGCTTTTCGCACGTCGGTCAGGGCGCTCCGGGTATGGACCACACGCTCATTGTGACGGCGACCGATAATAAAGGCGCGACGCACGGGGCAACGACCGAGTGGAGTGACAGCTGATAGCAAAGCTCACATTCGCGTTGTTGTCATGGAAGCGCTTCTCAGGCAGGCTTCTCCCGCTGCTGGCCTTTGCCGCCGCCCTCAGCTGGGCCGCGCCGGCTGGAGCGCAATCGCGCGTCGTTTCTGAGCATCTGACGGTCGAGCTCGCCGTGCCAGAGCAGCAGCTTCTGCGCGGCTCCCGGCTCACGGCCGGGCTGCACTTCACACTCGAAAGCGGCTGGCATATTTACTGGGTCAACGCCGGTGACTCGGGTGAGCCGCCGCGGGTACGCTGGGCTTTGCCGTCCGGAGTGTCTGCTGGACCGTTCGAGTATCCCGCGCCGCAGCGGCTGCCCCTCGGGCCCTTGATGGACTTCGGCTACGAGCGCGAGGTCACCTTCCCCATACCCATGCAGGTTGCCGCAGCGGCTCCGCTCGGTCCGGCGGCGCTCCATGCGGACCTAGACTGGCTGGTTTGCCGCGAGGTGTGCCTCCCGGGCAAGGCGTCCCTGAGCCTGACGCGGCCGGTGATCGCGGCCGGGGCAGTGCAAGTCGATGCGGGGCAGAGAGCGATTGTGGAGCGCGGGCTCCTTTCGCTGCCCAAACCCCTGCCGCCCGGCGCTTCTGCCCGCTTCTCCGCGAGCACGAAGGACATTACGCTCGCCGTCCTGCTCGGCAAGCAGACCGCGTCCGCAGTGTTCTTTCCTCTTGACCCGTCCGTCATCTCGAACCCCGCTCCGCAGCCCGCCGCGCCGCTTGCGCAGGGGGTTCGCCTCCAGCTGGTGCGGGACGACAGCCAGCAGGGCAAACTTGCGACCCTGAACGGCTTGGTCGAGCTGCCGAACGGGGCGGCGTACACGATTGCGGCTGTGCCGGGTGCGATTCCCGCTGATGTCGCTGCGAAGGCTCCCGCGGGCAGCGGCGGCTTGCTGCAGGCGCTGCTGCTGGCCTTTGGCGGCGGCCTCATCCTGAACCTGATGCCGTGTGTCTTTCCGGTGCTGTTTATCAAGGGGCTTGCGCTGCTCGAATCTTCGCGCGAAGAGCGCGGCATCCTGCGCGCGCACGGCTGGGTATACACGCTTGGCATCGTGGTTTCCTTTTGGATCGTGGTGGCCGTGTTGCTTGCGGTGCGCGATGTCGGCCATGGGCTTGGCTGGGGTTTCCAGTTCCAGTCGCCGACCTTTGTCGCAGTGATGGCGCTGCTGCTGTTTTTTCTTTCGCTTTCGCTTCCCGGCCAATTTGAGGTTGGTCTCTCGCTGACCAGCGCGGGCGGCGGACT
>CAXTMW010000033.1:18959-20174 GCA_964245455.1 uncultured Acidobacteriaceae bacterium
GGACTGGCGCGGAAGGGAGGCTACGCCGGCTCCTTTTTTACGGGCGTGCTCGCGACCATCGTTGCCACCCCCTGCACAGCGCCGCTGATGGGCGTAGCGGTCGGCTACGCGCTGGCGCGCGAGGGTTCGGTGGTGTTCGCGGTGTTTACCGCGCTCGGGCTGGGTTTAGCCGCGCCCTACCTGCTGCTGGTCTACAACCCGGGCTGGACGCGCCTGCTGCCGAAGCCCGGCGCGTGGATGGAGATCCTGAAGCAGCTCACCGCCGTACCGATCTTGGCGACCGTGATCTGGCTGGTGTGGCTGTTTACGCAGACCGCCGGGGTCAACTCGCTGCTGGGGCTGCTCGGGGGCTTCCTGCTGCTGGGCGTGGCGGGCGCACTGCTCGGCCGCTACCCCGCAAGGCGTTTCGCTACGGTTGCGGCTGTGCTGATCGTATGTTTGGCTGTGCTTCTGCCCGTGTACACCGCTCGCGCGTTTGGGGCGCCGCTCGGCACGCCTGCAGTCGCGCATGGCAAAGGCAATGACTGGAAGCCCTTCACCGCGGATGCAGTCGCGCAATACCGCGCGCAAGGCAAGCCGGTGCTGGTCGACTTCACCGCGAGCTGGTGCCTTAGCTGCCAGGTCAACGAGCGGGTCGTGCTCGACCGCGCTGATGTGCAGGATCGCCTGCGCCGCAGCGGGGTCGTGCTCGTCAAGGCTGACTGGACGCAGCATGACGCGACCATCGGAGAAGCGCTGGCGTCGCTCGGGCGCAGCGGCATCCCGGCCTACGCGCTCTACCCGGCCGCGCCGGACGCCACGCCGACGCTGCTGCCCGAGGTGCTGACCACCGGCAGCGTGTACGCGGCGCTGGACGCGCTACAACAGGCGAAGACGTTGGCAAAAACCCGCTAAGCCGATGTTTCCTTTCAAAGACTACCCGCCACGAAGTGACCGCAAGCCGCGCAGGCGGTCTTAGCTTTTCGCCTCGCGCAGCCGCCTGATCTCTGCCAGCCGCTGTGCCAGAAGCTTCTCCCGCCCCTGATCCGTCGGCTCGTAGTAGCGACGGTCACGCAGGTTGTCCGGCAGGCACTGCATCGCGGCGATGCGCGCGGGCTCGTCGTGCGCGTACTTGTAACCCTTGCCATAGTCCAACTCGCGCATGAGCCGGGTCGGGGCGTTGCGCAGATGCAGCGGAACGGGCTCGGCGCGGGTCGTTTCCACGTCCGCCTGCGC
>CAXTMW010000033.1:20184-23497 GCA_964245455.1 uncultured Acidobacteriaceae bacterium
GGCCAGATACACCGCGTTCGACTTGGGCGCGAGCGCGAGATACACAACCGCCTCGGCCAGCGCGAGATCGCCTTCCGGCGAGCCGAGGAAGTCCATCGCGTCGCGGGCCGACAGGCACAGGTTCAGCGCCTCGGGCGCGGCAAGCCCGATGTCCTCGACCGCCATTCGGACAACCCGGCGCATGATGTAGTGCGCGTCCTCGCCGGAGGCGAGCATGCGCGCCAACCAGTACAGCGCGGCATCCGCATCCGAGTTGCGCACCGACTTGTGCAGCGCGGAGATCAAGTTGTAGTGCTCTTCGCCGCTTTTGTCGTAAACCAGCGTGCGCTTCTGCAGCGCCTTTGCAATCAGGTCGTCGTCGATGCGCTTCGACGCTGAAACAGCGGCAAGCCGCGCCGCGGTTTCGAGCGCATTCAGGGCGTTGCGCGCATCGCCGCCCGTGTAGTTCGCGATCCGCAGCAGCGCCTCGCGGTCCGCCGCGACACCAAGCAGCCCCAGGCCGCGCTCCCGATCCATCAGCGCCCGCTCCAGCAGCGAGGTGATCTCGTCTTCGGCAAGCGCGACGAGCGTGTACACGCGGCAGCGCGAGAGCAGCGCCGCGTTCAGTTCGAAGGAGGGATTCTCGGTCGTCGCCCCGATCAGGCGGATCGCACCCCGCTCCACGTAAGGCAGAAACGCATCCTGCTGTGCGCGATTGAAGCGGTGAATCTCGTCAACAAACAGAATGGTGCGCGAGCCGAAACGTGCCGCCTGCTCGGCCTCAGCCATGACGGTCTTGATTTCCTTGATGCCGGAGAGCACAGCCGAAAACTCGACAAAGGTGGCTGCGGTGGAGGCCGCGATGATCTTCGCGAGCGTGGTTTTGCCCACGCCGGGCGGCCCCCAGAAGATCATCGAGGCGGTGTCGTCGGACTCAATCTGGACGCGCAGCGGCTTGCCCGGCGCGAGCAGGTGCCCCTGCCCGACGAACTCGGCGAGCGAGCGCGGGCGAAGGCGCTCCGGCAGCGGCACCTGTGAAACCTGCCCCGACGCAAGCGGCCCGGGTGTGCCGCCGAAGAGGCTCATGCGCGCCCTGATGGGTACAGACGTCCCGCGCGTTGGCGGGCGGCTTCGTACAGCAGCAGGCTGCCGGCCACCGCCGCATTCAACGACTCGGACGCGCCCGGCATGTGGATAGTGATGCGTGCTTCGCAGGCCGCAAGCTCTCGCGTGCCGAGGCCCGCTCCCTCGTTGCCGATCCAGAGCGCGGCCGGCCGATCGAGGGGCAGGCTTTCCGGCCGCTCACCGCCGCCGGGGACGGCCGCGTAGGACCGAATCGCTCGCGCTGACAGCAGGGTCGACGATTCCTCGGCATCACGCACGGCGAGCATGGGCAGTCGCAGCACAGTACCGGCTGAAGCGCGGAGGCACTTCGGGTTCCAGGGGCTTGCGGTGCCCCCAAGCAGCAGCGCCCCGCTCGCGCCGAACGCCTCGGCCGAGCGCAGCAGCGTGCCGACGTTGCCCGGGTCCTGCAGGCCGGCCAGCACGACGATCAGCGGCGCATCGCCCCGAAACACAGCGTCATGCGAAAAAACCGGCGCGGCAACCAAGGCCGCGACCGGCTGCGGCGCCTCAGTCAGCAGCAGGCTGGCGAACAACTCCGGCGGCAGCGCAAGAATCTCCGTTGCGTCGGGAAGCCCGGCAGCTTCGTAAGTCGAGCACGCCCCAAGCCGCGCGAGCGTTTCAAGCACCTGCCGCTCCTCGCCGGCGCGCAGAAACAACGCCGCCGGTACGAGGCCTGCTGCAAGCGCGGCTTCCACCAGGTGAAAGCCCTCCAGCGCCACCAGCGGCTGCTCTCCCCCTGCCTTGCCCTGCGCAAGCGCGGGTGGCCGCAGCAGCGCGGCCCGCAACGCCTTGACCCACCGGTTGGCCGGACTCTGTACAATTCGGGTACGCGCTTCGAGTGCGGAGGGCATCGCGGCGATTGTATTCGCTCGCCCCCTGCCGGCGCGGCTTCATCACTTCCCCTTGTCTGCGGAGCGAACAGGTGTCAGCAGAGATATTGCGCATGCATCCGGATGAGCCGGAAGCGGATCGCGTGCGGTACGTCGTCAAGTGCCTGCAGGGCGGCCAGGTCGTCGGGATGCCGACCGATACCTTTTACGGGCTCGCTGTCGACCCCGTGAACCTGCGGGCGGTCGAAAGTATTTACGAGATCAAGTCGCGCAAAAAACATAAGCCGCTGTCGTTGCTGATCGCCACCGCGACGCAGGCGTACGAGCTGGCGCGCGACATCGGCGTGGACTTCGACAAGCTCGCCGAGCGCTTCTGGCCGGGGCCGCTGACCCTGATTGTGCGCGCGAGCTCCCGGCTGCCCCTGCGCTCCACCGCCAACACCGGGAACGTGGCGCTGCGCATCCCGGATTCCGCCATCCCGCGTGCGGTTGTCGAGGCTTTTGGCTTGCCGATCACCGCGACCAGCGCCAACTTGGTAAACGCCCCGGAGTGCACCTATGCCAACTGCGTCCGCGACCAGATCGGCGACCGCATTCCGTTGATCGTCGACGGCGGCCCGACCCCGCGCACGCTGCCGACCACCATCGTGGATTTGTCGCAGGGCGATGGCAACTGGCAGATTCTGCGTGAGGGCGCCATACCGACCTACGACATCGCGCTCGCGCTCGGTCGCTAGAGCGCTCCGCATACGATGGCGACAGCGAGCGAGCGCTCGACCAAGCTGCTTTCGACCAGGCTGCGCTGGAGCGTGGCCGGCCTGCTGCTTGCCGCGCTGGCCTGGACTGCCTATGTGCTGCTCGGCATCCGCTACTATGCTACGCATGATGAGGCAGAAGCAGCGGACGCGATCGCGGTTTTCGGCGCGGCCGAGTACGACGGCCGGCCTTCGCCGGTGCTGCGCGCCCGCCTGATGCACGGCCTGGACCTTTACCGCGAAAAACTGGCTCCGATGATGATCACGCTCGGCGGCGGCGAAGGCGGCGAGGCGCACTCCGAAGGGGGCGTCGGCGAGGAGTTTTTGCTGGCGCGCGGTGTGCCCGAGCGCGCCATCATCGCGGAAACCCGGAGCCGCGACACCCGTGAATCCGCCGCGCGTTTGGCCGACATCGCCCACGCGAACGGCTTGCGCAGAATCATCGTGGTCAGCGATGGAACGCACCTGTTTCGCATTCACGCGCTGTGTGCGCGCGCCGGGCTGACCGTGTACACCTCGCCGCGCCGCGAGCTGGCCAGCCTGGCGCCCAGCAGCCGCGCCGGCCGCCTCCTGCATGAGGTGCTGAGCTACACGGCGTGGCGGCTCGGGCTGCTACGGTAGGGC
>CAXTMW010000034.1:0-2763 GCA_964245455.1 uncultured Acidobacteriaceae bacterium
CCTTAATCTTATCAAGAAAGTAATGATCATCGTTCAGGAGCTTTTCAGCGTGCTCGATAGAGCGTGTCTCCTTAGACTTCTTCTTCCACGGCACCGCGAGAAGCCAATCCAGGTAATTGCGCGAGACGGTCGACTCAGCCGACATCGGCGGCATGGCTTCAAGCTTCTTCAACTCCTGAATCGCCTTATCGAACACGTCCTTCGGCATCCCGGCGAGCTCGATCTTCTTCTTGAGCTCATCCCACTCGCTCTTCTCGCCGCGGCCCAGCTCCTTTTGGATCGCCTTAATCTTCTCGTTGAGGTAGTACTCTTTTTGCGCGCGCTCCATCTGCCGCTTGACGCGCGACTGAATCGACCGCTCCATGTTGAGCTTTTCGATCTCGACGTCGAGCACGCCCGCGATGCGGGTCAGGCGGTCGACCGGATCGAATACGTCCAGAATCTCCTGCTTTTCTGCAATCTCGAGCTGCAGGTTTGCCGCGATGGTGTCAGCCAGCTTGGCCGGCTCGTCGACCCGCAGGGCCGCCATGGTCGATTCAAGATTGAGAGACTGCTGCAGCTTGACATACTGCTCAAACAGCGTCGTCACCTTTTGCGCCAGCTGCTCCACCTGCGGCGTTACCTCAAGCTGCTGCCTGCCGGTGCGCACTGTTGCCACAAAAAAGCCGTCCGAGTCAGTCATGTCAATGGCACGGCCGCGCTCCAGGCCCTCCACCAGCACCTTGATGTTTCCGTCCGGCATCTTGACGCTCTGGACAATGTTGCCGATGGTGCCGACCATGTAGATGTCGTCGGCGCGAGGCTCATCCACCCGCTCGTCGTGCTGAGTCTCGAGATAAATCTTACGGTAGCGGGTCAGCGCCTCTTCCTTCGCACGCACACTGCTCTCACGGCCCACCACAAACGGGGTCATCATGTGAGGAAAAATCACCATGTCCCGGATGGGCATCATGGGCAGCTTGCGTGTGTCGCCTTTGGTTCCTTTGGGTTCGGTCACTGGGTCCTCTTTCGAAGGATTAGACGTGCAACGGGGGGATCGGATGCGCCGTCTCGCAAGGCTCAGCCCGGCAGGTGTTGACTCGATTGTAATGCGTGGGGTGGGCGGGGCTTGACGCTGCACCACTTGAGTACATATGCGGTTACGGACAGACAAAAGGCCCGCGACGATCTCGCGAGCCTTTTCTTCCCAGAGTGGAGCGTGATTCAGCCGGCCTTTTCCAGCAGGCTGAACGAGAGATCCCGCTTCTTGACCATTTCCGCGGTGATCTCCATCTCTTTGATCTTCTTGTTACCCGGCAGGTGATACATCAGGTCGAGCATCAGCTCTTCGAGGATCATGCGCAGGCCGCGGGCACCGACTTTGCGGGAAAGTGCTTCCTGCGCCACCGAACGTGCGGCCTCCTCGGAGAAGCGCAGATGCACACCCTCGTACTCGAACAGCTTCTGGTACTGCTTCAGGATCGCGTTGCGCGGCTTGGTCAGGATCTCGACCAGAGCGGCTTCGTCCAGCTCATCGAGGATGCCGATGACCGGCAGGCGGCCTACAAACTCGGGGATCAGTCCAAACTTGATCAGATCCTGCGGCTCGGCCTGGCGCAGCAGCTCGGTGTCGCGCTGGTGGCGCGCGTCCACCAGGCCTTCGGCGACCTGCTTCTCGGTTAGGGCCTTGAAGCCCAGTGCTTTCTTGCCCACCCGGCGCCCGACCACCCGCTCCAGACCGACAAACGCGCCACCGCAAATGAACAGGATGTTGGTCGTGTCGACCGGGGTGAACTCCTGGTGCGGATGCTTGCGCCCGCCCTGCGGCGGCACGTTCGCGACCGTGCCCTCAAGAATCTTGAGCAGCGCCTGCTGCACACCCTCGCCCGACACGTCGCGCGTGATCGACGGATTCTCATCCTTGCGGCCGATCTTATCGATTTCGTCGATGTAGATGATGCCGGTCTGCGCGCGTGCCACATCGCCGTCCGCAGCCTGCAGCAGTTTTAAAATGATATTTTCCACGTCCTCGCCGACGTAGCCCGCTTCAGTCAGCGTGGTCGCATCCACAATGGCAAACGGCACGTCGAGCATTTTGGCGAGGGTGTGCGCGAGTAGCGTTTTGCCCGAGCCGGTTGGGCCCACCAGCAGGATGTTCGACTTCGACAACTCGACATCGTTGCCGCGCACCCGGTTCATCTGGATGCGCTTGTAGTGGTTGTAGACCGCGACGGCAAGCTTCTTCTTGGTCTGATCCTGCCCGATGACGTACTCGTCGAGGAACGCCTTGACTTCCAGCGGCTTCGGCAGGTGTGTCGGCGGCGCGCCCGCGGGCGTCTCGCTCCGATCATCCTCAAGGATGGAGTTGCACACCGCGACGCACTCGTCGCAGATGTATGCGCGAGGGTAATCGCTGGGCGAGGAGATGAGTTTTGCGACGGCATCCTGCGATTTATGGCAGAACGAGCAGCGTAGCGTGTCGTCCGATCCCGTGCGCGTTTTCATGGTGCAATGCTCCCTGGAACTCCACGGCCTGAACCTTTACGTGCGCGGCCGGTCTATGATCTCGTCGATAATGCCGTATTCCTTGGCCTGCGGCGCGTTCATGATGAAGTCACGCTCTACGTCGCGCTCGATCCGGTCGAGCGGCTGGCCTGTGTGCTTCGACATCAGCTTGTTCGTGATTTCGCGGATCCGGAGAATCTCTCGTGCATGAATGTCAATATCGGTCGCCTGCCCACTCAGTCCGCCCATCGAAGGCTGGTGGATCAGAATGCGGGAGTT
>CAXTMW010000034.1:2774-4855 GCA_964245455.1 uncultured Acidobacteriaceae bacterium
GTCGTTCTTGATGAACTGCATCGTGTCGTAGATCGCAAGGCCGGCTGTAATGGAACCGCCCGGCGAGTTGATGTAGAGCTGCAGATCCTTTTCGGGGTCCTCGCCCGAGAGAAACAGCATTTGCGCGATGATGAGGTTCGCAATCTGGTCGTCGATCGGCGTCCCCAGAAAGATGATGTTGTCGCGCAGCAGACGGGAGTAAATGTCGTAGGCGCGTTCGCCCCGGCTCGTCTGCTCAACCACCATAGGTACCAGTGCCATAACCCGCCCTTATCTCTGTTAACTAAACTTTTCGTTCCTGAAAACCAGGAGGGCGCTCAAAACCGCCCTCGCTCCATTATCACTCGACTCAGGCTCCGAGTCGCTCGTACAGGTGCGCCCCGGTCTTTTCCCGGCGAATTTGTTCCCGAATCCTCACGATCGACCCATCCTTGGTGAGGCGCTCCCGCAGCGTTGCGAGCGGCTCCTGCATCTGGACCGACAGCATCTCCAGTTCGCGATCGAGCTCCGCGTCGGCGACTTCAATCCCTTCCAGCTGGGCGATCCGGTCCAGCAGCATCGTGCCCTGCACCTCGCCGAGCGCGGCATCGCGCTGCGCCGTGCGCAAGCGCCCAAAGTCGAGCGAGCGCATCTGCTCCTGGGTCATGCCTTGCTGCGCGAGCGCGCGCAAGCCGCGATCTAGCCGGGCTTCGATCTGCTGCTGCACCAGCGTTTCCGGGATCGGAAACGTGTATCGGTCGGCCAGCGCTTCCAGAAGCTTGTCCTTGGTCGCGGCCTCAGCCTGCCGCTTTTTGTCCGCCGACAGGTGCTCGCGCAATTTCTCCTTGAACTCATCCATGGTCTCGTAGCTGCCAAGCGAGCGGGCAAACTCGTCGTCCATTTCGGGCGCGTTCTTGTGCTTGATGCTCTTTATTTCGACCTCGTACGCGATGGTTCGACCGGCCAGCCGCGGCTCGCCGAACTCCGTCGGGTAGTCGACTTCAAACTTCAGCTCCTGGCCCGGCTTCGCCCCGCGCAGCGCATCGTTAAAAGCAGGCAGCGTATTTTTGCCGCCGACCTCCAACTGCACATCCTGCCCGGCAATCGGCTCGTCCAGCGGGGGGCGGTCAGCACCGTCGCCGGCAAGCTCCCCCTTAAAGGTGATCTGTGCGTAATCACCGTCCCGCAGCTCGCGGTCTTCTTCTACGGTTTCCATCGTGGAGCGTGAATCGCGCACCCGCTCCATCTCGGCGTCCCACTCGGCATCCGTGAGTTCAGCCGGCTCGCGCTCAACCTTGATGTCTTGATAGCCTTCGAGCGAAATCTCCGGCAGCACTTCGAACAACGCCTTAAAGCGCAGCGGCTCGCCGTCTTCCAGGTGCAGCTCGGTCACTTGTGGCTGCGAGATCGGCTGGACGCCGGCTGCCTCAATCGCCGCGCGAAAGTGCTGCGGCAGCAGCTGCTCGACCACATCCTGCTGGATCTGCTCCCCAAAGCGTGAACGAATCAGACTCGGTGGCACCTTGCCTGCGCGAAAGCCGGGGATGCGCGCCTGGCGCGTGTAGTTCTTGATGACGCGCCGAAACGCACCGGAAACCTCGTCCGCGGGGATTTCGACCGTGACATCGCGGGTGCACTCAGGATTCAGCGCCGGGCCCTGCGGGTGCTCATGCGTGTGTTCGTGGGATTGTTCCGCCGCTTCCTGCGTGTGATCGTGCGAGGAGGAGGGTTCGTTCTGTAACTCGATCGCTGAAGCGGTCTCTTCGGTCGTGCCTGCGTCTGCGCTGGTGAGGATTTCTGCTGAGCTCAAGGGTGCCTTCCGGTGTGCTCGTCCCGTGGGGAAACTTCGCGGTGCAGGGCAGTTGCGAGGGCGCGAGGGGACGGCGTTTCCTTTATGCTACGGAGCTTTCGGAGGCCGGTCAAACGGCCTCGAAGCCTCCTTGTGCGAGGAGGCTCCGAGTGACTACAGACTCCGCGATGGCCCTACCGTGGGCCGCCCGGGGCGGGCTCAGGCGGCGGCGGCACGAACAGCTGGAGCCGCACCTTCCAGGTCACGCTCTGCCCCGGCTGCAGCGTGACCATGCCTGTGTCGACGTTGTGCC
>CAXTMW010000034.1:4865-5941 GCA_964245455.1 uncultured Acidobacteriaceae bacterium
GCTCTTCGATCGCTACGAACTCCTTGGTCGGCGGCGCGTAGACCTGCGCCGTCTTGATCTCGGGCGAGAGCCCCTGCACCCGAATACCGTATTTCGAAGCAGGATCGACCAATTCCACATTCACCGCACCGCCGTCGCGAGTCAGCGAAGAAAAATTGTCGTCGAGAAACTGCTGCCCAAGCGGCTTGCCGCCCGGCACGTTGAAGTCATACGGCGTACCCGCTACCGGCTTCAGCTCGCCGGTCGGGAACACCTGGTTGTAGTTGTCGACCACTGCCAGCTTCGCGGCCGGTACATGGAGGCGCGCCTGCGTGCGGTCGCCGCTCGGGATGGCAAAGTAGGGGTGCCAGCCAATGCCCATCGGTTCGGCGACGCTGCCCACGTTTTTCGCGACGATGATCGCCGTCAGCGCGTCGCCGGTCATGTCGATCTTGAAGTTCAGATCGGTGTTCGACAGCCAGTGGCCGCCAAAATTCCCTGCGTGGAGCAGGCCGGAGACGCTTTGGCCGTCCGCGGTGGTCGTCCGCTGAATGTTCTCGACCTTGCTCGCGAGAATCAGGCCGTGAATGGCATGCTTGCGGACGCCGGCCTTGCCGCCGAAGTCTGCCGGCAGCGTCAGTGTGTGGCCCTGCCAGCTGGTCGTCACACTGTTGCCGTCCTGCGTAAGCTGGCCGATGATGCGGTTCGGGTACGGCACAAGGAACGCGCCGCCGAAGCCGAAGCTGGCCGTACCAAAGGCGTCCCCCGGGCCAAGATTTAACTTGCTGGCGGCTTCGTCGATCCCGGGCGACGCCAGCAGGCTGACCTCGCCTTTGCCGGGCAGATTGGCCGTGATCTGGAACAGGTTGAATCCGCGCCCGGGAAGAATTGTCGCCGAGACAAACTGCGGTGTGGTTGAGTCGTTGGCAGGCGCCCTCCGCAGCGTCACCACATCTTCGCCGCCAATGGTCACCGTTGAGTCGGTCAGCAGCGGCTTGGGCCCGTTCGGGTTCGGGTCGGTCGCGTGTTTGCCGCAGCCGGCAAGGGGAAGCAGTGACGTCGCTGCGCCGAGCAGCATGATTCGTAGGCGGGCAGAG
>CAXTMW010000034.1:5951-23254 GCA_964245455.1 uncultured Acidobacteriaceae bacterium
GAGCTAATTCTACGTTGAGCGACACGGCTCCGCGCAAGACGGTCGGGAAGGCCACTCGCCCTACCGAAACCCACTCGCTATGATGGCGGGAACGCATGGTGACGTACTCACAGGAACCGGGAAAGCCGTCGACCGGAGTGGAAGGTGTGGGCGAGTTCACCGTCGGCGCTGCGCCTACGACTCTAGCTGCATTGAACGCCCAGGTCGTCGCGTGCGAGCGCTGCCCGCGACTGCGCGCCTACTGCGAGGGGATCGCACGTGAAAAGCGCCGGGCCTACCGGCACGAACAATACTGGGGCAAGCCGGTGCCGAGCTTCGGTGACCCGGAGGCGCGCGTGCTGCTGCTGGGTCTTGCGCCGGGCGCCCACGGCTCCAATCGCACCGGCCGCCCCTTCACCGGAGACGGTTCCGGGGCGTTCCTATACCCGCTGCTGTGGGAGACCGGCTTCGCTTCGCAGGCGCGGGCGAGCTCGCGCGACGACGGCATGACGTTGTCCGGCATGTCGATTACCTCGGTGGTGCGCTGCGCACCGCCCGACAACAAGCCCAGCACTGAAGAGCAGCGTAATTGCGCGCCTTATCTTGCCGAGGAGCTCGCCCTGCTGCGCCGTTTGCGGGTCGTACTCGCTCTCGGCAAAATCGCGTTCGACGGCTACACCGCCTACCTGCAGCGTACGGGCCGAATCGAGCGCCGGAGCGCGTATATCTTCTCGCACGGGGCGGAGTACACCCTGCCGGGCGGCACCTTCCTGCTCGCCACCTACCATCCCTCGCTGCAGAACACGAACACCGGCCGTCTCACCGCGCCCATGCTGCTGCGGGTACTCCACCGTGCGCGCGAGCTTGCCGGGCTGCCCTGATTCGAGACAGCGACAGCCAGAGCCTTGGCTGCTATCGTTTGCTCTGCCCGGCTTGCTTTGCGTGATCGAGCTGCGGCAGGGAGTCCCCATGCTCGTAGATGTGCTGATCGTGGTTCTCGTGCTGATGCTGATCGGTTCTTTGCCGTCCTGGCCATACAGCCGCAAGTGGGGGTACTACGGCACGGGCGGCATCGGCTCGGTTCTGCTGCTTGTGGTTGTGCTGCTGCTGCTGAACGTTCTCTGAGCGACTCCATGTGGGACCGCACTGACGTGCTCGCCGGCTAGGACGCTGAAAGCCTGTTCAGGCTCAGGCAGGTGTTCGTACCCGGCTTGCCTGGTCTCGGGTCCGCGCAGCAGCAGATCCTCCCCAATCAGAACCGCACAGGCGGCCATGTATGGAATCAGCTCGCCGAAGACCCTGGTTTCCAGCAGCAGACCGCAGAACAGCATAAGCACGCCCCAGAGTGGAAGAGTCGCTAACCAGGAGGCAAGAACGGGGTCCTTAATGCGGCGGCGGTGCGCAAGGATCAAGGGCAGCAGGAAGGCGAAGACGCTCCCCAGCTGAGGCCAGAAGGCAGGCGTGAGCAGAACGACCAGGTTCATCAGGAAGCGCGGGTCCCGAGCCGAGGCATTCAGTGCGTAATGGTGCTGCAAGCAAAATTGCCAGCCTACCCAGAAGGCCGCCAGCGGCAGCGCGAGCCTGAGGGCAGGGAGTAGACGGTAACCGCGGGCACGCTCGGCAAGCAGAAGGTTGGCCAGCAGAACGATGGAAGTTTCCTTGTTGAGCGTCGCCAGGAGGAAGCAGACCGCGAACAAAGCGAAGCGTCGGTCGTAGATCAGCAGCAGCCCGACCGAAAAAAGCGCCATCTGCGGCAGGTCGTAGACGAAGCGATAGGCGTGGCTCGTCACGGCCGCGTACATGAGCAACGACATAAGCAGGACCAGCGGATACACCAGGGGCGCGCATCGCCCGGTGGATGAGCCCTTGCGGTAGAGGGCCGCCGCTACCAGGCCGGCGACGGCTACCGCGAGGAGGTCGAGGCAAGCCTGCACGACCCCCTCGGGAGATACCGGACGAGTCAATATCCAGGGAACGGCCAGCAGTGCGTGCGATACATACCCGATTGCAGCGGAGTCATGTGCCCAGCAAAACAGGGGTTCCAGCAAAAGGCGGCCCTGGAACGGCATACGCTCTTGCCCCCGCTCATACGCCGCGAGCCGGATCCCAGGCGGAACCTGCTGCAGGTAAAACCAGACCAGATCCACGGTAGCCAGTGCAAGCAGCAGAAGCCGTGCCGGCGAGACACTCGGCTGGCGCACCGGGGCATGCTGCATTACTGGCCCTTCCAGGCCGAGTCGCGCGGGGATGTCTGCGATGCCTGTGCTTCCTCGCATGCATCGGGCGCGAAAGGTGAAGCGGGCGATCCGCCGGCGGTTCTCTCCAGCAGAACAGTTTCCTCGTCCTGATACAGCGGGTGCCACCCGGATGTGTGCATCAGCAGATAGGTGAAGGGAGTTTCTTTCTCGAAAAGAACATAGCGTATCCGGTACTTGCACAGAATGTGCAGGCTGTTGCGCAAGCGAATCGCATCCAGATAGTCGGCGAAAACGCCGGCGTGCTCGAAGATGTCGACGCGTGAATCGACAAAGACCGGGATCTGCGGCGTATTCCATTCCAGATATCCGCCCCACAGGAAATCATTAAAGACCCGTCCCTGCGGATGAAAGTTTTTCAAGTATTCCGTAGCTCGCTGGGAAGGGAAGTCGGGTGTTTTCGTAACATCCTGCCCGGAAGCTTGGAAAAGACGAAAAACTACGCAAGCCAGCGCTGCGATAGCTATGCCGCGAAGCCAGATTTTAGCCGCGCTTCCCCCTATGTCACGCGACATAAAGTCGAGGCGTGACCTAAAGGAACGCTGGCTTGCTGTCTTGCTTCCTATTCTGTCGCTTAGCGATAGATCCAGGTCCAGGTCACGCGTAAGCATCGGCAGCGTAAGAAGAGAAGTAAGAAACAGAAAGCGCAGGTAGTGTAGACCTGCGTAGAGACCGAGAGCGCCTAAACCAAGTTCGTACAGATTCCAGCTTCGCGGGCGAAACAATTGCCGAAGCAAGGCCACTGCGCACAGGCCGAGCAGGACCCGCCCTCGCAGGGAAGACAACGGGGTCGGCTGCCACTCCGCTATGGACGCGATGTTAAGGTTTTGGCGAAAGGCCAGGTCGAACGGGTACGTTACCAGGTGCCATCCATATGGATTTACAAACAACGCCGCGAGACTTACGAGTGCAATGGCCCATAGCTGCCGTTGTGCCTGGCCTGAAAGCGGGCGATTCTGCAACAGTCCGGACTGTATGTTGATCGAAGCGGAGGCTACAGCGATGCCTAAAACCACTACCCCAATCAGCCAGGAACCGTGCAGATTGATCCAGAACGCAAAGAGGACGGGCAGCAGGAGCAGGAGCGCGCGATCACGGGTGGAGCTGCCCGGCGTGAGACCTTGCGCGCGATGCTTATGGAAGAACGCCTGAAGCAGCAGCAATTCGAGAACAAGGCAGAACCAGCCGAACAGCAAAGTTCGGGGACCGTAACTGACTGTCGCCAGCAGGATGCCGATCGAAGTCGTAAAGAGACCGCGCGTGTTGCTTCCTGACGTTCGCGAGGCAAGCACAAATAGGCCGACGAAAATGATTTCAAGTAGCCCGAGCATCACGCCGTACAAACCGAGGACTGCGCCGATACGCCAGCCTGCATAGAACAGTACTTCCGCAAGCCACTCCGGATCGACCCATGGAATGCCGGCCAGCGTAAACGAGTATGCGTCGCTGCGGACAAAGCCATGCCGCTGCACTAGCTGCGCCGCGTTCCGGAGATGCCATCCAATGTCCGGGTCCTGCATCGACCGGAGAGAAAAGGCAAAAAGCAGGCAGCTCAGGCCTGCGATATGAACTGCGGGGAAAGAACGTACCCGAGGTGGGGCATCGGCTCGCGTCAGCTCTATGGCTGTTTGTGGATGCGTTATGAACACATTTTCTACGCAGGACTGGCTCATGCGTTTGGTAGCTGCCTCCGACTGCTGAAGGCAAGGCTCGCCACCAACGCTGTGTCTTGTTATCTGCTCCTTCCGCAGAGTCTAAGCCGCCCTACACCGCGCACTGGGATCATTTCTTCCAAGCACACACCTTCGTAACCGGACATAGAGTCTTGTCGGCTGTGCCGTTGCCCTTTTACTTGCAAAAATCAACTTTCCCCATTAAGAACACTGATTTCTTACTTTCGTCATCTACTCGGCCCGTCGTGATCTACCGATACCCACACTGCAAGTAAAGCGGCTTCCTGATTTAGGGCACGCTGGCTCGCATACTCGAGGAACTATGGAGAAGATCATGAAAAAGTTGATGAATGTCACACAGCGCTTCGCGCACGAAGACTCGGGTCAGAACCTGATCGAATACGCCCTGGTCGCACTGCTTGTCGGCGTAGCTGCCCTTACGGCCATGACGACGCTCGGCACCACCATCTCGTCAGCGTTCGCCAAGGTCACTTCGACTCTGAACAGCGCTCTCTAACAACTCAGGGACTGCGCGCTTACTGGACCGGACGCTCCACCGCGGCCCAGGAAGGCTGGCTTCCTCAACTGTTTCAAGGGATTCATCCGGTCTCGCGCCAATGAAGCTCCCTGGACGCACTCTCGATGACCCTTGCGGGGACGGCATCTCTGTCCCCCTTTACTTGCCGAAGGAGCAAGCGTATGTCCGTGCTGACATCACAAACCGCCTACGCTGCTCTTGCTTCGTTCTGCGCCGGGCTGGGCTGTGTGAGTGACATCCGTACCCGCAGGATCCCAAATAAGCTCACCGGGCTTGCGTTTCTGCTCGGATTGCTTGTTCATGGCTGCAAGGATGGCTGGGGAGGGTTCCTCTCAGCTGCCGAAGGCGGCATCCTTGTCGGGAGCTTCTTCCTGCTCTTTTTTCTGGCCGGCGGCATGGGAGCCGGCGATGTGAAACTTATCGCTGCCACTGCTGCCATTGCGGGTCTTCCGTCCAGCAGCACACTCCTGTTTGCCATTGTCGTTGCCGGGACAGTTGCGGCTCTATTCCTGGCTGTTCTACGAGGGCGGCTCTTGAGCACGCTCGGGAACGTGGCAGATGTTCTTCGCCATCATCAGCTGCACGGCTTCGCACCGCACCCGCTGGTGAACATGCAGAACCGGGCTTCGCTGCGCCTGCCCTACGCAGTACCGATCGCGGCGGGGTGCACCTGTATGACGCTTATTGATGTCTGGACGTCCCGGGGATGAAAGTCAAAAAGTTTCTTCTTGTGCTCATCGCGTCTGTGGCTATCTCGGGCGCATTTACCAGCCTATTGGCGCGTTCCATCAACAATCGTCAGAACAAACCTGCACCCGTACGGAAGTATGTAGCAGCAGCGCGCACCATTTCGGCCGGGGAAGTATTGCGACCACAGGATCTCAAGACAGTCGACTGGCCCGATCTCGCGCCTTTACAAGGGTCCTTTGTGATAGCAAGCCAGGTTCTCGGCAGGACCGTTCTCTACCCTATGGCGGAAAACCAGCCTGTGCTGGATAAGTTCCTTGCCGTGAGCGGAGCCGGCATCGGGCTCGCCGCGAAGGTTCCCGGCGGTATGCGTGCCATTTCGGTCCGCTCCGACGATGTTGTCGGCGTGGGCGGATTCCTCGAGCCGGGGTCGCAAGTGGATGTGCTTGTCACCTACAGGCCGACCTCTGCCTCCGAACAATACACAATTACTGCGCTTCAGGACGTCCGCGTTGCCGCCGTAGGACAGCGAATCGAGCCCGAGCCGGCCGGAAAGCCGGAATCGGTAACCGTGGTGACGCTGTTTGTCTCACCGGCGCAGGCGCAGGAGGCGGTGCTCGCAAGCACACAGGGGAGCGTACATTTTGTCCTCCGCAACGGTGCGGATCGCGGACAAAGCACTACGAGCCCGGTGAGCCTCTCAATGCTCGGTGGTCATGAAGTCCAGCCTTCTGTCGCACCTCCGGCACAGCCTCATATGCACAATGCCAGCCTGGCGATCGCGCATGTCTCTCCTGAGATTGTGACGGTGCTCGATGGAAATGAAGACCAACCGAAACAAGGGATCGAGAAACCGTGACGACCGATCACCAATCAGGCAACAGCGTTGGTTCCGCTCTCAAAAGGCGAGCTGGTTGCGGCTCTCTCTGGCTGCTGATCGCTTCTGCGTTCGCTGCCTCCGCGTCCATGGAATCAGCTTTTGCCTTCCAGGCGACCGCAGCCCAGGCATCGACCCCGCAGCGGGGTACAAACTCGGATCTACCGCGCCCGGCTTCAGCGTCTCCGAGTCGCCCCGGCCTCACGTCCTTGAACATTGAGGAGCTGCCGGCCGGGGAAGCTGTTCACCTCACCGTAGGCCATACGCTTCTTCTCGAGTGCCAGACCCCGCTGAAGAAGGTGTACGTCGGAAGCCCATCAGTTCTACATACTTTCGCGCAAGGCAGCCGTGAACTCTTGGTAACGGCTAAGACAGCCGGCATGAGCAGCCTGGTGCTGTGGAGGGCCGATGGTGTTCGTTACGTCATCACGGTGCAAGCCGATCTCGATACCGAACCTCTACGCCAGGCACTCAAATCGGCTCTGCCTGACGACGACCTGGAAGTCTCCGCGGATCAGGACAAGTTAGTTCTCTCTGGACTTCCTGCGTCTAGTGCCAGCAAGGAAGCTGCTTTCAAATTAGCGCTCGAATATTCAAAGAACGTCGTTGACACGATGAGTGTGGCTGTTGCTCATCCAAAGCAGGTTCAGTTAAAGCTTCGGATCGTCGAAGTGGACCGAACAAAACTCGCGCAGTTCGGTTTCAACTTCTTCTCGCAGGGGAGCAATACAAGCGGCTTAACCACCCAACAGTTTGGATCCGTCGGTTATAGCGCGAACCCCGGAAATAGTGGCGGAAGCGTTATCACCTTTAGTGATCCGCTGAATCTTCTCTTCTACAACGCTTCGACGAATGTAGGGGTGTCCGTAAAAGATCTTGAGCAAAGAGAGATCCTTCAGGTCCTCGCGGAACCGACACTCACTACGATCAGCGGCCTTCCCGCGAAGTTTCTCTCTGGGGGTGAGTTCCCTGTTCCAGTCGTGCAAGGTGGGACGGGAAACTCGACCGCGATCACCATTGTCTATAGACCCTACGGCGTAAAGGTGGATTTCATGCCAACGGTGAATCACGATGGCACCATTCGCCTGAAGGTCTCGCCGGAAGTGAGTACCCTTGATTACAGCAATGCTGTGACGATCTCAGGCTTTACCATTCCTGCGCTCTCGACGAGGCGTGCCGAAACAGAGGTAGAGATCAAGGACGGCGAAAGCTTTGTCGTCTCGGGTCTTCTTGATCGTCGGGCTACGGAGTCCTTGAGTCATATGCCGGGTATTGCGAATATACCCATCCTTGGTGATCTCTTTCGCTCAAAAAATTTGAACCACTCGGTCGTCGAACTCCTTGTTGTCGTCACGGCAAGCGTCGTCGATCCGCTTACAAAGCCGGACGCGATCCGTGAGCCTAAGCCAGTGGTCCCATTTCTGGACAAGAGCCGCTTTGACAAAGCCGTCAACCCGAAAGGGGTCGAACCCTTATCGAGGGAAGCAGGTGACCGCCCATGACCGATACGACACTTTCTCCGGTCCTTGTAACGCAATCGTTGTTGTGCGTGTGCATGGATGATTACGCCGCAGGTGCCGCGCAGGAGGCGGCCCGCGGTATCGAAGGCTGCAGCTTCTTCGGGAGTTTTCCAGATTACATCACTGCCGAAAGAAAGCCGCATTTCGCCCCGGCATTACGTGACGCAGCTTCTCGTGTAGCTCTTGTGGACTTTGACCGTGATGCGATCCTTGCTCTTCGCACGATAGAGCGTCTTCACCAGATCTTTTCGCGACAGATACAGGTAATTGGCGTCGGCACGGATGTAAGGTCAGAACTTCTCCTGCAGGCGATGCGAGCCGGCTGCGCTGAATACTTTCCGAAGCCGGTTGACCCGGTCGAACTCGCATCCTCGTTGCAGCGTTTCAAGGAAACGACGATCAGTACTCCGAACCGGAGCGGAAAAGGGCGGGTGAAAGCTTTCTTCGGCGCGAAAGGCGGGGTCGGTACGACGACTCTTGCCGTTCATTTGGCAGCCACGCTGGCCTCGCAATACGGCAAGCGTACTCTGCTGATCGACCATAAGAACCAGCTTGGCCATGTTGCACTCTACCTTGGCCTGCAAAGCCCGGAGTATCACTTTACGGAGCTCTTGCGGAGTGTCGACCGGCTGGATACAGAGCTTCTGAACGGCTTCGTCATTCGACACAAAACCGGGCTCGATGTCATTCCTTCGCCCGAGATAGCAACCGCTCATCACACAGGCAAGCGCCAGGACTTGGAGCGAGTCATAGACTTTTTGAAACGCGAGTACGACTACATCCTGGTTGACTCTGCAGTGAGCAAGGAAGAGTCGAAGCTGGAATTGCTGGAGCAGGCAGATGATATCTACCTGGTTTCAACTCCCGACGTTGCGTCGCTGCGTGATCTGGCCAGACTGGTCGACGACATGAGCGCCGGGGGGCATTTGAGCGAAAAGCTTCGCCTAGTCATCAATCGTGCGACAGCGGACGATTCGGTCTCAATCCAGCAAATCGAAAAAGCACTCAGCTTTCCCGTCGCGCTCAGATTTCCCAATAGCTACTTCGAGGTCATGCGCGCGATCAACAATGGCGAGCCTGTGGATACCAGCGGTAAAAGCCCCTTTTGTCAGCAACTCTCGACGTGGGCTGCGGATGTCGTAAAGGCCGTCGAAGCTCCAGCTCCTGAGACGACACCTGGCAGGCGCAAACTCAGGTTCTGGAAAAGATCGAAGTGATCTAAGAAAGTCAGGGTGGCATGCCGGAAGAACTGCTCTACATGCAACTGCCATCGCGGCCTGTGAAAGCTGTGGAGGTCGCGGCTCCGACCCCGTCAAACGATGCGGCTCTGCACACGCTTCGCACGGTCGTACACTCAGAACTGATCAAGCGGGTCGATCTCGAGCGACTCATGAAGCTTCAGGCGGAGGGACCAGCTGGACGAGGGCGCATTCTTTCGATGATTCTCCAGCTCATCGGGGAACAAGGCGTTCCGTTGAGCACGGCAGAGCGAGATCTGCTCGCTCAAACGGTTCTTGACGAAGTATTCGGTTTGGGCCCGCTTGAGTCGTTGCTGCAGGACCCGACAATCAGCGACATCATGGTGAATACATGCGATTCGATCTACATTGAACGCAAGGGTTTAATCGAGAAGACCACCCTCGCCTTTTCTGACAATGCGCATCTGATGCACATCATCGAACGCATTGTCTCCGCGGTAGGCCGGCGCATCGACGAGTCCTCACCTATGGTCGACGCCCGGCTTCGCGATGGATCACGCGTCAACATCGTCATACCACCGCTTGCTGTGGATGGTCCTTTGGTATCGATCCGACGCTTTGGCAACAAGCCATTGGCAGGAGAAGACCTGGTACGAAACGGCTCTCTCACCATGCAGATGCTGGCGTTGCTGGAAGGGGCAGTGCGTGCCAGATTGAATATTGTCGTTTCAGGAGGTACCGGTGCCGGTAAAACGACGCTATTAAACGTGCTCTCCGGCTTCATCAGCGATGGCGAACGGATCGTCACCATTGAGGATTCCGCAGAGCTGCAGATCCGAAAAAGCCATGTGGCACGCCTCGAGTGTCGCCCTGCGAACGTTGAGGGTACGGGCGCGGTTCGACAGCGAGAACTGGTCATCAACGCTCTTCGTATGCGTCCCGACCGCATCATTCTTGGCGAAGTGCGCGGCGAAGAAGCGCTCGATATGCTGCAAGCCATGAACACGGGGCATGACGGCTCGATCACCACGGTGCACGCCAACACGCCTCGCGATGCAATCGCCCGTATGGAGACGATGGCGATGATGAGCAGTATCGCTCTTCCCGAGCGTGCCATCCGAGCGCAGATTGCGTCAGCGGTCGACTTGATCGTGCAGGTCTCGCGTATGAGCGACGGCGTACGGCGTGTTACGCACATTACTGAGCTGACGGGTACCGCCGGCGATATTATCAGCATGCAAGACATTTTTCTCTTTGAGAAGCGCGGTCTCACGCCAGAGGGCAAAGTCGCTGGCTCTTACAGCGCGACTGGTTTTATCCCAAAGCTGGCAGAGCGTTTGAAAGCTTCAGGCGTCTCGCTTCCAAATAACCTTCTTGACGAAGCTCCGGAGGTTTGATTATGGGAGTTGACGGAGAATTCGTTTATCTAGTCGTGTTGACTGCTTTGCTCTTTAGCCTTCTATGGCTTGGAATGCGGGACAAAGGCGCGGATGAGGGCTTGAAGCGACGGACTGCCTTGATTCAACGGAGGGATTATGGACTTTCCAACAAGGAGAAGCAGGACGCGAGGCAGTCTGACGACTACGCATCCTGGTTTGTGAGCCTGGATGGTGGGCTCGAGCGCTCGCTGCTGGGGCGTCGCCTTACGCCGCTCTTGCTCCAGGCAGGTGCAAAGATGCGAGTGCGCACCGTCTTTATCTGGAGCCTTTCGGCCTCCTCCATCATAGGCATAGCCTCCATTCTGCTAAATTTGTCCGCGGCGCAAAGTGCTTGTTATGGCCTGCTTGGAGGTGCAACACCCGTCTTCTGGCTGCTCTTCCTGCGCCGACGTAGAGTTCGTCGCTTTAATGCGGCCCTGCCGGAAGCCATCGACTTGCTTGCTCGCTCCATGCAGGCGGGCCACTCTATTAATTCGGCGCTCGATGTTGTAGCTGAACAAGCGCCGCAACCAGTGGCCGGGGAGTTTGCCGAAATCTCACGGAAGCAGCACCTCGGCGTCCCATTCCGCGATCTTGCGGCGCAGCTGACCGAACGCGTCCCATCCGATGATCTCCACTTCCTGCTCGTCGCAATGCTTGTGCAGCGAGAAACGGGCGGTGATTTGATCGCCATACTTCGGCGCACCACACTCTTGATTTCTGACAGGATTCGGCTCGCGGGGCAGGTGGGCATCTACAGCGCGCAAGGACGACTGACGGGCTGGATTCTCAGCTTATTGCCAGTGCTCATGCTGGGTATCATCTCGGTTCTGGCGCCGAGCTATGCTCGGATGCTGTTTACCGATCCTACCGGCAAGAAATTATTGTACGCAGGTGTCGGATCCGTGCTCATCGGTATGGCCGTGATTCGAAAGATTGTCGATATTCAAGGATAGCCATGCCAATCGCATTGTTCTTGCTTTGTCAATTTACTCTTGCGGCGGCCATGGCCCTGGGTTTACTAAGCTATACCAGCCGGGAACGCCGGCATGCTGCCGGACGGCTTCGCCTGCTTACGCGCGGAAGCAAGGGTGTGGCGGCGCTGCAGTCAGAACATACGATTTTGCTAGGTGCGGCGGGTATCACGCGGCGTTTGCTTTCGTGGATCAGAGTCGGCAAGGAGGCAGAGGATCAGATCAGGATAAGGTTGGAAAGTGCGGGGATACGGCGGGCCGACGCAGTTGATTTTTACTTAGGAATTCGCCTGCTGGCGCCTGTCTGCGGATCACTGGTTGGTTTATGTATACCGTTCCACCGGAGCTTTTGGAGTCTTATGCTAGGTGCCGTCTTCTATATCGTGCCGGACTTCATTGTGCGGCGGCGTACATCCCGGTACCAGGGCCAGGTCTGTCGCAGTCTGCCGGAGGCACTTGATCTTCTTGTGATCTGCGTGGAGGCAGGTCTCGGCATCGATCAGGCACTGCTAAGGGTGAGCCAAGAGGTACGTCACCGCCACAAAGCATTATCGGAGGAGTTTTTCCAGGTAAACCTCGAGCAACGTGCGGGCAAGCCGCGGGTCCAGGCTTGGCGGGCACTAGCGACTCGGATGAACATCGCGGAACTGACCAGCTTCGTCAGTATGCTGTCACAAGCCGACCGTTTTGGTACGCCGATTGCGCGAGCACTCAGTGAATTTGCCGCGAATCTTCGTGAGCGTCGCCGACAAGGCGCCGAAGAACGCGCCGCGAAAACAACAGTCAAAATCATCTTCCCGCTTGTCCTCTTCATCTTCCCAAGTATCTTCATCGTGCTGCTCGGGCCGGCGGTGCTCACGATGTTTCGCACACTCGGCTCCATGGGTAAGTAAAAGAGGGTTGGTCGTGATACGTGAAGCCGAAAACCGCTGAAGCGCTTGTATGCCCTATCTGCTCCTGCTTGTTCGACGCAGGTGGCCGGTGACTTGATCGGAGCGGAGACATGCCTGGCAATTACGGCTTATGAGCTAGGCGCCAAAAGCAGGCAGCTGCCAGCCCGCTGAATGGGCTAGATACGAATGTCAATAAAGTGCCAGCACGTAGGAGAACCTATGACGTAGAGCGATTCGTGTCTCCAGGTGACGAACTTAACCAGCGATTGACTTTTCAGTAGGCGCGCGCGAAGCGCGAAAGGGATGTGGTCGAGGATCGTCGGTTTACTCGGTCGGGAAACATTTGGGGACGATGACGGCTTGTTGTTGAATCCGTCTTCTGGAGTGCACACATTCGGCATGCGTTTTGCCATCGATGTGGTCGCCCTGGATGGCCAGAACAAAGTTCTCGGCACTTGGCAGAATGTCCCGCCCGGCAGGATTGCCGGCATACACTGGGCGACACGGAGTGTGCTGGAGCTTCCAACGGGGCACGTTCTGCTTTCCAGCACAATGCGCGGCGATCAACTGCTGATAGTTCCTGCTGAATTGTAACCATTACCCTGGCAGATGGGACTCGAACGATGCAAGACGCGTATGGGCGTACCGGGGTTCTCAGGATAGGCAATGATGGAAGACCTAGGAGAAGTAGAGGCTAGGCGGAGGTCACGTATTGAGATGTCAGACATGAACGTCATGAAAGCGTTCTTGGGTGCGGTTCTTGCCTTAGTATCGATGTACGGTATGCATCGATACACGACATCGATACGGGGCAGTCCAGGAAAGAAAAACAGCTTAACTTTAGCTCTCTCTTCCTGCCTCCGCGGATGAATGGAGTTGTACTCGGATCCTGCGCAGCAGTTATGGGCCACGACTTCGGGCGAGGCCGGTTGTCGGAGAAAAGTCACGACTACCGAGATGTCATCGTATATTGGATCGCGTGGGCCATCATCGCAGCAACCGCACGATATGGCATTTGATCTGTGAGAACCTGGGCGCCACCCAGTCCGGGGTGCACATAGTCACCCTAACGGAAGTCATGCGGCAGGAGCAGGTAGGGAGGTGGCAAAGAGCTGCACAAGCTTCGTAAGCCACAGTGCTGCAGGGCGGCGGCTACGCGGGATTCGACTTAGACCTGGACTCGCCGCTCGGGATTCCCCGCTCGTTAGCGCGAAGAGCAGCCGAGTGCCCATCAGACGCAGACGATCGGCCTGAGCCTATCTGGCAAAACAAGCAGTATGTACTCGCCGTTGACGGAGCTTCTCCATGAATCGACTAGTTGTATTCAGCAGCGGCGATGAAGAAAGCCGCTCTTCCGATAAGGCTCAGATTTAACCTGCATACGATACCGGGCTTCGATCGTTAGTATGAGTGCTCTTGATGTCGGCGTACGGGGTCTGCAAGTGGACGATCGGGATCGACGCAAGCCGAGGGACAGATCTACACCGTGCGGGTGAGTCTGCCCGTTCGGCAGCTACATCGCATGCAATATGAGGCATTCTCAATCCCACTTGCCAAAGCTTCACCGCGCTCCCAGCCAAGCAGCCGGTCGCGGCCAGACCCTACATGCACAATTCATGGAGAAGCTATTTCATGGGTGCCGCCCGAGCCTTTGTTGGCTGCCCCTGAAAGCCTCTCCTTGCGGACGATGCCCAAAGTTGCCCCCGCTTGCTTTATGGTAGGCAGGGTATTACAACCGTCGACCGCCCAAGGTGTCTCGGTTGGAAAGGAACTCTGCTTTGAAAGCCGGTCCGCTCATAGGTCTCGCGGGAGTCATTCTGGCTGCCATGAGCACTGAACTTAATTCGCAGGTTGCAACCGTCGCCTTACCTGATATCAGCGGAAGCCTGGGCCTGTCGCATGACGCCGGCACCTGGTACACCACGCTCTACGTAAGCGGCGAGGTGGTCGGTACTCTAATCTCGGCCTGGTGGGCGGTAACGATGTCCCTCCGTCGCTTCACCCTCTTCACCATCGTTCTCGCCTGCTCGACGACGCTGCTCATTCCCTTGAATTACGGGAACGGCTGGCTCTATACGCTGCGTATTCTGCAGGGCCTGGCCGGCGGCCTCACGCTGCCCCTGCTCATCACGACCGCGCTCCGGGTACTGGCGCCGCCCATCCGCCTGTACGGTCTGGCCGCCTACGCGCTCACGGCGACCTTCTTCCCCAACCTCAGCACGTCCGTCGCGGCATTGTGGACGGACCTGGTTGACTGGCACTTCATCTACTACCAGGCTGTACCGTTGTCCGCGATTGCCGCGATCCTGGTGTGGTACGGCATGCCGCGCGAGGCACCCAAATACGAGCGGCTTCGCCAGTTTGACTGGCGCGGAACCCTGCTGATTCTCGTGGGTTTCGTGCCGCTGACGATCCTTCTCCAGCAAGGTGATCGCCTCGACTGGTTTCACTCGGACTTGATCTGTATGCTGACGCTGCTCAGCTTCATCGCAGTTCCGCTCTTCGTGCTCAACGAATGGTTCCACGAGCTGCCGTTGGTCAAGATCCAGCTGCTCGGCCGACGCAACTTTGCCTACGGTGCGATTGCGTTGTTCACCTTCCTTATCATCGGGCTGTCAGCATCCCAAATCCCGTTCTCCTACCTGACGGAGGTTCAGGGCTACCGACCACTGCAGGCTTACCTCAATACCTTGGAAATCGCAGCCGCGCAACTATTCCTGCTGCCGCTGATGGCCCGGGTGCTCGACTGGGAGTGGCTGGATTCACGACTGATCAGCTTTGTCGGTTACTGCTGCATTCTCTCGGCGTGCATCGGGGACTCCTTTCTCGACAGCACCTGGAATCGCAATCAGTTCTATCTATGGCAGGCGCTCCAGGCTGTCGGCGATGCCATGGTCGTGATGCCGCTGCTCATGATGTCGACTAATACCGTCGCCCCTCAGGAAGGGCCCTTCGCCTCCCCCGCGATCAATGCACCGCGAACGCTTGCCGGGGCGGCCGGCGTGTGGCTGCTCCAGCTCATCGATCGCTGGCGCGGCCACCTGCATTCTGACCGCATTACCGACCGGCTCGGCGCTGAGCGTTTCAGCCTGATCCAAGGTCAGGGTGCGCCCACCTACGCCGCGCCCCTGCTGCCGGGCGGCATGCCGCGCAACCCGGACAGCCTTCGGCAACTCAATGGCCTTGTGCAACAGCAAACGATTGTCCTCACACTGAGCGATGCATTTCTCGTGATGGCAGCGCTCGTAATTTTCCTCATGTTCGTGCTGCTCGTGCTGCCCGTGCGCACCTATCCTCCACGCATCGCGCTGGCCAACCAGTAAGGGAGAGCGACGATGGCCGAGCAGCAGCCGGAAACAAACCGAAGCTTGAAGGCGCGCGAACAGCAGCAGCGAGCCGCGGAAAAAGAAAAGAAAGAGAAGCAAGAGCAGGAAAAGAAGAAAAAAGAGGAGGAGGCAAAAAAGGAGAAACCCAAGCCGAAGTGGCCCTGGTTCCTGGCAGGCGCAGTCGTGCTTGGGTTTGTAGCGCTTGTGGTGTGGCTGGTCTTCGCGCCAAAGCGCGTGGTGGAAACAGACGATGCGCGGGTCGTGGTCCATTACACAAACGTGGCTCCCCGCGTTTCTGGCCAGGTCGCGTCCGTGCTGGTTGACGACAACCAGCCCGTGTACGCGGGTCAGCTCCTGGTGACGCTGGATCCGCGCGATTACCTCGCCTCGGTCGCCAATGCCGAGGCAACGCTTGCGCGCGACCGGGCGCGGGTGGGGGGTGCTTCCGGTTCCCTTGCGCGGCAGCCGGCCCTGATTGGCCAGGCGCAGGCCAACATACCCGCCGCGCAGGCGCGTCTTGCACTGGCGCAGGACAACGCGGTTCGCTATCGCAACCTGGCCGCCACCGGCGCCGGCACAGTGCAAAGCCGGCAGCAGGCCGAGGCCGCGCTCCAGCAGGCGCAGTCCGACCTCGACAGCGCGCTGGCTGCGCTCCAAGCAGCGCAGCAGCAAATCCCGATCCTGAACGCGGACCGTCGCTCGGCCGAGGCTCAGGTCGGCATCGACCAGGCCTCGCTCGACCAGGCCCGTCTCAATCTCTCCTATACGCGGATCACCGCACCCATGGACGGCATGGTCGGCCAGCGCAGCGTGCAGATCGGCAACTTCGTCTCCGCCGGCGGTCCGCTCATGAGCGTCGTGCCGCTGCGCGAAGTCTACATCGAGGCCGACTATCGCGAGGTCGCGCTGAGGAATGTGCTGCCCGGCCAGCATGTACGCATCCACGTCGACGCCTACAACATCGATCTGGACGGCACGGTCGACAGCCTTGCCCCTGCAACCGGCGCGACGTTCTCGGCGATCCCGCCAGAGAATGCCACGGGCAACTTCACGAAAATTGTCCAACGGCTCACCGTCAAGATCCTGGTCAGCCCGAACCAGCCGGCCGCGCGGCTGCTGCGCGTCGGTTTGAACGTGGAAACGCGCATTGACACCGGCCTGGCTAACGTAGTCGGGGCGCAGGATCAGCGCGGCCCGGCCGCGCGCCCGGTGACCTCCCGATGAGAGCCTCTCGCTGGGCAGTCCTGCGTAGTGTGCCTCCGGGCTTGTGCCTGCTTCTGTGCGGCTTGCTGGCCGCCTGCCGTGTCGGCCCCGTGTTCGTGCCCGCCAAGGTGGCTGCGCCACCCGCCTGGGGCACCGAGCCTGCCGCCGGCCTCGTGTACGGCGCGGCCGTCGACAGCGCCTGGTGGAACAGCTTCCACGACGCCGAGCTCAGCTCGCTCGTGACGCGGCTGGCGAGGCAAAATCTTGAGCTCAAGGGAGCTGCCGAGCGCATTGAGCAGGCCCGCGCCGAGCGCCAGATCGCCCGGTCCGCGGGGCTGCCCGCGCTCAACGCCAATGCGTCGTACACGTTGACCCGCGCAAGCAAGAACGGTTTTCTCGCACTCATCACGCCCGCCCCGGGCGCGCCGTTGCAGTACAGCTTCTTTGCCGACAGCGTCACCGCGTCGTGGGACCTCGACCTGTTCGGACGCATCCGCCGCGGCGTGGAAGCCGCCGACGCCAATACCGAGGCTGTGACCGAGGCGCGGCGCACCCTTGCCCTGGCCTCAGTGGCCGAGCTCGCCGAGGATTATGTGCAGCTGCGCGGCGTGGGCGCGCGGGAGGCGATCGTGCGGGAAACGCTGCAGCTGGCCGACAACTCGCTCGCGCTGGTCCGCGACCAGTTCGCCAACGGCGTCGCTACCAACCTGGAGGTCGCCGATGCTGAAGCGCAGCGGGCCACCATTGCCTCGACGTTGCCC
>CAXTMW010000035.1:0-3635 GCA_964245455.1 uncultured Acidobacteriaceae bacterium
CCCAGAAAGAGGAGCGTATGCCCAGAATCAAAAAAGTGCTATCCGCGAGTTTGGGGACGAGACTTAAAGTCAGGCTTGTAGAGGCAGAGATTGCCGACCCTGCAGCGGGCCAGGTGCAGGTTCAAGTGAAATACTCCACGTTCTCCGGCACCCACATCAACATGCGACGCGGCATGTACCCGTTTCAGAAGAAGGCGCCGCTCACGCCGGGCTATACGGTCGTGGGTACAGTGCGCCTGAACGGGAGCGGCTGCCGAAAGTTCAAGCCGGGCGATCTGGTCGCATGCGTGTCCATCTATACCTGTCCATTTACGATGGGCGGGCCGAGCTCGCCAATCTGCCGGAGCGCTTTCTGGTGGCGGTGCCGGACGGCGTGGATTGATCCTCTGGGCTACAAGAGCTTTGGGGAGTCCTTCTCGCTTCTGAAGCGGAGCGGCATCCTGGTGGGCTAAGGACTGAATCTGCCGGCTTTGACGGGCCAGCCGCCGCTACCGATCCTGCCGGCAGTATTTCAGCTGCTTGCGAAAAACCTGCTGTTCTGGACGGGCAAGCGGACGATGTTTTACGGCATCAGCCGCAAGTCGAGGGCCTTTGCGCCCGATCTGCGCACACTGTTTGCCATGCTGCAGGCGGGTGAGCTGGATGTGCGGATCCGCTCGGTGTACCCGCTTGCAAAGATTACGGATGCGCACCAGGAATGGGGGAAAGGGCAGGGCGCGGGCGCATTGTGATCGATGTACAGGAGGACGTACGCGGGGACGCGCTGCCATAAACAATGGCGGCGAAAAGGGCGGAAGGGTAAGCTAGACGCACCTCCATGAAGCCTGTCTTTTACGATCCGGATCGCAAACGCTGGAAGAGGCTTCGGCGTTTTCTGGATATCGGCGCCGTGGTCTCGACGCTGGTGCTGGTGATTTTCGCCGTGGGCGTGCTGCGCAAGCAAACCATGGCCGGGCTGACCGCGCCGGATGGCAAGCACAACTTCCGCGCGTACGTGCCGGCTGTGGGCACCAAGCTGAAGGGCGCGCGGCCGCTCCGGCGCAAGTCGACGCGGCACCCGGCCGACATCCCCCTGAACCAGGATGAAGGGCTGCGAGCGGCGTTTTACCAGCCCAGCGACTCCGAAGGGTACGCGTCGCTCAAGGCGCACATCCACCAGGTCGATATTCTTTTTCCGGACTGGCTGCACGTGATCGGGCCTGAGGGGCAGCTGACCGCGGTGACGAGCCTGTACCCGGCGCACGTGTACAACGTGGTGGACCGGGCCGGCGTCCACGGCGTGGATGAGGAAAACAAGCTCAACCACGTGATCTCCGCCGCCAAGGAAGATACCGCGGTTGTGCCCATGCTGAACGATTATGACAACATCGCGGGCAAGTGGAACGGCGCGGCCGTAGCCGCGATTCTGCAAGATCCCGTTGCACGAGAACGCCTGCACATTCAGCTCGATAAGTTTCTCTCTGCAAATCCGAAGTATCGCGGCATTTGCATGGACCTGGAGGAGATTCCGGACGCCTCCATGAAGTTGTACGCGGAGTGGCTTCATGAGCTGCACCAGGACTTCGCGGCCAAGGGTCTCAAGCTTTACGTGAATGTGGCAGCGGAAACCGACGCGACCATCATGAAGGCGATGGGCGCCGCGACCGACGGCGTGATCCTTATGAACTACGACCAGCACGAGGACTCGTCCGAGCCCGGCCCGGTCGCGAGCGAGGACTGGTTTGAGGCGAATCTGGCGCGTGCGGTCAAGCTGGTGCCCCGCTCGAAGCTGCTGTGCGCCATCGGCAACTACGGCTACGACTGGCAGCAGCCGCTCATCACTGATGGCAAGCGTAAAGGGCAGCTGAAATCGACCAAGGTCGAGGGCGTCGACGATGTGACCGTACAGCAGGCCTGGGACCTTGCCTCCGACGCCGGCGCGACGGTGAGTTTGAACGGCGATGAGCTGAACCCGCACTTCGCCTACGACGACGAGGACGCGCATGTGCGGCACCAGGTGTGGTTCCTGGACGGCGTTTCGAGCCTGAACGAGCTGCGCGCGGCGCGCCAGATGGGGCTGCGCACGTTTGCGCTGTGGCGGCTGGGTTCCGAGGACGGCTCGCTCTGGTCGGTGTGGGATCACCCGTCGGACGCGGCTGCGCCTGAGCACTTGCAGAGTGTGCCGACCGGCGCAGGGGTGACCAACACCGGCGAGGGCGACATCCTGCGTGTGATGGCGACGCCCCAGCCCGGCTCGCGGCAGGTGTTTCTCGACAGCGACCGCTTTACCGTTACAGATGAGCGCATGGTGAGCCTGCCGCAGCCATTTGTGCTGCACTACTACGGCTACCAGCCGAAGAAGATCGCGCTCACCTTTGATGACGGGCCTGACCCGACGTGGACGCCGCGCGTGCTCGACGTGTTGAAGAAGTACAACGTCCATGCCGCGTTCATGGTCATCGGCGAAGCAGCCCAGGACAACGTCGGCCTGCTGAAACGCTACGTGCGTGAAGGCCACGAGATCGGCAACCACACCTTTACGCACCCCGATATTTCGGAAGTCTCGGAGCGGCAAGTGGAACTGGAGCTGAACCTGACCGAACGGCTGTTCGGCGCGGAGCTCGGCATTCAGCCGTTGTACTTCCGGCCGCCGTACTCCATCGACCAGGAGCCGGACACCAACGACCAGGCCGCGCCCGCATATCGCATCCAGCAGATGGGCTACACCATCATCGGCGACAAGATCGACACCGATGACTGGGCGGAGCACCCGAAGAAAACGCCGCGCGAGATTGTGGACCGGGTGCTGCAGCAGATCGAGTTGATGAAGGACCGGCCTGACTTTCGCGGCTCGGTGATCCTGATGCATGACGGCGGCGGCGACCGCAGCGCGACCGTGGCGGCGCTGCCGCTGCTGATTACGACCCTGCGCGGGCAGGGCTACGAATTTGTGCCGGTGAGTGAGCTGATGGGCAAGACTCGCGCGGAGGTGATGCCGGCGCTCTCGCCGAAGCTTTGGTTCCAGGCGCGTGTGGATCAGGCGGCGTTTTTTCTTTTCTCGTCGATTGTCCACTTTACGGTGTGGGTGTTTGTGCTGGGCGACGTGCTGATGAGCGGTCGGCTGGTCATCATCGGCGTGTGTGCGCTGATTGACCGCTTCCGCAAGCGCGCGACGCCGCCGGGGCCGTTTGCGCCGCAGGTGGCGGTGCTGGTGCCCGCCTACAACGAGGAAACCGTGATTGTGCGCACGGTGCGCTCGGTGCTGCGCTCGGACTACCCGCACCTGCGCGTGATCGTCATTGACGACGGCTCAAGCGACGCGACCTACACGGTGGTGCGCGAGGCCTACCGGGCAGAGATCGCGGCAGGCCGGGTGACCGTGCTGACCAAAGCGAACGCGGGTAAGGCGGAGGCGCTGAATTTCGCGATCGAGCAGATCGATGAAGCGTTCTATGTCGGCATCGATGCGGACACGGTGATCGCGCAGGATGCGATCTCGCGCCTGGTGTACCACTTTGCCGACGAGCGCGTGGGCGCGGTTGCGGGCAATGCAAAAGTCGGCAACCGCGTGAACCTGTGGACGCGCTGGCAGGCGCTGGAGTACATCACGAGCCAGAACTTTGAGCGGCGCGCGCTTGAGCTGTTCGATGTGGTGA
>CAXTMW010000035.1:3645-14868 GCA_964245455.1 uncultured Acidobacteriaceae bacterium
ATGTGGTGACGGTAGTGCCGGGTGCGATCGGCGCGTGGCGCACGGACGCGGTGCGCCGCGGCGGCTGCTATCCGGTCAACACGGTTGCCGAGGATGCCGACCTGACAATGAATTTGCTGGAGCAGAACTATAAAGTCATCTATGAGGATCGCGCGCTGGCCTTTACCGAAGCGCCGGTAACCGCGCGCGGGCTGATGCGGCAGCGTTTCCGCTGGTCCTTCGGCATTCTGCAGGCGGTGTTCAAGCATAAGCAGGCCATCCGCACCAACCGCGCCATGGGGCTGTTTGCGCTGCCGAATATTCTGATCTTCCAGATCGTGCTGCCGCTGGTTTCGCCGTTTATCGACCTGATGTTTGTGGCCGGGCTGCTCGGCTACTTCTGGCAGCGCTACTTCCATCCGGAGGCAGCGAGCGCAAGCAACCTCGAGAAACTGCTGGTCTACTTCCTGACGTTCCTGATTATCGATTTTGTGACCTCCGCGCTGGCGTTTTCGCTGGAACGCCGCCATCCCAGCAGCAAGGGCGACGGACTGCTGCTGTTCCACATATGGCTGCAGCGCTTCTCCTACCGGCAGCTGTTTTCGCTCGTGCTTTTCAAGACGCTCAAGCGCGCGATCGATGGGCGACCGTTCAATTGGGACAAGCTCGAACGCACCGCCAAGATGTCGAAGCAGACCGAAAGCATCACGGCCGGGGATTGACGATGTTTTGGGTCGCTCGCGTAACGTTGATAACGGTGATGCTGGTTTTCTCCAGCGCAGGCTTTGCGCAGACGGAGCAGGATGTGCCCGAGGTAGTAAGGCCGATGGCGAACATCGATGCCGTGGAGCAGGCAATCGGCGTCGCTCCTGCGCTTGCACAACTGCGCGGCCTGCGAGGCGAGGGGAAGACCGGCACGGAGCAGGCGTTGCGGTTGCGCGAGCAGGTGATGGAACGGGTGCTGATCGCCTCTTTTGAAGTGGACGACACCCTGGGCCGCATCGATGCGGAGGCCGCGCATGCCAATGAGATCCACGCAGTGGTGCAGGCGCAAAAAGAGCACCGGCAGGCGGTGTTGAACGTGGCCACCTTTGCGGTCAGCGGCGCGCTGGGAGCCGCAGGCTCGGCGATGGAGCTGACACGCGGCCTGAACCACGCCGGCAATGCGGTGTCGCTGGCAGGCAGCGCGAGCGCGATCGGGCTGTCGACCGCGCAATTGGTAGGCGGGCAAGGGGGTCGACACCTGTTTCGCTCGCCGTACAACATGCTCGCGCAGATTCTTGGGGAGATGCCAAACAGCAGCAGCCGGTATCCGCCGGTGGTCACAGCCTATCTCCACGCGGCGGGAGCAGACGACGGCCAGCCTGCCGATAATGTCGCTCCGGAGAAGTCTCTGCGCGACGCGTGGTATCGCTTACACCGTTTGCAGGAGGGCACCGGAAAAGATGGCTCGAGTCTCGCAAGCGTAACAAGTGATCCTGCGGAAGGGCAGAAGCTGACCGAGCAGGAGCTCCTGGACCGCGAAGCCATGTTGCGCGACCTCCATGGTGCTGTTGCGCTCCTGAAAGTGCAGTTGCGCGGGATGCTGCTGGAGGGGAGTCGGGACAGCGCGGAGCAGCCTGCGGCGAATCGGTAAGCGGTTTTAAGTTCGCTGCCGGGTTCGCAATATGTTTCCAGAAACGCACGGCACGAAACGTGTGCGGTACTCTGACGCAATGCTTGTTCGTCCCGTCAACTTGCTCTTATTTTTCTTTGCGGCTGCATCGCTGTCCCTGCTTCACGCGCAAGGGAGGCAAGCCGCAACGGCGAAGGCCGCGCCGGTGAACCAAGCGGCGGCCGAAGCGACCCGGCTGCGCGGCGCTTACGGCCCGTACCGCGCCAACAACGACCTTCTCTCGTACAAGCTGCACGTTCGAATCGATCCGCAGGCGCAGACGATCCGCGGTGACAACCAGATCCGCTTTCGCATGCTTGCGACCGGGTCGCGCATCCAGATCGATCTGTACCCGGACCTTGCGGTTGAGAAGATCACCTCGGGCGAGCGCACGCTCCGCTACACGCGCGACGGCGGTGCGATCTTTATTGACTTTCCAGCACCGCTGCACGCGGGCGATGAGGCCGCGGTCGACGTGTTCTACAGCGGGCACCCAAAGCAGGTGGGGCGGTTCGGCGGCATGACCTTCGGCAAGGACCCGACAGGCAGCCCGTGGGTGGTGACCTCGTGCGAGGACGACGGTTCAAGTGTGTGGTGGCCCAGCAAGGACCAGTGGCGCGATGAGCCGCAGGACGGCATGGAGATTTCCGTTGAAGTGCCGACCGGATTGACCGATGCGTCGAACGGCAAGTTTATCGCGGCGACCGACTTGGCCGATGGATACACGCGCTGGGACTGGCAGGTGCACTACCCGATCAACAGCTACGACGTGTCGCTCAACATCGCGAAGTACGCGCACTGGTCGGACACCTACAGCGGGGTGCCGGTCGACTTTTACGCGTTGCCCGCGGATCTTGAGAAAGCGAAAGCGCAGTTCACGCAGGCCAAGGGGATGCTCGATGCGTTTCAGCACTATTTCGGTGAGTACCCGTTTATCAAGGACGGCTACAAACTGATCCAGGTTCCGTACACGGGCATGGAGCACCAGAGCGCCGTGACCTACGGCAACCACTTCACTAACGGCTATTACGGGCGCGACTGGACCGGCGTCGGCATCAGCCCGCGCTTTGACTTCATCATCATTCACGAGAGTGGGCACGAATGGTTCGGCAACTCGGTGACGGCGCGTGATGTGTCCGACATGTGGATCCATGAGGGCTTCGATACCTACGCTGAAACCCTGTACGTGGAATACCAGTACGGCAAGGCCGACGCGATCCGGTACGTGAACGGTTTCAAGCAGCATGTCGAAGGCAAGAAGCCGATTCTTACCGAACGCGGTGCCAATCAGCAGCCGACCGAGGACCAGTACTTCAAGGCCGCGCTGATGCTCAACACGCTGCGCAGCGTGGTCGATGACGATGCGAAATGGTTTGCTCTGCTGCACGACTACTGCCAGGAGTTCAAGTACCGGACGATCCTGACTGAAGACGTTGTTGCGTTTTTCAACGCGCATGCGGGCCTCGACCTGACCCCCGAGTTCAATCAGTACCTGCGCCACACCGCGCTGCCGACGCTTGAGCTGCGCTTTGACTCGGCGGTCGGGCGCGTGTCGTACCGGTGGAAAGTGGATGAAGCTGTGTTTCAGATGCCGGTCGAGGTGGGCGACCCGGCGCACTGGCAGCGGATTACGCCGACGGTCGACTGGCAAGTGATGCCGACTACTCTGACGGCTCAGCAATTCCAGGTAGCGACGGACCTGTACTACATCACGGTCGACAAGCAGTAAGCGGAGTCAGGTCCGGCGCGAGTCGGGCCGGCGCTTCGGGAGGCTGCAAATGGCTCGGCGTTTACACTGGGAACACCATGTTGACACCAGCACAGACGACGCAGATTTCGCCCCGCGTGCCCCAGGGCCCGTTCAAAAATGAGCCGTTTACCGACTTTTCGCACGGGCGAAACGCGCACGAGATGAAGGCTGCGCTGCAGCAGGTAGCCGACCAGCTCGGCCGCGAGTACCCGCTCGTCCTGGGCGGTGAGCGCCTGAAAACCTCGGCCAAGTTCGAGTCGCGCAATCCGGCGAACCCGTCGCAGGTGGTTGGGGTTCACCAGGCGGGCGGGCCTGCGGAGGCGGCCGACGCGGTCAAAGGCGCACTGATGGCGTTTGAGAGCTGGCGCTTTGCGACGCTGGAGGACAGGGTGTCGCTGCTGCTAGGGGCGGCGGAGCTGGTGCGTAAACGCAAGTTCGAGTTCTGCGCCTGGCTGGTGTACGAGGTTGGTAAGAACTGGGCCGAGGCCGATGCCGAGGTCGCCGAGTGCATCGACTTTCTCGATTTTTATGCGCGGGAAGCGATGCGGCTGGCGGGCGCGGAGACGCCGATCCAGTTCCCGGGCGAGCGCGACGAGCTTGTCTATATCCCGTTGGGTGTTGGCGACGTGATCCCCCCGTGGAAATTTTAACTGGCCATCATGGTGGGCATGGCGGCGGCCGCGATCGTGACCGGCAACACGGTGGTCGTCAAGCCGTCGCCGGAGGCGCCGACAGTCGCCGCGCGCTTCCTCGACGTGCTGGAAGAGGCCGGTATGCCGCCGGGCGTCCTGAACCTGCTCCAGGGGGACGGCCCCAACTGCGGCAACGCGTTGGTGGAGCACCCGAAAGTTCGCTTTATCGCGTTCACCGGCTCGCGGCCGGTCGGTCTTGAAATTCACGAAAAGGCGGCAAAGCCGCGCGCGGGGCAGATCTGGATCAAGCGCACCATTCTCGAGCTGGGCGGCAAGGACGCGATTGTTGTGGCGGCGGACGCGAATGTGGATGAAGCGGTGGAAGGGGTGCTGGCGGCGGCCTTCGGCTATAGCGGGCAGAAATGCTCGGCTGGTTCGCGGGCGATCGTGGAGGATTCGATCTACGAATCGTTTGTGGACAAGATTCGCGAGGGGATCGAGGCGATCTCGGTCGGCGATCCGACGGGAAACCCGCGCATGGGCCCAGTGATCAGTCGGGCGGCATATGCGAAGACGCTGCACTATATCGAGATGGGTAAGAGCGAAGGCCGGCTCGTCGCGGGAGGAGAGCCGATCGCAACCGAGGCGGGCGGCTACTATATTCAACCGACCGTGTTCTCGGACGTTGCCGCCGGAGCGAAGCTCGCCCAGGACGAAATCTTTGGCCCCGTGCTGGCGATTTTGCGGGCGAAGAACTTCGGCGATGCGCTGGCGATTGCGAATGGGACCGAGTATGGGCTGACGGGCGCTGTGTACTCGACCTCCTCGGACCTGCTTGATCGCGCCCGGCGCGAGTTCCACGTGGGCAATCTTTATCTCAATCGCAAGTGCACCGGCGCGATGGTGGGAGCGCACCCGTTCGGCGGCTTCAATATGTCAGGGACGGACTCAAAGGCGGGCGGACCGGATTACCTGCTGCAGTTTACCCAGGGCAAGACGATCGCCGAGCGGTTGGAGCGGTAGCCGGGCTTCTTCTTTGTAAAACCGATTACGGGTCATCCTGAGCGCAGCGAAGGATCTGCTTGGCGCTTCTATGCGAGCGAGAAAAGCAGATCCTTCGCTGCGCTCAGGATGACCCACCGAAAAGTCCTGTCCCTAGCTGGCCTGCATGATAAGGCTGCCTGCAGCAGCCGCCGCCTCGGCAAGGATGCGGTGATGAATGGTAAACAGGGCAAGCTCCAGCCGGTCCGATACGCCGGTTTTGTCATACACACCGCGCAGGTAGTTCTTGATGACCTGCTCGGTGGTGCCGAGCCGCATCGCGATCTCCTTATTTTTGCAGCCCTGCACGATCAAGGCGACAATTTTCATCTCCTTGGGCGTGAGCCGGTCGCGCACGCGCGCACCGACCAGATCTTCATCCGGTGCCGCGCTGGCATGGGACGCAGAGTGAATGGCGCGTTCGCCGCGGCCTACCCGCCGCACGCAATCCACCAGCGTGGGCCCGGTAATCGAGCGGAAGAAAAGCCCGTGGACGTGAGCCGCCAAGTATGGCTGCGGCGCTTCGTTGTTTTCCAGAATGGCGATGCCGCGGCTGCCCAGAGAGCAGATCTGCTGCATGAGTTGATTGGGATCCTGCTTAAGCGTCGAGCCGAACAAAACCGTGACGCCGCGAAAGGTGACCAGAGCATTCTGGAGCCGCTCGGCGTCCGGACATTGCGCGATGATGCGAAAGTCGTCTTCCATCGAAAGAACCTTGGCGGTACCGGTCCGGAAGATCGCTTGATTGTCGGCGAGAATAACCTTGTTCATTCTGAATCCTTCTGGCCTCAATGGCTGCTGTGTTCCGCCGCGTGACGTACGCGGACGTTCAATCCATCTCGGGCAGCAAAGGTTGCCTGCAAGGGATGTTCGACTCACAGCATCAGGGGAAAAGGAGTTTCACTTTGGAACTGCTTGACCGAAAGGTACCGGTCTCGCCGGAGTCCCGTCTGATCTTTTGTGGAAAATCTGTGCTTATGAAGTGACGACAGAGTATCGCGCTTTCGGAGCTTTGCAAGAAGAATTTTCATATATTTTCTACCTACAACCTTTGTGCAATAGAAGTTTTCCTTGCCGAACCAGCAGCTTTCCGCAATTATTACCTAATCATCGTGTAATTCCTGCAGGATAGCTCTACAGCGGACGGGCGGTACAATCAGGCAGCGATGCCCAAGCCAGTGATCCTCGCCGTGGATGACGATATCAGCGTTCTTGAGGCTGTTGTGCAGGACCTGCGGCGCGAGTATGGCGAACACTACCGCGTGATGCGCGCAGGCTCCGGGCAGGCGGCGCTCGACACTTGTGAGCAACTGCACAAGCGCGGCGATGCAGTGGCGCTGGTGGTTTCGGACCAGCGCATGCCCGGCATGACCGGCGTGGCGCTGCTGGAGCGCGTGCAGGCGATCTATCCCGATGCCAAGCGAACCCTGCTGACCGCGTATGCCGATACCGAAGCGGCCATCCAGGCGATCAACTCGGCGCGTATCCACTACTACCTGACCAAGCCGTGGGATCCGCCCGAGGAGCGCCTATACCCGGTGCTGACGGACCTGCTCGATGCCTGGGGCAGCGGGTACAAACCGCGGTACGAGGGCCTGCACGTGGTCGGCCTGCGCTGGAGCGCGCGCGACCACCAGGTGCGCGACTTTCTGAGCCGCAACCAGATTCCCTTCAAATGGCTCGATCCGGAACACACCGAAGAGGCCGCGGCGATGCTGACGCGGTACCAGGCGGATGACAGCAAACTGCCGGCCGTGTTGTTTCCCGACGGCAGTTCGCTGTCGCAGCCGACCATCCCTGAGCTTGCCGCGAAGGTAGGACTGAAAACCTCGGCAAAGAACGAGTTCTATGACCTGGTCATCATCGGGGGAGGTCCGGCCGGTCTGGCCGGAGCCGTGTACGCGAGCTCCGAAGGGCTGAAAACGCTGCTGGTGGAGCCGGACGCGCCGGGCGGCCAGGCCGGTTCGAGCTCGCGGATCGAGAACTATCTGGGTTTCCCGGCCGGGGTCAGCGGCGAGGACCTCGCCCGCCGCGCGATCACCCAGGCCACACGTTTCGGCACCGAGTTCATTACGCAGTGCGCGCGCGGGATCACGAGCAAGGACCAGTACCATCGCGTTCAGCTGGGCGACGGCCGCGAAGTGAGCTGCCGGGTGTGCCTGCTGTCGACCGGCGTGCACTGGCGGCGGCTGGACGTTCCGGGCGTGGAGCGGCTGCTGGGTGCCGGGGTGTACTACGGCGCGACCCTGAGCGAAGCCTCAACCTGCACCAACGAGGAAATCTTCATTGTCGGGGGAGCAAACTCGGCAGGGCAGGCCGCAGTGCACTTCGCCAAGTTTGCTCGCAAGGTCACTATGCTGGTGCGCGGTCCCTCCCTCCGGGAGAGCATGTCGAAATACTTGATCGATCAGATTGCCGGCACATCGAATATTGAGGTGGAAACGGGAGCGATGGTGACAGAGGTGATCGGGGACAGCCATCTTGCAGCGATCCGGGTCAGTAGCGACGGCGCGGAAACCGAACGCGCGGCTTCCTCGCTGTTTATCTTCATCGGGGCGGCGCCGAAGACAGGCTGGCTTCCGGAGTGCATCCTGCGCGACGATCACGGGTTTGTGCTCGCTGGGCCGGATCTTCGCCGCAACGGTAAGCTTCCGGGGATCTGGCGCGAAGAGCGGGACCCTTACCTGCTAGAGACAAGTGTTCCTGGCATTTTCGTAGCGGGTGATGTACGCAACGGGTCGGTGAAGCGTGTAGCGTCTTCGGTCGGTGAAGGCTCTATCGCGGTGCAGTTCATGCACCAGTATCTGGCGCAGTTTTAGTATCGCAGTTCTAGATTTTGGGCGGGACAAAGGCGGCCAGCGGCCGGCTGTTGGGAGCCATGGCAGAACAGTTAACAGAGCGTGAAGAAAGTACGCCGGTAACGCTGGACGAGCAATTGCTTGCTGAGCTGCGGCAGGCGCCGACGCTTCGGCATCTTGGACCGGAGCATCTTGCCTGTTTTACCGGCACGGAACGCATGGACATGCCGGCTGGAACGACGCTGCACTACCCGGAGCAGGGTGCGTATCGCTTCTGCGTTCTGCTGGAAGGCGAGATCGTCGTCAGCAAGCCGGACGTGGGCAACGAGGTGCATTTCGCGACCTACAAGGCGTTGGAAACCTTTGGGGAAACACCGATTCTGCTGGGGATGCGCTCCACTTCCAGTAAGTGCGTCGCCAAGAGTGACTGCCGTCTGCTTCGCTTGACCGAAGACGCTTTCTGGGAGCTGCTGGCAGCGGCTCCGGCGGTGCGGACAGCGGTGCTGGCCGACTGTGCGCGTCGCTTCCAAACCTACCAGGCCATGGAACTGCATCGGGAAAAGCTGGTATCCCTGGGGACCCTGGCAGCCGGGTTGATGCACGAGCTGAACAATCCGGGAGCCGCGGCCCGTCGTTCCGCGTCGCAGCTGCGGGACAACATGTCGCGCCTGCAGCAGATTTCGCTGCGCCTGACCCGCGCCTCGCTCAGCCCGGAGCAGATGGAATGCCTGGCCAGGCTGCAGGAGCAGGTGTTGACGCTGGAGCGTCCGGCCAGCTTCTCACCGTTGGAGCAGGCCGACCGCGAGGACGAACTGTCCGAGTGGCTCGATTTGATGCAGGTGGAAAATCCCTGGCGCCTGGCGCCGACCATGGTGAGCGCCGGGTGGATGCCCGAGGACATTGCCTGTGCGCGCAGCACCTTTCCGCCGCAGATTCTGTCGGATGCGCTGAACTACCTGGAAGCGCTGATCAGCAGTATGCAGCACGTCAACACGATTGAGGAAAGCATTGCCCGCGTCACCGACCTGGTATCGGCGGTGAAGAAATACGCCTACGACGACAAGAAACATCTACAGCAGGTGGATGTACGCGACAGCCTGCTGAGCACGCTGACCATCCTAAGCCACAAATTTCGGCAGAAGGGCATCAGCGTGGATCGGGATCTACCCTCGGCGGAAATGAAAATCTCCTGCGTCGGCGCGGGACTGGCACAGGTGTGGACCAATTTGCTGGATAATGCCATCGACGCCGCGCCCGAGAACGGCCACATCCAGGTGCGGTTATGGACTGAGGGCAGGACGGTGTGCGTCGGCATCCGGGATGACGGCGGCGGGATTCCAACCGAGCACTGGGACCATATCTTCGAACCGTTCTACACCACCAAAGAGGCAGGTCTGGGGACCGGGCTGGGACTCGATATCGCCCACCGCATCGTGGTCGGCAATTTTCACGGGGAGATCCGCTTTACAACCGATGCGGGGGGCACTGAGTTTGTCGTGCGGCTGCCGATTGAGGAGAAAGCGGCCACGGAGGCCGCCGGCTGCTCCATCGCGGTAGGGTAAGCGCCCGATTACTTCCGGCCGCGTCTCGGAGTGAATTCCGCAGCTATCGACGACAGTTTTCTTGAGCCGGTTCTCCGCGCCGCGGCAGCCGGCAAGCACCCATTGTTTACAACGCTTGTGACAGGCAGTCCGCTTCCTGCGGCTGGTAGTCGGGCTCGTAGGAGCAGCCGCACGAGTGGCGCACCACGAGATCCAAAGGCAGCACGGTCTGCAGGGATTCCGATGGGGCGGCTCGCTTCGCCATCCTTGAGAAGAGCAAACGCCCCGCGGTACGCCCAAGCTCTTCGGCGGGCTGGCGGATGACGGTCAACGCGGGATGAAGCAGATCGCTCAACTCCAGCTCGTCGAAGCCCACAAGTGCGACATCCTCGGGCACCCTCATACGCAGACGGCGCAGGGCAAAGAGCACATGACGCGTCGTGAGGTTATTGGCTGAGAAGATGGCCTGCGGCCGGGCATTTCGCCGAAGGACCTGCTCGAGGATTTTGACCGCGCTTTCTTCCGAAGCGCAGTGGAAGTCCCCGTCCGGCCGAAGCCCGGCCGCGCGCATGGCCGAAGCGTAGCCATCCCAGCGGCGCCGCATCGTGTAGAGTTCGGCCTTGTGCCCCAGGAACAGAATGCGGCTGAGCCCGTGGGTCGCCAGGAGGTGCTCGGTGCCGAGCCGTCCGCCGGTTTCGTTCTCGGTCAGCACGGAATCAACAGAAGCCACATCTTCGATGGGGCGGTCGAGCGTCACGACCGGGATCTCACTGAACTCGTCGTCGCCCAGACGGCAAAGCCGGGAGTCTGCCGGGATCACAATCAGCCCTTCCACGTGACGCTGCATCATGCGCCGGGCTTCCTGGTACTCGTGTTGCGAATCGTCGTTGGTGAGCGTCAGCAGCACGGTGTAGCCGTGTTCCTTCGCGACCATGTTAAGGCTGTGCGCGCACACGGCGTAGAAGGAGTCGTAGAGGTTCGGCAGTAGAAGGCCTACGGTACGGGTTTTTGAGCTGCGCAGGGCACGCGCCATCTCGTTGGGGTGGTAGCCAAGCTGGGCGACCGCCTCGCGGACGCGCAGCGCGGTTTCTTCAGACACATGCTCCGAGCCGTTGAGCACACGCGAAACCGTCATGGTGCCGACCCCGGCCATGCGTGCGACATCGTTCATCGTCGGTTTGCGCTGCATGTTACTTAGGTCCGCCTGGGAAGCAAAGTACCGGGAGCTGAAGTATCGGGAGCTAGAAAATGCAGAACGGTTCTTCCCCCCGGCGGCGCCTCTGCTTCAGCGAGCGAAGTGGGGAACCATGGCAGCGCCGAGCAGGCCTGAGTCGCTGCCGAGAACCGCTGGCAGGATGTTACTCCTGCCGGGGGTAAACTCCATTTTGTTTTGCGGCATGGTGAGGCGGTACACGTAGCTGGCGCGCTCAAGCTCGCCAAACAGGGCGGGTGCAAACAGGTGCCAGGCCGCCGATGCGCCGCCCCCGATGACGTAGAGAGGCACGTTGAGCGTGTTGACCAGGCCGGCAAGCGAGAGCCCAAGCGCGCGGCCGACGGTGTCGTACACGATCAGCGCGCCTTCATCGCCTTCTTCCGCGAAGCGGGCCACGTCGCGCGCGGTGACCGGGCTGCCGTTGTCAATCAGCTCACGGGTGCGGGGCGAGCGGCCCTCGTAGGCGGTTTCGCGCGCCATCCGGGTGATGCCGGTCGCCGAGGCAAACAGCTCCAGGCAGCCGCGATTGCCGCAGGCGCAGGGGATGCCGTCAGGCCAGATGGCGACGTGGCCGGCTTCGCCGCGTCGATCTGGCTGCGCGGCGTCCGCTGGGTG
>CAXTMW010000035.1:14878-23124 GCA_964245455.1 uncultured Acidobacteriaceae bacterium
GCCGCGGTAGCCGTGCCAGATTTTGCCGTTGAAGATAAGCCCGTTGCCGACAACGGTGACGAGCGACAGCATGCACAGCGAGTCGATGCCGTACAGCTTGCCGGCGCCCGCGTGCGCCTCCGCGAGCGCCGCCGCGTTGGCGTCGCTTTCAATCAGGACGGGCAGATTGAGCAGCGCTTCCAGCTCGGTTTTGAGTTCAAGCGAGTGGAAGCCGGGGAGGTTGGGCGGCTCAAGCAGCCGACCCTCGGGCAGCTCGATGGGACCCGGGGAGCCGACGCCGATGCCTTCGAGCTCCGAAGCCCCGCCGCATTGCTCGATCACCTCCCGGATTGCGGAAGCCATGTCGCCGAGCACGGCCTCCGGTCCTTCGCTCACACGCGTGGGCACGGCGATCGAAGCCAGCCGCTGCCAGTCGGCGGAGTAGCCTGCGATTCGAAGATTGGTGCCGCCCATATCTACGCCAACTGTGAACTTCGCCATGCAGGTTTCAGGTCGTCTCCGTTCGAGAGTGTGCAGCCATGGGCAAGGGTACTATGGCCGCGACCAATCCCCGGGCTTGCTCCGGAGTGACCGCGCCTAGTACCGGCCGCTGATGATGTTTTCCGGTGCTTCGCCGGCAAGCAGGTGCCCGAGCTGCCGGCCGACGAAACGGAAGACGCGGTGGAGAAAGAGCGGGGTGGAGCCGGCGATGTGCGGCGTCAGCAGCAGGCCTGGCGCGCGCCACAAGGGGTGCCCGGCCGGCAGCGGTTCCGGATCGGTCACGTCAAGCACGGCCCGGATGCGGTGGGCTTCCAGCGCGCCGACGAGGGCATCTGTGTCGACCACGCCCCCGCGCGCTGCGTTGACCAGGATAGCCCCGCGGCGCATGAGGCCGAGCTCGGCGGCCCCGATCAGATGGTGCGTTTCCTCGGTCAAGGGCGTGATCAGCACGACGACGTCGGCCTCGGGCAGCAGTTGTTGCAGATCGTCGAAACCATGGATCGGCCCGCGTTCGTCCGCGCGGGCTGTCCGTGCGAGCCGGACGATCTCCCGCGGCTCGAAGGGGAGCAGGCGTGCCTCGATCGCCTTGCCGATCGAGCCGTAGCCGACGATGAGCACGCTCTTTTCCGCGAGTTCTTCCAGCAGGATCGGCGTGCCCGCGCCATGCGGGCTCCCATAGGTCTGCTGCCAGTAGCCTTCGCTCGCCGCCGCGCTCACCCACTCCCCTTGCCGGCGCAGGTCCTCGTAGAAGGGCAGCCACTTGAGTGAAGCGAGGGTGGCCGTCACGGCCCACTCAGCCGTGGAGCTGTCGTGCACGCCTTTCGCGTTGAGCAGCACAACGCCCGGCGGCACCATAGGCTGGATCGTCTCAACCCCTGCCGAAATGGTCTGAATGTAGCGTGTGCGCACGCGCGGGAGGATGTCGGCGGCCTGCTTGCCGAAGCTTGGAGCAACCAGTAGGTCCACTTCATACGTAGCATCGCCCTCAATCGAGTAGCGAACCACCTCGACGCCGGCAGGGAAGTAGCGGAACAGTGCGTCGTCAACGGACGAGGCGACGCCGACGCGGATGACTTTCTGGGTTGCGGTCATGCGGCCTAGTCTTTCGTATGGAAGAGCTTGTCGTTCACGTCGGGCCAGAACTCCTGAAACACGTAGGTACCGCCGTCGATGATGACGTTGGTCAGCCAGCGCTGGCCGGTTTTCGTCCAGGTTGCCTCGCTGTGCGGATAGTAGGCGTCCGAAATAGCTGAGGCCGTGCCTGCGCCGAGAATCTCAGAGACGTTGAAGGTTTCTTTTTGAGTGTCTGTGCGTGTGATCAGAATGCGGTCAAAGGCGTACAGCGTGCGGCGCGCGATGCCGCCGTGGCCGAGCGTGTAGTAGCGCGAATCCTGGTGGAGAACCGAAGGAAGGATGGCCTGCACCCAGAAGTTCTCATCGGCCTGATCAAGGGACGTGCGCCACAAATATTGGCCGTACCCGGCCGCTCCCTGCCCAAAGGACGGTTCGGAGTTGTTTGACTCCGCCACACCGGCAAGCACTAAAACAAGCGGAAGGTCGGAGTAGTCAAAGGTCTGCTGGGCGGTGGCGACGAACTTCTCCTTCGCGCTTTGCGGAGGCAGCTTGGTGTCAGCGGATACGGCGCGAAAATTAGGAAAGACGCCGAGGATGCGCTTGGTCTGCTTGTACTGCCCGCCGGTGCCGGTGGTCGACCCGTTTGCGGCCCCCTGCGATCCCGTAGCCTGCGCGGCCATCACGGCGGAAGGCGCATCCGGCATCGCTGCGCTGCTGTCACGAAGAGTTTGAGCGTGGGCGCTCAACGCGAGGGCGCCGCAGAGGCCCGGCAGCGCGAGGCTCCGAGAGAAAAGCGCGGCTTGTCGGGTGAGCAAGCGAAGATGGAGCAACAGGATGCTGGTAAGTTTCACAACACTTCCTTCATAGTATGGTGCCCCAGCTTCGGTTCAGGGATCGTTCCGGAAGCCACGGGATGTCCCTGCCTTGGACGGATGCGCAGGGGTGTAGGACGCTTTTTCTAGCCGAAAAGCTTCCCGAGTGAGGCAAGCCCGGCCTCAATGGCCGGCAGCGAGACCGCGTAGCCGAGCCGCAGATGGCCTTCGCCATGCGGACCGAAGACCGAGCCCGGGATCGTCGCGAAGTGAGCTTTGTCGAGCAGGGTGGCGGCTGCTTCGCGGCTGTCGGCAGCGATGCGGCGCACATCAGGAAAAGCGTAAAAGGCGCCGGCCGGCAGTGCGCAGGGCAGGCCGAGCGCGTTCAATCCGCGGACCAGCAGGTCGCGGCGCGCGCGATACTCTTCACGGCGCGCATCGAGCGCGGCGCGCGGAGTGCGCAGGGCTTCGACCGCGGCCCACTGCACCGGCGTCGACACGCCATTAGTCGTGTACAGCACGAGCTTGCGCAGTGCGGTCGTCCAGGGTTCGGGGGCGACCGCGTAGCCGACGCGCCAGCCGGTCATGGCGTAGCTTTTGGAAAGCGTGTAGGTGGTGATGGTGCGCTCATACATGCCGGGCAGTGAGGCGATAGAGACGTGCTCGCCCGCTTCGCCCGGCTGCTCGCCGTACACAAGGTCCTCATAGGCTTCATCGGCGATGACGACGAGATCGTGCGCGATGGCGAAGGCCGCGACTGCCTCGGCGTGCGCGCGATGGAAGACCACGCCGGAAGGGTTTTGCGGCGTGTTGTAGTAGAGGGCGCGGGTGCGCGGGGTGCGAAAGCGGCTCAGCGTCGTAGCGAGTCCGTTTGCGAGCGCCTCAGCAGTCGGCACCAGCACCGGCACGGCCTCGGTCAGCGCGATCATGTCGCGGATCGGCGTCCAGTACGGGGAAAATACCAGAACCTCGTCGCCGGGGTCGAGCGTGGCTTGAAAGGCGATCGAAAGCGCGTGCGCGCCGCCCGCGGTGACGAGCACGTCGTCCAGGTGGGCCGGGACGGCATTGCGCATGTGCAGCTTAGCGAGCAGCGCTTCACGCAGGGGCAGGATGCCTGAGGATGCGGCGTAGCGCGTGTGATTGTGGGTGAGCGCGTGGATGGCCGCGTACTTGATCGGCTCGGGCGTCTCAAAGAAGGGCTCGCCGCCGTGAAACGCGTGCACGGGCTGCCCGGCCTCGCGCAGTGCGAGCACCTTGTTGCGAATCTGCACGATGTCGGAAAAGCCGACCTCCTGGAGCCTTCTGGCAACCTGGAGACGCCGGGCGACCCCGAGCGCTGTGTGCACGTGCAACGTGGTGTCGGCCATGGGTCCAAACCTTTCGCGCCCGATGCTAGGCTGGAGGGGTATGCGGCTTTGGATGATCTGGGCAGTGCTTGCGGTGCTCTGGGCGCTGCAGGCGACTGCGGCGGCGATGGTACACAACCAGCGCTATGCCGTGACGATGTACACCATGGCGGCATTTTTCGCGGTGGTCGGCTGGATCGTGCGGCGTCGGACGGCGAAGCGGTAGCCTTGCTTCACGCCTCACACGACCGCATCTAGCTCAGGTCGCAATTAGCCCGGTGTATACAGCCATGCCGGCTACCGCGTCCACGCCGCAACGATGGAGCACGTCGATCTCCTCCTGCGTGCGGATACCGCCGGCCACAATCAGCTGCCGACCCGTAAGCGCGCGCAGACGCTGGGCGACGGGCAGCGGAAAGCCCTGGAGCGTGCCCTCGGTATCGACGTGCGTGTAGAGGAAGCCGCCGCAGAACGGCTCGAGCGCGTGGACGGCGTCGTCAGGCGAGAGATTGACCGTTTCGCGCCAGCCGCTGATAGCAATCTGTCCGTCTTTAGTGTCGATGCTCGCGAAAAACTGCTCGGGGCCGATCGCCCCGGCGAGCTCCTCGGCAAGCGCGAGATCGACGCCGGAGGGTGGGAACAGGGCAGAGCCGAAGATGACACGACGCACGCCGAGCGAAAGGAGCGTGCGGGCTTGTGCGACAGTGCGCAGGCCGCCGCCGACCTGCACGGGCAGCTCCCGGGCTATGCGCTCGATCAGGCCGCTGTTGTCGCCGACGCGCTTGGCCGCGTCGAGGTCGATGAGCTGGACGAGCGGGTAGCCGCGAAAGCGCTCGATCCAGTAGGCAAAATCGTCGGAGGCGATGCGGAGTTCCTCGCCTTGCACCAGCTGCACGATGCGGCCGCCCATGAGGTCGATGGCCGGGATTAACAAGGCAGTCTCACTGGAATGCCTTGCCCGGCGAGCTGCTGCTTGAGGGCGCGGGCGTCAGAGACGCCGAAGTGGAAGATGCTGGCGGCGAGCGCGGCGTCGGCGCTGCCGTGCTGCAGCACGGCAGCAAAGTGCGCCGCCGTTCCTGCACCTCCGGACGCGATGACCGGGATTTGCACCGCCCGGGACACAGCCGCGGTGAGCTCGCAGTCAAAGCCTGCGCGTGTGCCGTCGGCGTCCATGCTGGTGAGCAGGATTTCGCCCGCGCCGCGTGCCTCGGCTTCGCGCGCCCACTCGATCGCATTGCGGCCGGCGGGCTTACGGCCGCCGTTCACGAAGACCTCCGCGTGTTCGGGCGCTTGCTGACCCCGGCGGGCGTCAATCGCCACGATGACGGCCTGGGCGCCGAAGCGTACGCCGATCGCGTCGATCAACGCGGGATCAGCGAGCGCGGCCGAGTTGATGGAGACCTTGTCGGCGCCTGCATCGAAAACCTTGGTCGCGTCGCCGCTTGAGCGAATGCCGCCGCCGACGGTGAAGGGAATGAACAGCTTCGCCGCGGTTCGTCTGACTGTGTCGATTAAAGTTCCGCGGCCCTCGTGGGTTGCCGTGATGTCGAGCAGCACGATCTCGTCGGCGCCGCCCTCGGCGTGGCGCGCTGCCAGCGCGGCCGGATCGCCGGCGTCGATGATGTCTTCAAACTGCACGCCTTTCACAACGCGGCCGGCGCGTACGTCGAGGCAGGCGATGATGCGCTTGGTCAACACGTTTCGGCTCAGACCCTCAGGAAGTTGGTGAGCAGCGTCAGCCCGGCCGCGCCTGACTTTTCCGGGTGAAACTGCACGCCCATGAGGTTGCCGCGTTCGACAATGGCGGTAAATGGCCCGCCGTAGTCGCAGGTAGCCGTGCTTTCAGCAACGACCGGCGCGCGATAGCTGTGGGTGAAATAGACGTGCTCGCCGTCGTGCAAGCCCTGGGTCAGCAGGCTTGGCGCAGCGATTGAAAGTGTGTTCCAGCCGACGTGCGGGCATTTGAGCGCGGCGGACGAAAAGCGATCGCACTCGGCGGCAAACGCGCCGAGGCCTGCGACGTCGGGAGCCTCGGTACTGCCGGTGAAAAGCCACTGCAGGCCCACGCAGATGCCGAGAAACGGGGTGCCCGCGTTGGTGCGCTTGCGGATTGCTTCAGTCAGGCCGCGCTCGCGGAGATGCGCCGTCGCGGCGAAATGGCCTACGCCGGGCAGAATGATCTTCTCGGCGTGTTGGACGATCGCGGGGTCTTCCGTGACCTGGAAGTTAGTGCCCCACTCACCGGCCGCATGGAGCGACTTGAGCACGCTGGTGAGATTGCCGGCTTTATAGTCGACGACCGCAATCACAGAAGACCCTTGGTGGAGGGCAGCATGTCGCCGAGCTGGCGGTCGCGCGAGCAGGCAACGCGCAGGGCGCGCGCAAAGGCTTTGAAGAGCGCCTCAAGCTTGTGGTGGTTTGAGCGCCCGTACATGGTTTTCAGGTGAACGTTGGCCCGGGCACCGCGTGCGAAGCCCTCGAAGAAGTCCTCGACCAGCTCCGATTGCAGGTCGCCGACCAGCGTGGTCTTTACCTTGGTCTTGACTTTGCAGGCGACGCGTCCGCTTAGGTCGACCGCGGCAATGCCGAGTGTTTCGTCCATTGGCATCAGGAAATATCCGGCGCGCATGATGCCTTTTTTATCGCCCAGCGCGCGGTCAAACGCCTCGCCGAGCGCGATGCCGACGTCCTCGACCGTGTGGTGCTGGTCCACGTCGAGATCGCCGCGGCAGGTAAGCGCGAGATCGAAGGCGCCGTGCCGCGTGAAGAGCTCGAGCATGTGGTCGAAAAAGCGAATACCGGTCGAGATAGTGTAGCGGCCGCTGCCTTCGATGGTGAGCGCGACTGAGATTTTGGTTTCGTGTGTGTTTCGGTCGAAGCTTGCGGCGCGCAGGGTGGGCGGGGTTTGCCTGGCGGTTTTCACGGTGCGTTTTGCAAGTGCGTTCGCAGGCTTGCCGGTCGTCCTGACTTGGCTGGTACTGGTTGGGCTGATAGCTGGCTCGTTCACGGTCGTCTCACTCGCGTCCTACTCGCTATCGTATCGCTTGAGCGAGCGCCATACCTCGCGGAGCGCCTCGTGGGCCATGTGCATCTGCTCGCGCGTGCCCACCGTGATGCGCACACAGCCTGCGCAGCCAGGGTCGGCGGAGCGGTCGCGCACCAGTACGCCGCGCTCGTGCATGGCGCGGGTGAACTCGCGGTGCGCCGGGCCGATTTCAAGCAGGACAAAGTTGGCCTCCGACGGCCAGGTGCGGACGCCCAGTTCGTCGCAGACCGCGTACAACTCAGCGCGCGCGGCTTTTACTTCGGCGACGTACCGATCGAGGTAGGCGGTGTCATCCAGCGCCGGCGGAAGGCAGGCGAGTGCGAGCGCGTTGACGCTGTAGGGAGAGATGACGCGGCGCAGCCAGTGCATCACCTCGGGCGCGGCGGCAAGAAGGCCAAGCCGCAGACCGGCCAGGCCGTAGGCTTTGGAAAAGGTGCGAGCGACGACCAGGTTTGGGTACTCGCCCGTCTTGATGAGGTCTAGGACGCTTTCGCCGAAGAAGTGGAAGTAGGCCTCGTCGGCCAGCACGATCGCGTGCGGGGCGCGCCGGGCAAGCTCGACGATCTGCTCGCGCCGCAGCGTGGAGCCGGTGGGGCTGTTGGGGTTTGCGAGCGCTACGATGCGGGTCTCGGGCGTGATTGAAGCAAGAACGCGCTCGTACGGGAACGCGAAATCCTCGCGCGCGGCCTGCACCGTTACGATGCGGGCACCGGCGGCCGAGGCGTACACCGCGTACATGGAGTAGGTGGGGACCGGCAGCAGGATTTCGTCGCTCTCGCCGAGATAGGTCTGGCACAGAACGTGGATGGCTTCGTCGACGCCGTTGGTAAGCAGCAGTTGTTCCGGTTGCAGTTGCAGATGCGCGGCGACAAGCGCTTCTACGGGGCCGCGCTCGGGGTAGCGGGTGAGCGCGCCGGCGGTGATAGCTTGGAGCGCTTCCGTAACTCGCGGCGAGCAGCGCAGCGTGTTTTCGTTGAAATCGAGGCGCAGGCCGTCGCGGTTGCCGAGCGGCGGGTGGTACTCCTTCATCGCGCGGACGGCTGCGCGCGGTTCTATCTGCGCCACCTGCGGTGGGGCCAGCGCGGCGCTTTGCGCCGGAGAGTCGGATGGCGACTCGCTATTTTCGACCGATGCCATGTTTCCGGAAAGAGCCGGCTCGCTCACGCGTTCACCCCGCGCGGGCTTTCGTTGAGCCGCACACGGACGGCCTCCGCGTGCCCGGTCAGGCCTTCTGCCTCGGCGATGCGGATGGCCGCGGGCCCGAACGTGGCAAGACCTTGCGGCGTGTATTGCTGCACTGTGATGAGCTTGAGATAGTCATGGACGCTTAAGCCCCCGCGCAGGCGCGCGATGCCGCCGGTGGGCAGCGTGTACGCCAAGGAGAATTGGCGCGCGGAGCACGCGGCTGCCCTGCAGGACCAGAGGCTGGCGCGCCTCCTCTCCGCGAAAAGAATTGTGTCATGCTCTCGTGGGAGAAAGGGACCAAAC
>CAXTMW010000036.1:0-2724 GCA_964245455.1 uncultured Acidobacteriaceae bacterium
GGTTCTTAACGATGCCCTGGTTCTTGCACTCGATGAGCGCTTCCATCGCGCCGCCCTTGGCGAAGCACGCGTCCACGTCGGTCATGGTGCCGATGTCGTGCAGCTGCCACAGGTCCACATGGTCGGTGTTCAAAAGCTGCAGGGACTTCTCGATCATGCGCATAGAGCCGTCGCGCGTACGTTCCTTGGTCTTGGTCGCGAGGAAAGTCTCCTTGCGGCGGCGCTTCATCACCGCGCCGAAATACTGCTCGCTCCAGCGGTCCGGGCCGCCGTAGATCGATGAGGTGTCGCAGTAGTTGACGCCGAGGTCGAGCGCGCGCTCGATGATCGGAACAGCGACGTCGGCGTTGTTCGGCAGCTCGATTGCACCCTGGCCGCCAAGCGAGAAGGCACCGACGCGATGGCCGGTACGGCCCAGATTGCGCATCGGCATGGTGTCACGCGAAACGGTGTCACGCGATGCAGGCGCAGCCGCGGCGGATTGCGCTTCAGAGGCGATTGGCTGCGCCAGCAATCCGGCCGCCAAGGCGCCGCCGGTCTTGAGGAAACTGCGACGACCCTGTTTCAGCGAACTCTCTTCAGACACAAACGCCTCCCGGTATCAAAGGGCTATGCGGATATGGTATCGCGTTTGCTTACCGGCTGGGGAGGGTGTTTGCAACGCCTAGATGGCACTTCAGCAGGTGGGCCTGGCATACAGGCGAGAGCCTGTTTCACGCGGCAGGCCCGGTGCTGCTGTTGCCTAAGCCGAGCCTGCTTTGTTGGACTACGAAGCTTGCTGCGTTTGCAGCACATTCCGGATATCGGATGGCAGATGCTCCGCGAGTGCGGTTTCGTATGCTTTCTTCGCCACATCTTCACCCTGTTCCGCTGTGTCGAGTAGGGTCTTATCACCCCCGCCAAGATTCGCCTTCAGCTCACCCCATGCGCGGTGTACCCGGCCCGACAGCATCCCGCTCTGCTCCACGTCCTTGACGCCGAGCCGGTGAAGCTCGTTTTCAAGCTCCCCCGCGAAGTTAGCCCGCGCCTGCGTTTCCTGCAGGAAGAAAATGCGGGCAGGCTCATCCTTGATGTGCTTGCCAAGCTCTGTAAAGCCCTGGTGGCTGTCGCGCAGCACATCGACCAGCTTGCCAAGGGTCGCTTTTACTTTTTCGTGATCAATACTTTCCGCCATGATTTTTCTCCCGCGGAGTGGGATGCATCTCCGACCGGAAGAGTAGAGCTGGAGCGACCCGGACGGCTCAGGAGTAGGACGAGAACAGATGGCGGACTTTCTGCCGAAGTGGCATGGGGAAGGCGGCGTAGATCGCAGCGAAACCAAGCGCGCGCAGCGTCATCTTGCCTGTCTTCATGCCCCGGTACACTTCCGTCCAGCGCTGCCAGGGCTTTGAGGACGCCATGACCTCCGGCGCGCAACAGATTGCAAGGTAGAAAGTAAAAGCGTCGGGCGTAAACAGCTGGCGATTCGCGTGGACGTATCGCCAGAAGATGTCGAAGTCACCCGCGGCGCCTTCGCGCCCCGTCGTTTGCTGGTTGTGGTAGATCGAGAGCGGCTGCGGCAACAGCAGGAAAGGGCGGTCGGTGAGCGCGGCCGCACGCATCAGCCAGTCCAGATCCTCCTGAGACCTTGAAACGGCGCGAAACGGCACGGCACGAGCCAGCTCAGTCGAGGCAAAGTATGTGGAGGTTTGCGGGCGCGCCGTGCGGCTGAGCACCCCCTTTCGGGAAAACAGGATTTCCGAAATCGGCTCGCCGCCCCGAGGGGTGCGATACGGCAGCACACGGTCGAACGACACGCCCTTATCCAGGTAGCGGGAGGCGAGCAGAACCCGCGCCCCGCCGAGCCGCTCTGCAGCATCAACCTGGATCGCCAGTTTCTCTGGCACCCACTCGTCATCATCGTCCAGAAAGGCGATCCACTTACCCTGCGCAAGAGCCACTCCCTTGTTTCTTGCTTCAGCGGCTCCTACATTTTCCTGCAGTTCCACGACGCGAAGCCGGGCGTCGTGCACGGCGGCGAGCGTCGTGCTCGTTGAGCTGTCCGGCCCGTCGATCATGACGATGATTTCGAAGAGGGCGTAGGTTTGCCTCAGCACGCTTTGAACCGCGCGCAGCACAATAGTTGGCCGACGAAGTGTCGGGATGACTACGCTCACCAGTAATGCATCGTTCATGGCTCTGCTCCAAAGGACTGACCTTTACCGTACACGGCTTAGGCCTATAAGTTTCTTGCGGCACCAGGTGTCGACTGCGTACGCTGCCCGAGTTTGAGGCAGCCGTTCGCCCCGTCCAGGATGCGCGTGCATGGTGAACGCGTGATGAAGCATAGCTCTCGATCCTAGCTTCACGAGAAGAGTCTTACCCTTCGGAATGCGGCTCAGACCGCCTTACGTGGGTACTATCGTCACTGCTCGGGTGCCTCGTTCTGACATTGCCCAGCAAGTGTGAATCGATTAGAGTGGAGCCGGTAGCATAATGGGTGGTCCAACACACAGAACGGATGCCTTTCCAAACACTTGATCGTACTTTCGCGAGAAAGTCCGGGATGCGCCGGAGAAAAGTGTCACCCGGCGGAGGACTTCCATCTCTATCTCGAAGCGCGCTCTTTTGTCTCGCGGTATCGGTTCCGCTGCCTATCTTTTCGCCGCTCGGGCGCTTACCGTCATTTACCAGTTACGGTTTGTTGAGCATACGTTCGGCACAAGCTATGGCGGCTTGATTGTT
>CAXTMW010000036.1:2734-7631 GCA_964245455.1 uncultured Acidobacteriaceae bacterium
ACGTTCTACATTCTTTTGGCAGAGCTCGGGCTTGCCAATGCAACAACGTCACTGCTGTTTGAACCAATTCATCAGAAACAACTTGGGCAGGCAAAAGCGCTCACTGAAGCTTTGCGGGCGGACGTGCGCAGGCTTGTCCGCTGGATTGCTCTCGCCTCCTGCGTTGCGGTCGCGGGACTCTCAGTCTGGCTTCATCAGCAGGTACCGCTTTCCACCCTTGCGCCGTCGCTCCTGCTGACTTGCGCTTCCGCTCTGATCACGTTTACTGCCCTGCCGTACCAAAGCCTTTTCAACGCTACGGACCGGGTTCCGGTAAGAAACCTGGTACTCGGTACGGGGTTTGTCGCAAAGGTTCTTCTTGGCATTCTGCTCGCCCGGTGCATGCATTCCTTCATCGGTCTTCCTTTGGGGACCGCAGCGGTCGCTGCTGTGGAGGTCGCAGTTCAACGTCGATTGGTGATGCCTCCGATCGACGGCGCGAACACCTCGATAGAAGCAATCAAAGAAGCGCAGGTACAAATCCGGAGTCGAGCAAAGTTCGTCCTGTTTCATCGCATCGGGTATCTGATCACATACCAGTCGGATTACATCATCCTGCTGCTTTCTTCATCCTTACCTTTGCTTGCCTACTATGCGCAGTATCAGTACATCTACGCCGGCATGCTCAGCTTTACGCTTGCGGTGGCCAGCACCCTGACCGCGCGAGTGGCGCGCCAGCAGCTTACTGTCGGGAAACAGGGTTTTCGTAAGTTCTATCGCACCACTTCGTTGCTAAGTGCAGTTGCCGCTGCCATCTGCGGCCTGGCGTTCTTTTTTCTGACCCAGCCGCTGGTGCACGCCTTGTACCGGGTCGATCACGCGGACCACTGGGTCATCCTACTGTTTGCGGTCATGCTGATGCTGAATATCCTCAAGAGCAATGACGACATCTGGATCGACACGACGGGGGCGTATAGTACGGGCTTTTACCTCCCGCTGCTCGAGTCCTGCTCTTACATCGCGTTTGGGCTGCTGCTGGTGCATCGTTTTCAGATGTCCGGTGTGCTGTACGCGAACGTCGCCACAAACCTGCTCTTCTCAGTCATGCTGAAGAGCTTTGTGCTGGGCAGGGGGGTGATGGAGCGCGAAGTGCAATCGACCCTGGTCGTAAAGCTGATGAATCTGGCAGGCGTAGCCGGTGCTTTCTCGGGAGTAGTTCTTTTGGTACAAGTTGTTTTTAGAGCCGGGTTCCTGCGATAGAGCGCTTGCCTGTTCGTTGCCACATATGTCGGCCGCTGATGAACCGGGCTCGTAATCCGGAAGTAACGAGTGCTTGCGTACCTTTTCACTATGCTATGTGACTCTTTGAGCAGTGGTATCTATTCAAGGGAACGCGAGGAACGATGAGTTTAAAAGAGACACAACGGCCGCAACTTTGCTTCAGTTCGCACTGCTTTTTTAACCGGGTCCGCCGGGAGCAAAGCTCCTGGACGGAACACTTCATTGCGCGCTTCGCACTCGGGCGAACGAAAAGGTTCATAAAAGAGCTAGCCGGGACGCGAGCTCTGGTAAAGGACCGCAGCTCCCTACGCCGGCTCCTACCTGCTGTGCTTTCCATGCTGCTGCCGCAGCCATATGCCTTGGCTCAAGGCACGCTCGTATCGCATCTTGGCCCACACACAACAGCCACTGCAAACGGAATGCCTGCTGCTTCTTCGGCCGGGCAGGTGCCCATGTCCACAAGTGCAGGCACGGCCTACGTTGCGACAAGCCTGGGCAGCGCTGCCTTGCAGCCTGCCACTGCCTTTGACGCTGCCGGCACCGGCTTCTGCGGAGATCAAAAAAACGGGATCTTTCATCCTGCCTGTTTTGCAGCGACCGGAAGTGGCAATACCCTTATCAGCCAGGCAGACGCCGCTTTTAATGCAGCCGTCGCCTATTCCAATGCAAATGGGAACGGGGCTGTGATTGAGCTTGGCGCGGTTGTGTGGCCCATCTGCAATGCGCAACAAGGCTGGATTCTGCCGCAGGCCACCGGCGCGACCGGCAACGGCGTAAATATTGCTGGAATCAATGGAACGTCTTCAGTGCTTGCCGTATCGTGTCCAATCCATCGCACGGCTCTGCCCAGCGGCGCTGCTGCCGGTAGTCCGATCTCGCAGGCCGCGCTCTGGCAGCCGGTGCCCGCGCAGCCTCATCTAACTTCCTATCATTGGCACGACTTCGCTTTATACGCGCTAGGGAAAGCGAGCGCGACGTGGGACATGGAAGGCGACATCTATCTATCGCGTTTTGAGAATATGTCACTAAGTGGTGCTGCCGGGGATGGATCCGCACAAGCGTATTCGGTGCGTTTCGGCAATTCGAGCTATCCAACGCAGGCGCAGACGTTTCAATCCACCTTTGATAACATTGTGGTGACCGCCGGTACGACGCAAGGTGCGGGAGCAGCCTTCACCGTAAGTGGATCTAACGGGAATGAGGCTGTTGCTGTAACAAGCGGAGGGCAGAACTACGGACCGAATACAGTGGTTTACCTGAGTGGAGCGCAGCCTCAAGGAGCGGGGGGACCTTGCAGCTATGTACCAAACGCCGGTCTTAAGCCAACCATCGTTGGCGGCGTCATCCAGTCGGTCACCGTTGTTAACCAGTACTACGGCTGCTCGGGCCCAATTTACGCGCAGGCCTATGATCCCGGATATCCGGTGCAGTACGGAATCTGGTTCGATCGCGTCACCGACTCCTCCACGTATCATCTGCAACCGACATTGGGTGTACAGGCTGCCTTTTACTCCAACGGTGCGAACAATCGGTATACCGACACACATGTGTGCTGCTCGCTGCCGGTTGGGATTGTTGAATCAGGTACGAACGACTGGGATAAGACAGAGTTTGATTCTGACGGCCTCTACGGAATGCAATTCTATGGCACGTCGGCATCGAATGTAACAAATTCTCTATTTCTCTGGAACGGCAGCTTTCCCGGATCGAACGGCTACTTCTTCCAGAGTTCCGGAAACGGCAGGATTGCCAATGACACCTGCTGGAACGCGCAGGCAGCAGGCGGTTATCACCAGATAGTTTCAGCAATTGGGGTCGGTATCTCACCAACCGGATGGGATCTTATCGCCAATCAGGAGTGCGCCGGGATGACTAAGGTGACTACGCTTACAGGGATCGTCGCTCATCCACTTACTACGCCGGCGAGTTCAGGCGCCGCGTGTACAACAGGTCAGATGGAGGATGATGCGAATTACCATTATGTTTGTACCGCGCCCAACACCTGGAAGCGCGTTGCACTGACGCCGTTTTGACGGTTGTCCGGGGAAGAGCGGCATGGCGCACCGATTGCTGCACTTTCGGCGCGTCATGCGGTTCGTAAGCGGCGGTGGGAGGGAAAGCTTGGACCAGAATCGATTCCCGAAAAAGAACTCACGACTCTTTGGTAATGACAGCTCCTGCAGCATCACGCTCTGCCGCGCCGCGGCCCGTGCACTATGGAGTGAAGAGGGTGGTGAGTGTCATGGCGGGGCTGTTTCAAGCGTACTGGACAAGGGATTGGGCGCTGCTTATTCCGCTGGCTCTCAGCCTGCCGATGCTCATGTGCGGCTGTGGTGCCATGGCAACGCCGGCCGGAGCTTACCTTCAAACCGCTGGCACATCCAGTGCTAGCGGCATCTCCATCGTGCTGCCAAGCTCTACCTTCGCGGTTGGGCAAACCCTTTCAGGCAAACTACAGCTCAGTGCGCCCAGCCCGGCGCGCACTGAGGTCCTTCTTACCACTTCCTCTGCCTCCAGCCTTTCCGTCTCGCCCACGCGCGTATCGCTCGAACCGGGTAATACCACTGGATCCTTCACGTACGTGGGTTTGACGGCCGGGTCATCCACTGTGTCGGCGTCAGCGTCAGGCTACAGTCCGGCTACGGTTCAGATTACCGTGCAGGGTGCCGTTCCATCGCTGACCCTTCGACAGGCGGCTGCCCCCGCCGGATTTCTCATCGGCGCAGCCGCAGATGCAGGAGAATTCGGCTATCCGGACCCCCTAATGCTCGATCCACTCTATGGGTCGACACTTGGTACGCAGTTCAACATGCTTGAGCCGGAAAATGCAATGAAGTGGCTCGTCGTGCATCCAGAGCAGAACACCTACAACTTTGCACCCGCGGACGAGCTGCTCGCGTTTGGATCGGCACACGGAATGCGGGTGCGCGGACACAATCTTTGCTGGGATCGTTACAATCCCGCATGGCTTTCCGGTATGTCTACGTCCTCCCCGGATGCTTTGGCAGCTATTCTGCATGACCACATCTCGTCTGTCGTCTCGCACTACAAGGGCCGGGTATTTGCGTGGGACGTAGTCAATGAGGCCGTGAGTGATACCGCGACAGGCACAGGTGTGCCAATGAAAGATTCCATCTGGTTCAATCAGCCCGGAATCGGACTCGCCGGTACTGGTTATGTCGAACAGGCTTTTCAATGGGCGCATCAGGCTGATCCGGATGCCCTGCTCTTCTACAACGATTACGACATCTACACGCCGGGCCCGAAGTTTGACGCTGTGTACGCCATGCTCTCGGACTTTGTAGGGCGGGGCGTTCCGGTTCACGGCGTAGGCATGGAAATGCATCTCGGGCTCGGCACGTATCCAGACTCAATTGACTTAGCGCAAGCCATGGAAAGATTTACGGCTCTAGGGCTGCAAGTACATATCACGGAGATGGACGTTGCCCTGCCGGTGGATGCAATGGGCAGTGCGACCGCCTCGAACCTCCAGAGTCAGTCGCAGGAATACGCCCGGATCCTGGGCATTTGCCTGCAAAATCCGCGCTGCACTGCTTTTCAGACATGGGGTTTTACAGATAAGCGCTCCTGGATTTCCGCCGCCTATCCGGGTTTGGGAGATGCATTGCCTTTCGAT
>CAXTMW010000036.1:7641-22968 GCA_964245455.1 uncultured Acidobacteriaceae bacterium
GTTCTACTCACTCCTGGATGAGCTTGTGGCCGCGCACTCAGCTTCCGGAGCAGCGTCTTCCCCTTTCCCCTCGGGGAGTTCCCGCTAACGATTAGTCTTTGCACTTTCTTTGTCGAAGCGCGAAGAATTAGCTTGAGAATTGTCGACTTGGCTCCTGTCCTTGTGCAGCATTCTCCTATATAACGCGATATAGCTTCTGCTTATCTCCTCTGGGCAGCACATTGCCTGAAGATGCTGATGAAAGCGAGCGCCATCGTCTGCTATAAGCTGTGGCGAGCGTAGCCATGCTGCAAGAGCAGAGCTTAGCTGGCCCGCATCGCCGGATCGAAGCCCGTTCGGAAGCGCCAGATCAGGCGGGAGCGTGTCGCGCGAACCCTCTACATCGTTCAGCAGACTCGGTATGCCTCGAGAAGCCGCTTCGACGACAACGTTCGGAAAGCCTTCGGTTGAGCTGACCAGCACATTGAAGGCATAGCTTGACAGACGCTTTTCGAGATCCGGCGCGAATCCACAGAGTCGCACTTCTTTGTCGAGGCCGCGCGCATGTATCAGGGTGGTCAAGGAGGAACGCAGGGGCCCCTCTCCGTAGATGTCGAGCTGCGCGTTCACTCCCCACTGTTTAAGAAGGCTCCAAGCTTCAATCAGAGTCGTATGTCCCTTTACCGGATCAAGACGACCGATAGAAATAACACGCGAAGAGCGGACCGCGTGAGGAACACTTGAAAAGTTTTCGAACTGAAGCGGATTATAAATAACACTAAGTTCCTTAACCCGGGTATGTTGCTTTAAATAAGTTGCGACCGAGGGACTTACGCCGGTCATCCACTTTGGAGCAAGATATCGAAACCAGAGGGCATCCGGAAACGTGAGGTGTCCGGTAAAAAGCACAGGTATTCCTGTCAACCGACTTAAAGAATTTGCATATACCGCGAGCCGCCTGTGGTGTACATGGATCAGGTCACAGTGAATTTCATGAAGCCATTTGGCGAATCGCATAAGTTCGGGGGCGATTTTTAGGAGCCCGCCCATGAGAGAAAACTGTTTATATCGATGGGTCGCGACAAGGGCTACTTCCTCAACGGATGTTTCCTGCCCCTCCCACGCGGAACAGCCCGCAAGAAAGACCTCAATTGCCTGAAAGGGAGATGAATGCAGCAGGCGCTGTATGACTAGGGTGATACCGCTTCCCCGGTAATAGTTGTCGTTCAGAATACAAATTCGCATACACACCTGCTAGTCTACATAGCATGGTTATAGAACAGATCTACAGCCATTGTTTCAGCGGCTATGTGCGCCTGGAAGGACGCAGCCTTCCCGAGCTTGATAAATCGCCTTCGGGTTCTTCACCCGAAATGGGTTGCCGTTCGGCTCGCGACACCATGCGCTTTTTGAACAAGCGTCGCTTGCCAAGGTTCAGCACAATAATCCATCGATCAATCAGGTATCGGAACCCAAGGCGCCTTGGCTCGGTTGCCAAACGAAAAACCCACTCCAATCCGCCTCTGCTCATCCATTGAGGGGGTATAGGCAGCGCCCCCGCGAAATAGTCCAGAGTTGCGCCGGAGGTGATCACAACATTCGCCTGAATGTGCTCAAAATTTTCTTCGACCCATTTCTCCTGGCGCGGCATGCCCATACCGACAAAGAGGAGGTTTGTACGAAAGTCAGCAATGCGAGATAGAACAGCCTGGTTCTCATGCCCTGACTGATCTATCGAGAAGTAACCGTGTTGCACAGCAAGTTCCAGCTTTGGAAAGGAATCACGTAGTGCGCGCCCCCCCGCTTCCGACACCTCCTTCGAGGATCCGAGATAAAAAACGCGCCAGCCTTTTTCTTCTGCTTCTGCCAGCACGGAGGGCAGCACCTGATTGTAAGCGATCCGATGATCTCGACGAATCGATAATCCGTGCAAACGGGCAAGCAACACCATCGACATCCCATCAACCTGAATCCACCGGGCCTGTTGATAGAAGCGCCGCAGCGACGCGTTTGTATCGTGCGGTACTTCCCTATGCCACAGGTAAAGGCTGTGCAGATTGTGGTGCGCTATCAACCATTTCTTCCCGTGCAAGATGGCTGTAGAAAGAGCTTGCTGGAAGCCGGACAACGTCATACCGTGTACCGTGATGTCACAAAAGGAAGCTTCGGCAAACTGCAAGGGTGATTGCCAATCTTCATCGTTGGACTGCTTTACCACACTTGAAGACATAGACCGTCCTTCGTCATAAAGACGCGGGTAAGGGTGAGCTTGGCTTTGTCTCACCTAAGTCGAACAGTTCGTTCTTAAGCAAAATACCTACAAGAACTTACCTTATTACGAATTAACGTAGTCTATACAGCATTTCCCGATTCGCATATAGCTTTCTACAATCCACACCTATTTAATATCAAAGTCACATACTCTTTATTACTTGTGGATCGGGTTTATGCACCAAAGGGGTAGATGGGAGCTCACACCTCCGTCTCTGTTTAAATCGACACGTGGAATGAAAACTTGAGCGTTTTAGATAAGGCTCGTGCATTTATTGCACGCGGTGAGTGAAACGCGATCCCGCTTCATAACGAGAAGTTGAATGTGGACCCAATTGGCGGGGGTGCAAATCGAGGCCAACGCAGGTTGGCCCGTGGGGAGACTCGAAGTCTCAGCTCAATGCGTGTCAAGAGACTACAGTCCCTTAATCGCCAACGTTTCTCGCCCACTACCAGAACAGAGGGGCATTTCTGAGGGCAAACGCAGCGCCGCTGAAGCTGAGATGTTGCGTATCGAGGTAGAACAGCTTGTTCCGTGCCTCATAGCGGCACGTGGAACCCTGGCACAAGGCGCCGGGCAAATCGAGAACACTCGCTCCGGTTTTTTTAGCGACGGCAAGAACAAGGGCGCGGGCTCGCCAGTCTGCTTGTTCATCGACAGGTGTAAACAGCGGAGGGTTAACACCCTTGCCGGTTCCCCCTAGATGATCCGCAAGATAAGCACGGAAAGGAATGGCTCTCGTACGCGAAACGAGCACCGGATCGAGCGGAAGAATGGGAACATCCACCGCAAGAACGACACGCTTTCCCCCGGCTTGCAGTCTGCGGATGGTGCCTTCCAGGCCTACACTTAGATTCGTCCAGCTACCGGATAAACTAACCGCGTCAGGATGCTCTCCGAGCTGAATGTATCGCTGGCCATCGTCGCTGGTCGGGAAAGGGGCCGACCAATAGCCTGCCAGCAGCACGGTGTGTACATCTTTCCTTTGCAGTACGCGTGTGAGTGCATTCTGATTAAAAGCTTCGCACTCGCTTGCGTGATTCGGGCGCGACGGCATAGAGCGTGCCACCGTGTTTAGCTGGGAGCAGCTCGCTTTGGTGAAGTCCGCGACTTTCCAGCCCGTTTCCTGCGCGATGGAGCGCAGGTAGGGCGCAAGTGCCGCAGCGTGGCTGTCCCCCATGACGGCGAGACCCGGTTCCGTTCCATCCTGCGCATTGCAAACGGCGCCGGGCATAAGGAATGCTCGACGGTAGCCTTGCAGACACGGGTCCTCCACGTTCTCCAGCGCCGCTCGATCTACTTGGAAGGCCTTCGAATAGCGTCCTGGCCATCCGTCGTCGAGCAGGAGAGCGACCGCCGGCAGAGCCATGGCCAGCAGCATACCTCCATAATTGAGAAGAGTTCTCCCCGGACGAGGAGTCGCTCTTCGAAAGGGTCTTTCTACAGCAAAGTACGTGACGATAGCTAGAAGAAGCGACAGCAAAGCCAGGCTGCTGCCTAACCAAAGGGGCAGCTCACCGGCTAGAACAACCCGGGCAAAGCTCATGAACGGCCAGTGCCATAGATACCAGGAGTACGATACAAGCCCAATAGCGACGAATGGCTTCCCCGCCAGCAGTGAGCGATTGAGCCAGCTGGAACGAGTGCGAATAAGCAGAACGGTGGCGGCAGTCGGCAAAAGTGCATGTGCGCCAGGAAACGGAGTGCTTGCCGTATAACCGGCAACGGCATAGAGCAGCATTCCAAGGCCGGCAACGCTTAGGATTTGATCGGCAACGGCGCGGCGCGGCGATACGTCACGGTTCGGCTCAATCGATTCATAGATGCCCAAAATGGTGCCGAGACCGAGCTCCCATGCGCGCGACGGGAGGAAGTAAAAAGCGACGACGGGATAGGTATGGAGCAGAAAGGTGGCGACCGCGAACGAGCCCAGAGAGAACCCCGAAAACACAACCAGGGTACTTTTTTGACGCAAGCTAGACAAGACAAGCATGATCAAAGGAAAGAAGAGATAGAATTGCTCCTCCACTCCCAGTGACCAAGTCATTAGTAGAGGATTCAGCTCGGCCGCAGAAGCAAAGTAATCAGAATTAAGTCCGAAGTAGATGTTAGAGGTGGACCCGAGGGCCCCTAGCGTCTGCCACGCAAAGGATTTCAACTCGCTGGGCGACAGCAGCAAGACGGCGAGTCCGTAGCTGATGCCAAGCACCAGGAAGAAAGCAGGTAGAATGCGCTTTGCCCGACGCAGGTAGAAAGTTTGAAGACTGAAACGCCCTTCGCGCACCTCGCGAAACACCATCGCTCCAATCAGGTAACCCGAGATCACAAAGAAGACGTCGACTCCCACAAAGCCACCGCGGGCAAAGGGAACTCCAGCATGGAACAAGATGACGGCGATGATCGCAATTGCCCGCAGACCATCGATATCTGCCCGGTAGGTAACTCGGGAGCTTACCGCTTTCACGCTCTCCACCACTGCTTCCACCTGCTCCATGCCCAGTGCATCATCCTTGTCACACGTCTGCGATTCCTTGCTTCATTGGCGGGTGGCCTTCGTCGCGTCAAATCGGTCTCCGATGGAGGCTTTATTGACCTTATGCGTCAGCGGACGTACGGATCTTTGGCTACGTAGAAGCAGCCAAAGCTTCATCCTAAAAGGCCTGTCATCAATGGTGTCTGGCTCCCCCGGAGCATTAACTCTGGAGCCGGTTCCGACTCATCGTCTGACGGAACATCTTTTGTTTTCTCCATCCCAACGGAGGTCGCTAAAGCAACGAAAAGCAAGTAGGACAAACCCTCCCTCGTAAGCAACGAAGCTTCTGTGATTGCATGGATGAGGTAGTACACGAGAAAACTAGCCGGCCATAGCCCAGCCAGGCTCCTTTGCCTGCGCAAGTAGGAGATTGACCCTTTCAGCATACGCAGAACACAGACCATAAATGAGATCAAGCCGACTAGACCGGTCGCCAGCAAGACTTCCAGGTATCCATCATGCGAGTGCGGCACCTCCCAGCCGACCTGGGATGTGAGAACGAGTGATTCCCCTCGCAAACCTTGCCAGAACGCGTCATATCCATACCCGAGCAGAGGGCGTCGCGCCACACACTGCAGTACAAAGCTCCATAGCGCTGAGCGACCTGTCAGTGTGCTGTCTTTTCCCAAGCCGGACAGGAGAGCGTCGGAGTATCGGAATGCTGTCAGGAAACAACCCCCCACCAGAACAATGCCGCCAATCAGCAGCGGTGCAATCTGCTCCTTTCGAAAGCGGAATGCCGTAATGACCGGCATCAGAAGTACGGCGGCAGCAGCCGACAGAAGTGCTGTGGCAGCATGCGAAGCAGCAAGTGCTGCGAGTGCGAGAAGCACACACCCGGATTGTGCGTAACCGAACCTTGCACTGAACGGATACGTGAGGCTTAAAAGCAGGAATTCTCCCATGTATTCGCCAAAGATATTCTTGTGGATGGTAATGCCTCGGAACGCATTCCCGTGGAGACCATCGATTGTGTAGCTCGGATGAATAAGTGTCAGGATAAAACTCACGGCCATGACAAACAGGAAGAAGCGCAATAGTTTCCTCTGCAACTGCTGGGTTGTGTATCGGCCGCCTAGATACACGCCGAACAGCGTCGTGCCTAAAAAAACCACGCTGCGCCTGAGAGTGGTGGAGGGGTCTATACTCCAGAGGAACGAGAGGCAGGTGAGGAGAACAAGCGGGAGAAAAGGCCATGCCGCTTGCAGCGCGGCAAGCATTCGCCTGCGATGAATCAGAATAAGAACAGCGCATCCGGCATCGATAAAGGCCACACTGAGCCGGATACCGATGCTTGTTTGCGCGAAACCTTGATCAAGACTCTTTTCCTGCAGGCCAGGCCCAAGAAAGATGATGTTCAGAGAACCTATAGATAGCAGAAGAAGAGCATAAAGAACGATTCCTTCAAGTAAACGTCTCATGCAAGCAGCCCTTTCATTTCCGAAACAGGCCGACAGATGCAGTCGAATATGCGAAAGATTTATGAGAGTGCGTCAAGTAAGAGCAAGCGATTATGTGAGATTTGTCGAACGTCATCATCGTTTATACCGGCAACGTTTCCTTGTAAGTTAAGCGCGGTTCCTCGACTGCGATCCCGGATGCTTTTTGCCTCCATTTTCGATCAAGAAGCATAGCGACGGAGGCAGCGGCCAGAACGATCAACAAATAATCATACGGGAGGCGGTAACGGATACGCGTGAAGAAGATAGCATACCCTGCAGCAGCGCTTAGATACTGCGCCACAAAGAAGAGTTCCTGGTGCAAGCGCTCTCGACGCAGAAAGAGAGAGTAAGCTGCCAAGATTAATAAAGGGTAATAGGAGGCGGCTATGACCCACTCGTACAATCGCGAACTCTTGCCGGCGGTGTACAGGTTAGTTTGATAGTTGAACCAGTTCAGCACTTTTTTGCCGTACAACACCGCCGCTTGTTGAGGATGAGCTTTGATCCAGGTGACAGCTGCCTGTTTATAGCCGTTCTCCCGAGTCAACTCGTTTTCTTCCGCAGCGGCCTGAGGCGCCAGAAGCCAGATCGGCACCTGGGGACCAGTGTTCATCCCGGTCGCAGAGGAGTTGCCATAGAAGAGCATTTCGCCTGAATTGTCCGAAACAAAGACCGGCCGGTGGAAGACACGCTGGTTTCGAGCGGACCAGGCAGCAAGCGGAACCGCGACAAGTGCAAGTATGAGCGCAATCTGGACCCAGTTTCGCTTCTGCCAGGCAAGCCAGCAGAGGTACACGCCGAAGTTGATCAGGAAAGTTGGCACCACAAGGATAAGAGCCGCCCAGGTAAACGCCTGAAAAACCGCTTCAATCCACTGCCCAGACCGGATCCAAACAAGGTGAAGCCACAACGACAGCAATAACAGCACGGACGCCAGCGGCTGCGGGTAGAGAGGTCCTGCGGTGTACAGCTCCACCACGTAAAGCCCGGCGAACCCGAGAGAAATAGAGGCGCTGCGCTGGCCAAAAAGCTGTCGCGTGACATCCGCGGTAAGCAGGGCCGCAACAAACCAGAGCAGCAGGTTGACGATCTTTGCAAAGCGAACGCCCTCATGTATGGACTGCACCAGCGCAATAAACCATGGGTAGCCAGGGGGCCGGATGGCCGTTGGATCAATGCCGGTCAATGAAAAAGCATGAAGGTGGCGAAGATGAAGAGCGATATTGTAGTAAAAGGTCTCGTCCACAAAGTTAAGGCTTGACTTCAGACGCGACGCATAGGCTACGAGCATCAGAAGCAGCCCGCCACATAGTAAGATCTGCGGTCGGGTCCACTTGGATGGAAACGAAGAATAGTTCGGCTTGGTCGCCATCTTGGCCTCTTCAGCAGACTGAGTGATACGAGCGGGTCTTAACGATTTACGGAGTAGATCGTCGCGCCTGCGAGCGTGCCAAGGATCGCGGGCGCGTTGATGACGAGATTTCTAAGATCACTATCAGGAACGTAGATGACGTCATTCGGTTCAAGCGCGAAGTCGGGCATCTTGCCTTTGTACATAGCACGAAGGTTTACAGGCTGAGTGGTGTAGGCGGAGCCATTTCGCCGTATGACCACGACTTTTTTCTCGCCTGAAACACGCGTGGTCCCACTTGCCGCGGCTACGGCTTGCAAAACGGTGATCATCCCGTTTGGCTGCATGCTGTAGCCGCCTGGACGGGTGACCTCGCCTAACACATAAATCATGCCGGCACGTTGCACAACAACCTGGTCGCCTGGATAGACGGGCACATCGTCCTTCAACGCCAGCTTGCCGTTATCGACCGGCACCTCCACCGTTAATTCGCCGGCTGTTCCGCTGCCCCGTTTTACAAGAACGCGCGCATCTGCCATTGCGGTGAACCCGCCCGCCAGGGCAAGCACATCGACTAGCGATCTCGCACCGGCGATCGGGTAGATGCTCGGATGGGCGACCTCTCCCAAGACTGTTACGCCCTTTGACGCAAACTCACGAATGAGCACCGACGTCTGAGGGTGGAGCAGCACATGTGCACCAAGAAATGCCGCGTCGATGGCGTGCGCGGCTTCCCCTTCGCTTAGATTCGCTACCAGAATATCGCCGATGATTGGCAGGTAAACGCGCCCGTCCGCGGAAACACGCGCATCACGCGACAGATCCGGGGCATTTAACTCCGTGATTGAAACTGTATCTCCGGGGCGAATTAAAATCTGGCTGTTCTCCACGAGGGCGCTGGAGCCCTGACTCACTGCCGCCGTACTCGCAGCGCCTGACTGGGCGAGGAGCTCGGGAGCCGGAAAGCCTAACAAGGCAAGACTAAGGGCAAGGATGGTGGTAACTGCTCTCACGCTTCTCTCCTCCGCGGCGATGCCAGAATAGAGGGCATACCCTCGGCAGGCGTAGTCGTCTCCTCGAACTCGCGTTCCCGTCCGGCATAGAAGGTGTATTCGGGCGCGTGCATACTGATGGCGTTGTAGACAGCACCGATGACAGGAGCTTCCACGCTGCGCAGCAGGTCGCAAGCGCGCGTGAACGTTGCTTTTTGCGTGACATGTGCCCGACCCAGCAGCAGCACACCATCCACCCGCCGGGATAACGCGACCGTGTCTGTTACGGAAACCAGGGGCGCGGTACATAAGAGGACCTGGTCGTACTCCGCGCGCCAGGCACTTAACGCGAGCTCTATCTTTGGAGAAGAAAGCAACTCGGCCGGCAAAGAAACAGGTGAGCCAGCCGGCATGAAGTCAACCATCCCGACGCGCTTGACAAACATCGAGTATGGCCCGGCATCGGCGCCCGCTGCGAGCAGGTTAGACAATCCGGCTACGCCTGCAAGCCCAAGATTATGCGTGAGCGTTCCCCGACGCAGGTCCGCGTCCACCACAAGAACACGTCGGCCCTCCTGGGCCAAAACAGTCGCCAGATTCAGCGTGAAAACTCCCTTGCCTTCGCCTCGCGACGCACTCGCAACCATCAGAACCTTCATCGGCTCCAGTCTCGGCGAAATAAAGATGGCGGTGCGCACTGCCCGGACCGCCTCTACGAAACGCGAGCCCGGATGCGTAACGGCCGCGCCCCAGGCGGCAGACGGCTCAGTTTCGCTCTGCGTGAGGCTGCCTGCGCGCCCAACGAGCTTGCCATTTGCAAATTCGTTCGAACGGAAAGCCGGCAAAACGCCAAGCAAGGGCAAGCCGGTCAGACTCTGAATTAGTTGAGGCTTGTAGAGGGAGTGATCGAGGCTGTCACGCAGCAGCACGACGCAGAGGCCGAGGAGCAAACCCAGCCCCGCAGCTTCCCCAAGAATGACAAGGACATCCGGCGTCGCAGAGGTTCCGACGTGCGCAGGATCGATGATTTCGATATCGCTTGAATCAAGACCGGCGACAACGCCGAGTTCCTCCGCCTTCTCAAGCAGGTGTTCGTAGAGATCACGGGTCGACGTAGCTTCATGATTGGCAATCAGGTAGCGGACGGCTACGTCATTTGACTTATTGGCAAGCATTTTCTGCTCATCAACCTGCCGGGCAAGCGAGCTTTCCTGGTCTGCTGCGGCTTTAAAGTCATTCGCCGCGCGCTCGGTTAAACGCGAAGTTTCGGCCGCAATCGAGGCCCGGATGTCGGCCAGCTGCTTTTCGACCTCGGCCATGCGCGGGTAGCCGGGTCCGAACTGCGTGGAAAGCTGTGCATACTCGCTCGACAGCACAGCTTCCTGCTGGCGCAGCGTCTGCACCAGCGCGAGCGAGTTTACCGAGCCGGGAGCGACTGCCTGGCCGGCCGTACTCGACAGGTTCGAGATGGCTTCAGGACCGCCTTTCTCGACAACGTGGAGAATAGCGCCCTTCACGATCCGGTTCTGTTCGGCGCTGATCAGCTCTGTCTGCAGTGTTTCAAGTCGCGATAAAACAAGATCGTGGGTTCCGTCATTGCCGTAGATGCCGGTATCCCGCTGTGCAAGAATGGCAGCTTCCTGCGTCTTCTGTACCTGCGCTTTCAGATCGATCAGCTGACTCTTGAGCCAGCTCTCGCTTCGTTCCGAGGCGTTGTACCGGATGCTTGCGTTATAGCTGATGAAGTCCTGCAAGAGGCGATCGAGTACCTGCTTTGCCGTATTCGGGTCCACCGACATGAAGCTTACGTTGAGGATGCGGGATCCGGACCCCGGCGCAACCTTGAGGTTTTTCTCAAAGCGCCGAAGGACCTTTTCGCGGCGGTACCGGGTCTGCTCTAACGGCAAACCCTGCTCGCCGTGTTCCACGGCAATCTTATATTCCGCGTTCCCCTCGAGCTTCAGTTCGCGAATCACTCGCAGCGCCAGGCTTTCCGACGTCAACACGCCGACATAGGTCTGCTGCGTGGTGCTGAGTTGCAACGCGCTGGTATCCCCGTCCGCACCGGTCAGGGTGGAAATGTTAGAGGACACACTTTGATTCGTGATCTGCATGACTGCATCCGCCCGGTAACGGCGCTTCGCGACAAGCAGAAAAAGCAGCGCCAAGGCCATGGTGGCAAGGAGACATTTGAACAGCAACGCGCGGCGGCGATAGATCACCCCGAGAATGTCTGCCAGATCCAGGTCCGGTTCCGTGGCGTTAAGCCCGGATGGAGATGCGCCAGCACTTCGATTTTTCATTCAGTCTCTTTATCCCAAACGATTCAAGAGCAAGCCTGAATTGACTTGCCGAGCCTTGCATGTACAGTGCGTCCACCCCAGAAATGCCGGAGCATTCTTGTGGAGTATATCGGCAGCCTGCACAGGAAACGTGGGAAAGATTGATCCCTCAAAGGTCACGTGAACAGTACCTAACGTAACTGAAGGATCGGTAAAATCGGCCGACAGACCTCCGCCACGGCTAACTAAACCAGAAAGGAGCCTTGAGAAAGGAGCGGGCAAGGAGTCCGCGACCCTGACCAGCGCAGCTGCGGACGGCGGGGGCGGAGTTCGCAGCAACGGGTTGCGAAAGGCGGCAGGATCCTAATAGAGGCCCGCGTCGCCCGGCTGCAAAGCCCGCGAATGCAGGAGGCCGAACCGCCGGCGTAAGCCGGGAGACAGGACGGAAACCGACGGCGTGATCCATGAACGGTCGATCTGCACCACGCACTCGGCAGCACAAAGCGCGCCTCCGGAAAACAGGGGCGCGCTTCTACGGCAAGCCAAATGCGCGTTACTGCAAAGCGAACCAGTTGAAATTACCGGCCGCGTTGTAAAAGCCGCCGCTGTCGATCACAAGCTGCACGGTGTGTCTGCCGCTGGGCAGCTCAATGCCTGGTATTTCAAGGGTCTGCCAGGTTTGATACCCGTTCGTCTGCGGCACTGAGATCTGCGGAGTCACACGCTGCCCGTCAAGATTCAGATGAAACACTCCGCCGCCAACACCATTGGCTACCCTCACCTGAAGGGTGTACGCACGAGCGGTTGCAATGTCGACCGAGTAGTTCAGCCAATCGCCCGGGTTGGTGTTGCCAATGTCGTAACCACCACCCGTGTCGGAGCTGTTCTCGATATACACAGTTTCCCCTGGACGGTAGTTCGCCCCGCCGCCGTTTGCCGTGGCTCCATTCCAGTAGCCGACCGATTTGCCGCCGGCGTCAAAGTTCTCTGCCTCGATCTGGCCTGGAATCTGACTCGGCGCTCCGGAAAAGGCCGGGCTGGCCACAAACGGTTCCACCTGGAACCAGTTGAAGTTGCCCATGCCCGCGGACGGTCCATTGCCGTCGAGGGTCACCTGCATCACGTGCTGCCCTGCGGCAAGCGTAAAGGCCGGAGACACCATGGTCGTGTACACCTGGAAGGCGCCTGTAACCGGCACAAAAAGAGTGCCGGTCTTATCCTCGCCATCGAAGGCGACGTGATAATAGCCGCCCTGGCCCAACGAAGCCGTGCGCGCCTGGAAGGTGTAAACGCCTGACTGCTGCACATCGACGGTGTACCGCAGGTACTCGCCTTCCTTCGTATACCCTACGTCGTATCCGCCGCCCACGTCGCCGGTCGTCTCCACGCCCACCGTTGCCGGGGCGCGATAGGCTACCTTGCCCTGATCCGTTGTGTCGAGATTGAAGTAGCCGACGGAGTTCCCGCCGTTGTCGAAGTTCTCCGCCTGCACCAGGCCGGGCAAGGTCCAGGGAGTGCCGCCAAACGGCGTTTCCTTCTCGCCGATCGTCAATTGCACGGTGGCTGCAGCCTCTGCCCCACCCTGAGCTCCGGTGATTGTGACTGGGTACGTCCCGCTGGGAGCGTCGCTCAAGGCCAGGATCGGGAGCGCCCAGTCATTGGTCCGCGGCAGTCGGATCAGGTCGCCGAACGTTCCACTAGGCAGGCCGGAAAGCTGCAGGTTCACCGGCTTGGCGTTGCCGCCGTAATGGTTGACCCCTACGTCATACAAGGCGAGCGCGCCGGGAGCAATGGTTTGCGCGGGCGGCCCAGCAGTAACGTCGAAGCTGTTCCCTGGGTGCGCGGCCCAGGAGAAAGTTGCGACCGCGCCCGCCGGCAGCGTGTAGCTAGCGGTCTGACCCTTCCAGTTGAGGGAGAACTGGCTTGGCGATGCCGCGCCGTTGAACACAAGAACGGCGACAGAGCCGTCGGGATTCTTAAACGCGACATCCTGCACGCTACCGTCGCCGTAGCTGTTTGACGCAATGCGGTAAGCGCCAGTCTGGACGTACTTGGATAGATGTCCCAGAACGTAGTATTCGACATTGCGCGAAACCGTTGCGGGCGTCGTGCTGGTGTCGATAGTGACCACGCCGCGACAATTGGTGCAGCCCTTCTCGACCGTGGGACCGTAATTCTGGTCCAGGTCCATGTTCCACATCAGGATAGTCTTGCCGTAGTTGCGCAGCACGTCGATCACTTCATGCTGCGTGTCGTAGGCAAGGTTGTCGGCGAAGACCGGCGCGTAGGCGCCGCCGGTGCATTCGGTGTAGTACACGGGGGTGCCGGGATACAGGTCATGGATAGCATTCTGCGCATCCGCGACGTTGCCGGCGTAGCAGTGGAACGAGATTCCCGCGAGGTAGGGGCGAACCGCAGGATCACTGAGCAGCGTTTCCGGATACTTCGGGTTGTCCCAGTTATGCTCGTAGCCCAGGATGCCTGGCGTCGCGTCGGCTGGATTGGCATTCTGGCCGGTAAAGTTCCAGTTGTGATTGCGCAGGTGCGCCTGGCGAAGCGCCGGCCCGAGATCCTGCGCGATAAAGGTTCCCTCATCCAGAGGGTTCATAAACATGGTGGGGTAGCCGGTGTTCTCATTGAGCGGTTCGTTCTGCACCGCGACATAGTTGATCGGCACGCCGGCCGCCTCGTACGCCTGGATGAACTTAGTGAAGTACTTTGCGAGCGCGGCAAAGTAAGCCGGGTTGAACGTGCCGCCGTTCAGGCTGCCGTTCGTTTTCATCCATGCCGGCGGCGACCACGGCAGTGCTTCCAACTTGATCGGCTGGATCACGTCAATCGCGGCCTGCAGCGTCGGCAGCATGTACGCCTGGTCATGCGCGATGGAAAACTGCTGCATCGCGGGGTCCGTCTCCCCGGGCCCGAGATCATCGTAGGTGTAGCTGCTCAGAGCCAGGTCCGTCGCTCCCATGGGCTGGCGCAGGAAGCTCAGATGGATGCCGGCCGGGCTGAACAGATCCTCCATCAGCGCGCTGCGCTGCGCTGCGGTCAGATTGTGCTGCACCAGGTAGGCACCTGAATCATTAAAGGTAGCGCCGGCGCCCTCAAACTGCTGGTAGCGCAGCGTGTCATCGATCTGAATGGGCAGCTCGGTACCTGCGCCCGGAGCAAAGCTGAGTGCGGGCTGTGGCGCAAGAAGCTCGGTTTGATCGGGCGTCGTTTCCACAACAGTGATGGACTGGCCATGGGCCGCGGCGTGTTGGAGCAGGGCGCAGCATACGGCTAGGGCAAGCCCGCTCAGGCGAACGCCGGCTCGCTCGCAACGGAAGAGATGGATCATGGAGTTTGTACCTCGGGCAAACCGGCAAGCCGGAGCGTGACCACGGTTACCAAAGGGGTCAAGGAGTTGTCAATCCACAGCGGTGCAGCCGCCGGATTACGCAGCAGAGAGCCAACCGGCACTCCGCGCAGGCTTCACACCGCTGCACAGTCCGGTGTTGCATCGCATGAGCCTCAATGCCTCCCCCGTGCAGGTCCGCGCGCCGCCCGCCCGGCCGGAATCGACGGCCCTGACCATCGGGCACGGCAAAGCCGCTCCCCGAGCGCGGCGCGGGCCTGCATCGACCAAGCTCCAGGCCGATCCAGTCTGCGATCACAAAGCTGCCTGACCTCTTGACACATCTTCGCAGGCGAGTCTAGTGTGCGCTCTTGAACAAAAGGCACCCCGCCCGGCAGGCGCCTCCGCAAAGGCAGAACGGCGCACTGTCACAAGCCTGAGCCGTTTGCGGCAAGATGTTCTGGAGAAAACCGGAATGCGAAGCGCGAAGCATCTGTATAGTCCCGTGCCCCTCTTCCTCTTGTTTGTCGCTTTCGTCGTCGGCTCCGGCGGCACTGCCTGGGCACAAGCGACGACCGCCACCCTGGTCGGCGCGGTCAGCGACCCGAGCGGTGCGTCCGTGCCGCAGGCTGCCGTTACGCTCATCGACAAAGGCACAGGGCAGCACTACGACGCGCAAACCAATGAAACGGGTAATTACGAGTTCACCTTCCTACCGCCGGGCACCTATACGGTCAAAGTAAGCAATGCGGGGTTTGAAAGCTCTCTTACAGAAAACGTGCTGGTCACGGTCAACACCACCGTGCGTACCGACGTGCAACTCAAGCCGGGCAACGTTGCAGAAACTGTAACCGTGACGGATCAGGCGCCGGCGCTGCAAACCGACCGGGCCGATGTCAGCGCACAGCTGCAAAGCAGGCAGATCGTTGAGCTCCCCACCGGCAACAGCCGTAACTTTCAGGCGCTTGAGTCGCTGGTGCCCGGGGTAAGCGCGCCTATCTACGACCACTCGGCCTTTTTCGACGCGCAAAACTCCGCGTCCTTCAATGTAAACGGCCAGGCGGAAACAGCAAACAACCTGCAGCTGGAAGGCATCGACGATAATGAGCGCACCGGCCTGCTCCAGGTCTATGTAGCCC
>CAXTMW010000037.1:0-8814 GCA_964245455.1 uncultured Acidobacteriaceae bacterium
CAGAGATAAACGCGTCCAGCCAGGTCTCGGGGTTGCCGTAAGTCGGGTCGGTTCAGTAGGTGATCTGCGGGCCGACAATCTGCACGCCAATGTCGGCGGCGATGGCCTCGTACTGCGGCCATAGCGCGGCCGCGTCGGCCGGTTTGCAGTAGCCGGTGTTGTTGCCGCATTGCGCCTGGCCGCACACACTGGGCTCGTTCAGGACAAGCAGGTACTTAATCTCGGCATGGGCCCGGATGAACGACTCGACCTGACTCTTGTTGAAAGAGCCGTTCCACAGCATAGGGTAATACGTCATGCCGTAAGCGGAGTAGTAATTAGACGGTACGCCGGAGTTCGGCAGGTCGGTGTAGTTGTACCACCAGCTCACGCCCGGAGAGAGCGCGGCGAGGTCGGCGGCATTCGTCAGGTCGTAGGCGATGCCACGCTTAGCGCTCTTCGCGGCGGTAGCGGCGCTTGTCGCCGCGGGGCGCGCGGCAGGAGTTCCGGCCAGGGCGAAGGGCGCGAGCAAGGTGGCAGCGAGGGTGAGGGGAACGAGATCGGTCTTCATGGGGGTGAATTCCTTCAAAATCAGATTGCGGGAAGCCTATAGGAGCCGACCGAGAGCTGGCTTGTGAAATCATCGCGTTTTTGCGCGAACGCAAAACCCGGCCTCGACGCACCAGGGGTAGCCAACAAGATAGCCGGCGTCTTGCGGTCGATCAAGGACAGCGTGCGCAAACAGGTCACGGCTCGTCGATGGGCAATCTTCGCCCATTGCGCGTAATCCTGCGTAGGAGTGAACCGCTTTTGCCAAGGCTGCCCGGTTTGAGAAACGCGCTGCTTTAGACTAGGGAAGCAGTGCAGAAAGGGGTTGTTAATGACGAATGCGAATGGCTCGAACGGCACCAATGGCTATAAAGGCAACACAGGCACGGGTCCGCGCCTGAAAGTCGGCCTCGCCGAGATGCTTAAGGGCGGCGTCATCATGGACGTGACCGACGCCGCGCAAGCCGAGATCGCCGAGCGCGCCGGCGCGGTAGCCGTCATGGCTCTGGAGCGGGTGCCGGCGCAGATTCGCGCCGAAGGCGGCGTTGCCCGCATGGCCTCTATCAGGGTGATCCGCGAGATCATGTCTGCCTCGTCCATTCCCGTCATGGCCAAGTGCCGCATTGGCCACTTTGCCGAGGCGCAGGCGCTGCAGGAGCTCGGCGTCGACTTCATCGATGAGTCGGAGGTGCTGACGCCGGCCGATGAGGTGCACCACGTCGACAAACACACCTTTACGACCCCGTTTGTGTGCGGCGCGCGTGACCTGGGAGAGGCCTTGCGCCGCATTGCGGAAGGCGCGGCCATGATCCGCACCAAGGGCGAGGCCGGTACGGGCGACGTGGTTCATGCCGTCAAGCACATGCGCCAGATCGTCAAGGACATGCGCGCGCTCACCGTGCTCGGCGAAGAAGAGCTGTTTGTTGCGGCACGCGACCACCGCGCCCCCTACGAGCTGGTGCGCATGGTCGCCCAGACCGGCAAGCTGCCGGTTCCGAACTTTTCGGCGGGCGGCATCGCTACTCCGGCGGACGCGGCGCTGGTTCGTCAGCTGGGGGCTGAGGCCGTCTTCGTCGGCTCGGGCATCTTTATGAGCGACTCCTACACCTTCGCCCCGCCTGCGGAAGCCGAAATCCGTGCCCGCGCGATCGTGCGGGCCACCACGCACTTTGATGATCCTGCGGTGCTGCTCGAGTGCAGCGCTGAATGCTCCGGAGCCATGAAGGGCCTCGCCATCGCCGCGCTTGAAACGGCGGCGCTGATGCAGATGCGCGGCGTCTAGCGTGGCCGGATCGGCAGCCGCGGCAGGGTTAGGCGCGCGATCGCTGCGGGTCGGCGTGCTCGCCGTGCAGGGCGACTACGCCGCCCACGTTTCCGCGCTGCGTCGGGCAGCCTCGGCCGAGGGCGAGCCTCTCACGCTTGTGCTGGTCCGCAAGCCCGCCGAGCTCGATGATATCGACGGGCTCATCATTCCAGGCGGTGAGTCAACGACCTTTCTGAAGTTTCTGGAACGCGACGGCTTCCTCCATGCCCTGCAGGCTTTTGCGGCCGCCCGGCCCACGTTCGGCACCTGCGCCGGTTCAATTCTGCTCGCCGGCGAGGTGCTGCACCCCGCGCAGAGGAGCCTGGGCACGCTTGACGCCACGGTCGAACGCAATGCCTATGGTCGCCAGAACGACAGCGCGATCCTTCACGCCGATACGGAGCTGGGCGGCCCGCCGCTCGAGATGGTTTTTATCCGTGCACCCCGGCTGACGCGCGTCGGCGCAGGCGTACGCGTCCTTGCTGAGCGCGACGGTTTTCCTACTCTGGTAGAGCAGGCGCACCTGCTGGCCGCTACCTTCCACCCGGAGCTTTCCGAGGACACCCGTGTGCATCGGTACTTCCTCGACAAAGTGCGCGCGCACGTGGCTGCGAGCGCTTTCCCGAACAAGAACGAGCAAAACAGATCATGAAATCAGCACACGAAAGCTTTCCTCATGCATAGGGGATGGCAGCGGCGCGTTTGACGAGTAAGCTGTTGTTTCAGGGAGCCTCAGGATGCCCGCCACTTACACTCCACGCACGACGCAGGCGGAGCCGGACAGGAAAGATCCCGGTTTCGGCGGTAGGCCGCCACTCAGAAACCGCCCTACCGGAGGCGGCGGCGACGGAGACAACGGAGATGACGGCTTTCGCGGCCGCAATCCGCGGGAGCTGCTGCAGCGCTACCGTCTGGGATTGTCGTTTCTCCTGGCCGGCGACCTGATCTTCTTCATGTCGCTGGTGAGCGCTTTTTTCGTGCGGCAAACCACGGGCCACTTCGACGCAAGCGATAACTATGTCGCGGACTGGCGGCCTCTGGCCATTCCGTCCTCCCTCTGGTTTGCGACGGGTTTTTTGATTCTTTCCTCCGCTACGATAGAGTACGGGCGGCGTCAGCTTTTCCGGGAGATGGACGTTATTGAGGAGTGGCTGGGCATGGGGCGCCCCATGGCTAGGCGCACCTGGCCGTGGCTCGCGGCAACCGCCTGCCTGGGCGCGTCGTATTTGGGCTGCATCTGGCTCGCCTGGCAGGAGCTTGGAGACAGGGGCGTCCGTTTTGCGAGCAGCCCGGACAGCGCTTTCTTCTTTGTCCTGACCGGCAGCCACTCCCTCCACATCGTAGTCGGGCTGCTGCTGCTTTTGGTCGGCGTGCTGGGTTTATACAAGCTGCGGCGGGTCGAGCTGCGTCAGATCCTGGTGGACTGCATCGCCTGGTTCTGGCATGCGATGGGGATCTTCTGGATCCTGCTCTTCGGCATGCTTGCGTTTTCTCGTTGAGAACCGGCCTTGCAGAGGCCTCTTCGAACTTCTAGCTTTGTCCGGCGCCGCCGCCGACAAAGTGCACGATCTCCAACCGATCCCCGGCCGCCAGCTTCGTTTCGGCCCAGGTCGTACGCGCCACGATCTCTCCGTTTCGTTCCAGCGCCACTCGTTCGGCTTGCAATGCAAGTGCGGCAAGCAGTTCCGCAACGGTGCTGCCGTCCCGCAGCGCCTCAAACTCTCGCGCCTGCCCGTTGATAATGAGCTCCATTCCCAAAGCCTAACAAAGCCGCTGCGGCCCTGTGCAGACACAGCCCGTGCAGGCCGGCGCTATCTCGCTAGTTCCGCAGCATCACGACCGATCCATCGAAGTCGAAGCTGAAGTCCATCTCCGACACGCCTGCCGCTTCCAAGGTCGCCCTCAAACGCTTCCGGTCTCCGGTCTGCAGCAGCAGGAAGCCGCATCCGCCCGCGCCGACCAGCTTGCCACCAGTCGCCCCACCCGTCGAGAGCGCCAGCTCGTACAGTTCATCCACCCGGTTGCTGCTCATCCCGGCGCTGCGGCCCCGTTTGCGCAGCCAATGGCTGTGCATCACCCTTCCGAAATCGAGCACATCGCCCGCGGTCAGGACCTGCTCGACCTCATGGCCCAGCTGCTTGGCGTAGTGCAGGTCCTCCAGCATCTTCGGGTCGCGTCCCTCCGACTTCTTCTTTTGCTCCTCCAGCAGCGTAGACGCGGAGCGCGTGGAGCCGATAAAGAACAACATCAGGCTTTCGCGCAGCTCGCGCGTACGCTCCTCGGAGATGTTGAGCGGTGCGACGCCGACCGTGCCATCCCGCCGATACTCCTGGCATAGCAACCCGCCATAGGCAGCGATGTACTGGTCCTGCTTGCCGACCGGCTGCTGCAAGCGGTTCATCTCGATCTCGACTGCTTCCTGCGCCAGCGTTTCGCTCGCCACGTGCTTCTGGCGATACGCATACAAGGCGTGCAACAGGCTTACGGTAAAGGCGCCCGAGGAGCCGAGGCCGGTGCCGGCCGGCACATCCGCGACGCTGGTCAGCTCGATTCTGTCCTCAATGCCGTGCATCTTGAGCGCTTCGCGGAAGATCGGGTGCCGGATCCCGTCCAGCTCGCTCGCATGTTCCATGTCGGAATACTTTAGGAAGTAGCCGGGGAAGAACGAGCGGCTCGCCGAAATGTACACATACTTATTGATCGCGGCCGAAATGACAAAGCCGCCGAACTCGCGGTAGTACGACGGCAGATCGGTACCGCCGCCTCCGAGAGAAATGCGCAGCGGCGTTTTTGCAATGATCATGCCTGGCCTCCAAGAGTTGCGGATGGACGGAGCAGCGCGTCCAGCTCGGCCAGTCCAGGCTGGGAACCGATCTCGTAAAAGCGCTCCTGCACTTCGAAGCCGGCCAGTGCACCACGTTCCTGCAGGCTCGTCATCACCTCGGCCAGATCAAAGCGCACCCCTATCGGCCACTCATCGAAGGCGTCCGCGCGGAAACAGCTTAGGCCGTAGTCGATGTGGAGCATCTCGGGCGTCCGCGCGTGTTTGCTGTAGCGGACGAGCTGTCCGTGGCGAAACTCCACGTTACTGGTATCCCACAGGCCGGCGTTGCGGTACACGGTCATCAACGCCTGCGAACCCGCCTGCTGGAATGCAGCCCAGACCGGCGGAAAAGACGCCGGTAAGAAACTGTCCCCGTACATCACCATGAACTCCGGACCGAGCAGCGGCAGAGCCTGGCGCACGGCACCGCCGGTCCCAAGCGGCTCCGCGCCATCCGGGGAGTACACGACGTCACAACCCCAGGCCGAGCCATTGCCTGCGTACTCCCGAAGCTGCTCTTCAAAGTGCCCGCAGCAGATCACGATCTCTCGTATCCCCTCGCCCGCAAGCCTTCGGAGCTGGTGCCCAAGAAAAGGTTCTCCCGCAACCGGCAGCATGGATTTTGCTACCCGCAGGGTCGCGGGCCGCATGCGGGTCGCCAGGCCACCGGCAAGCAGCGCCAGGCGGGGCATCGAAGGCTTATGCATGGAGAACGCGCTCTTCCATGCGCATCGAATCGAGCGCGGCACGGATCGCTTCCCGGCTGGTCCAGCGCGAGCTCCAGCCAAGTGCGCGGATCCGCTCACTCTTCAACCGGACCACAGGCACGTCGCCCTTCCAGCCGCGCGTGCCCCCGGTGAACTCATAAGCGGGAGCTTGCGTCAGTCCAAGGCAGCTCACGGCTTCACTCGCAATCTCACTTACTGTGATGGCGTCGCCTGTCGACACATTGAAGACCTGGTACGCGTCTCGGCTTGCATCCAGCGCCAGGAGCACCGCTTCCACCACGTCCAGGACGTGAATGTAGGACTTGCTTTGCTCGCCGTCTCCCAGAATGCGAAGCGCCCGCGGGTTCGCGGTCAGGCGACGTAGAAAATCAAAGCCCACCCCGTGCGTCTGGCGCGGTCCAACCACATTGGCGAAGCGAAACGCGCAAGCACGCAGCCCAAACATCGCGCAGTAGCTTGCAATAAGCGCTTCCCCGGCCAGCTTGCTTGCGCCGTAGGTGGAAACCGGTAAAAACGGGCCGTCATCTTCGCCGACCGGCGTTTCCCCGAGCTCGCCGTAAACGCCGCTGCCCGAGGCGTAGAGGAGTTGCCCCACGCCCACGCGCCGCATGGCTTCAACGACATTATTGGTCAGCAGAGTGCCCTGGTAAAAGTCCACCTCCGGCTCTGTGGCCGCGCGCGCAATATCCGGGTTGGAGGCGAGATGAATGACCACATCGTGGCCCGTCATAGCCGCGGCCAGGCGAGGTAGATCGGTCACATCCGCATGGACGACAGAGAATCTGCGGTCTGCAAGATGCTGCTCATAGTGCCAGGAGCGGCCGGACGAGAAGTTGTCGTAGATCGTCACACGGCCGGCCATGCCGGGCCTGCTCAGGAGCTGATCCACGAAGTGGCTGCCGATAAAGCCGGCCCCGCCGACGACGAAGAAACTGCGTCCGTGGGTCGCCGCACGCTCGCCATGCGGAAATGAAATCAAGCTCAACTTTGTACTCCTCTGCTGCCGCTGCTTCGGCAGCTGGACGCGCATGAGAGCCACGCGCTCGGCTGCTCCCTTGCCGCGCCGCTCCCACAAGTTCATGACTGATCTGTTGGCCAGAGCATACGGCCTGCTGTCTCGCTCACGATGAGAAAATTCTTCCCACTCAGGGACTTTCGTAATCGAGAAGGAAGCTAATTTCTTCACTGTCTCGACATGAAACTTCTACAGTCTTGACAGCCGCCACACATTACCCATTGCTTGTTCCCCGAGGCCACAGATGAACTTGTGCCATGACCTGCAAGTGAAGCTGTTCTGCGATGCCGCAGACATCGAAAGTCTGCTCACGATGTACAACAAGCCCTATGTCAAAGGGTTCACAACCAACCCGACCCTGATGCGCAAGGCTGGTGTCAAGGACTTTCAGGCGTTTGCGCACGCCGTGCTCGCCGCAATTCCTGACCTGCCGATCTCCTTTGAAGTCTTTGCCGACGATGAAGCCGGGATGGAAAGGCAGGCGCGCCTGATTGCCTCCTGGGGCAAGAACGTCTATGTAAAAATTCCCGTCACCAACACCCAGAGCTTCTCGACCATGCCGCTGGTGCGGCGTTTGTCGCGCGACGGCATTGCGGTCAACGTAACCGCTTTGATGACCCTCGAGCAGGTCGGCCGGGTGGCCGTGGCGCTCGACCCGGATGTTCCGGCCATCGTGTCCATCTTCGCGGGTCGCATTGCTGACACCGGCGTGGACCCGGTCCCGATCATGCGCAGGGCTGTCGACCTCCTGGCCGGCCGGCCCCGCGCCGAACTGCTGTGGGCCAGCTCCCGCGAGTTGCTCAACGTTTTTCACGCGGAAGAATCGGGCACGCACATCATCACAGCGACGCCGGAAATCCTGGGCAAGCTGGCGCTGCTCGGCAAAGACCTCACCCAGTTCTCGCTTGAAACCGTCCGTATGCTCTATCAGGATGCCGTGCAGGCCGGCTTCTCGCTTGGCGAGGTCCCGCCTCAGATGGTTCACGCACTTCCCCGTCCGGTACGGAGCGCGATCGCTGCTTCCTGAACGCTTGCCTGTTCTAGAGGGCGGTGAGCACTTGGTTCACCGCCTCGGGAAGCGAGCCACACATGAAGTCGACCAGGTCCATAGCTGGGGTTTCACGTTCCTGGCCGGTGTTGATCCAGACCGTGCGCGTGCCGGCGGCCCGCCCGCACTGCATATCGGTCGCGCGATCGCCGATCATCCAGCTCCCTGCAAGATCGAGTCCATGACTCTGCGCGGCACCCTCCAGAAAATGAGGATTCGGCTTGCGGCACAGGCAGGCTCCTGTGAATCGCGGGTGATGCGTGCAGTAGAAGAAGTCTGTGAACTCGATCGCGCCAGCCCGCAGCTGCTCCGCAAGCAGCTCGTGCATTGCTTCCAGAGCCGCCAGGGTTGATTTCCCATTGACGACATTGGGCTGGTTGGAAACCAGAAATAAGCGGAAGCCGGCGTCCGCAAGGGCTCGCAGCGCCGGGAGCACACCAGGCAGCAGCGCCCACTCGCGCGGCTCTCGCGGCGACTCCCAGGCTCCCGTGTCCGGGTAGAAGATGTTGCCGTTCAGCACGCCGTCACGGTCCAGGAAGACGGCGCGCTGTTGTGCGAAGGTGCTTGCCACTACTTCCTGACGAGCTCCGCGTCCTTGACGACATCCGCGCTTTCCCACTTCATTTCACGCGCCCGGAGCGCCGGATGGGACACCAGCAGGTGCCAGACCACAGCCTGGAAGGATTCCGCATGGGCCGTCACCGTGTCCGCGGAGAGTGTCGGGATGACGACAACTTCGTCCCCGACCTGCGCCGTAAAGCCGCCGTCGCGGCCGACAACGCCCAGAATGCGCGAGCCCACCTCGCGGGCAAGGTGAAGACTGTTGACGAGGTTCATGCTGATGTTGCGCTCGATGGAGCCGCCGCCTACGGAGAAGACAAAGAGCGCATCTGCGGCGCACAGCCGGCTGCCCTGCAGCCAGTTGGCATAGCAGGTATCCCAGCCGTCGTCGTTGATGCGCGCGGTCAGTTCGGAAACGTTATCGGATGGGGAGTAGCACTCAAGCCCGGCAATCTTGCGGAAATCATTGACCGCATGGCTCGCGTGCCCCGCGCCCCCGCCAACGCCGAGAAAGAAAACCCTGCCGTTGTTGGCTCGGACTTCCAGCAGAAAACCAAGCATGCGCTCCAGCTGCTCCGGCCGGATGCTGGCGGCAATGGTGCAAACTTCCTGCAGGTACCGCAGTATGTAGTCGTTCATGAGTCACGCTCCCGGCGCGCGAAGGGGAATCTCGCGCAACACAGCGGCTATCGGCGCAGAAGCACTTCTCTTCTAGGGAGAGCTGGCGAGACGATGCGACTCTTCCTGCACCGACACTCCCGAATCCGGAGGCGCACGGTGACTGAAGTGCTGAACTCTCGGAGCGGC
>CAXTMW010000037.1:8824-22964 GCA_964245455.1 uncultured Acidobacteriaceae bacterium
AGTTTAAGACGCGACTTCCCGGGCTCCACCAGGAACCGGGGCGAGCGTCAACACGGCAATGCTGTGCCGGCGCGCATGCACGAGTAGGACGACACCTGCAATGACGCTGCCGATACTGGCGACCTGCGCGTTTGTAAGGCCCCAGTAGATTTGCGGGTTGATCCGGATGAACTCAATAAGAAAGCGTGCTACACCTGAGAGAACCAGGTACTCGCCGGTAATCTGCCCCGCATGGAGCAGCCGCCCTGCCGACGGGGCGCTGCGGCGCCACAGGTACACAGTGATGACGACGGCAACCAGAAACTCGTAAATCGGTGTCGGATGCACGGGGTAGCTCGTCGGATCGATGCCATGCGGGAAACTCATCGCCCAGGGGAGGCTGCTCGCCTTTCCGTAATCTCCGTCGCCCGAGGTGAAACAGCCGATCCGGCCGATGCCGTACCCGAGCGCAGCCGAAGGCGCGCACAGGTCCAGCATGGAAGCGCTGCGAAGGCGGACGCCGCGCGCCTGGAGCAGCAGCGCGCCCACGCCACCCACCAGCCCGCCAAACCAGGCCAGCCCAGCTCGCTCAAATAAAACCGCCGGATGCGCAATCAGCTCAGACGGGTCCTGAAACACATGCCATAGCTTCGCCCCCACGACGCCGGCGATAGTCGCAACCGCAATAATGCCGATCGCATCTGCGTCCACCCGGTACCGCTGAAGATTCCTGTACAGCAGCACCCCGGCACAAACCGCGGCGACGTCCAGCATGAGGCCAAACGTTCCCAGCGTGAAGTGCCAGATATGTAGGTAAGGGAGCATAAATCCTCCTAAGTATAGACGCCGCGGCGATCCAGCCGCTCTCCGCCTTCTTACACCTCAACCTCGATTACTCTGGAGCAAGGAGCCCCGCGAAGCCTTGTCCTTTCCCCTTCCGCAAACCGCAGCTCCCTCCCGGCCGCTTGAGGTGCTGCTTTCACGAGCCCAGATCCAGGCCCGTGTCGCCGAGCTCGGGGCCGAAATTACGCGAGACTTCCATGGGGAAGCGCTGCTGCTGGTGGGCGTGCTGAAGGGCGCGGCGATCTTTCTCGCTGACCTGGCGCGCCACATCGACCTCCAATGCACCTTCGATTTCGTTTCCGTCGCGAGCTACGGGAAAGGAACAAGCTCCAGCGGGCAGGTCAAGCTCATCAAGGACCTGGATGAATCCATCGAAGGCCGAAACGTCATTCTGGTGGAGGACATCCTTGATACCGGGCTAACGCTTTCCTTTCTGCGCACCATGTTTTCGCACCATCACCCCCGCTCGCTCCGCCTCGCCACCCTGCTCGACAAGCCCGACCGCCGCGTGAAGCCGATCGAAGCGGATTACGTCGGTTTCCCTATCGCCAACCACTTCGTCGTGGGCTACGGTATGGATTTCGGCGAGCAGTACCGCAATCTCGCGGACGTGTGCATTCTGCCCCCGAACGTCGCGGACTATACCTAGCCTGGAAAGCTTAGGCCGGAAACACGAGGACACGATGTACCAGGAAGCGCCGGCGGCAAGCTCCACGAAGGTAATCGAGACAAACGCCGCGGTGCCGGTCGAGGAAATACGCCGCATCTTTCCAAACGCGCGCTCGCTGGCGGCCTCGCTCGACCACACCCTGCTGAAGCCCGAGGCGACCGAGGCACAAGCGCTTGCGCTTGCGGCGGAGGCGGCTGAGCATGGTTTTGCCTGCGCCATGGTCAACCCTGTCTTTGTACCGGCCGTGCACCGGGCACTCGCGGGCACGGGCGTCCGCGTCGGTACAGTGTTGGCGTTTCCACTCGGGGCATCGCTGCCGGAGAGCACCTGCGCGGAAGCAAGGGCAGTCGCACAGGCGGGCACCCTGGACCTCGATATGGTGCTCCCGATCGGCCTGTTGCGCGCCGGGCATTTCACGGAACTCCGCTCCCAGCTGCGCGCCGTCGCCGCGATCGCTCATGGGGCAGGCGCCATTCTCAAGGTCATTCTGGAAACCTGCCTGCTCACCGACCAAGAAAAGCGGGTGGCTGCCGAGCTCTGCGTCGAAGCAGGGGTTGATTTCGTAAAGACCAGCACCGGCTTTTCAACCGGCGGTGCCACGGTCGCCGACATCACGCTTCTGCGGCACACGGTCGGAGATCGCTGCGGCGTCAAAGCGTCAGGCGGCATCCGCACCCTCGATCACGCGGTTCGGATGGTCCAGGCGGGAGCCGACCGCCTCGGGGCCAGTGCGTCGGTCAGCATCCTCGAATCCTACGTAGCAGTGTGTCGGAGTGTGTCCGGCACATCCTAGACAGTATCCCGCGCGATATCATGGCAGCTTGCCTTAAGTTCCCTTTCGGCCGGACACGAGGCCGCATTCGGCATCGTGATAGTCCCAAGCTTCGAAAGCGTACTGAGTTGCGCGCTGGAAAGGGAGGAGAGAAGTGACTGAAGGCGTGCATGACATGTCTGAAACGCCTGAAGCACCCCTCGCCTGTGACGCGGGGGAGACGGACGCGCCTGCGAGCCTCGCCGGCAGCCTCCATGACGCGGTACCGCAGGCCGCTCGCGCCCCAGCGACGACCGAGTTTCTGATTCGCCTGGCAGAAACGCTCAGCACGACGCTTGATCTGCGCACGCTGCTGAAACAAACCGCGGAGCTGGTGCGCGCGGTGCTCGACTTCCGCATCTTCGCCATATTCCTCATCAACGACCGTACCGGCGAGCTCCGGATGCGGTTCCAGATTGGCCACGAACCCGAGGCCGAGCGCGTCCGCCTCCGCCTCGGCCAGGGAATCGTCGGCAAGGTCGCCGAGACACGGCAGGCCATGCTGGTCAACGACGTCAGCCGGTCGGCCGACTACGTCGAATTCAATCCTCATGTGTGCTCCGAGCTGGCTGTTCCGCTGATCGCGAAGGACCGTCTCATCGGCGTCATCGACATTGAGAGCGAGCAGCTCAACTACTTCCGGCCGGAGCACCTGTACCTGCTCACGCTGACCGCTTCCCGCATCTCGCAGGCGATCGAGAACGCGCGGCTCTACTCCCGCGTCGCGCGCCAGGCGCAAACGCTGCGCGTTCTCAACGACATTGCGCGCGAGTTCACGTCCATCCTGGACCTGCCGATGCTGTTTACCCGCATCGGCGAGCTGCTGCGCCGTCTGCTCGACTTCCAGTTCTTCACCATCTGGATCATCAATGAAAACGACGGGGTTCTGGAGAGCCGCTTCTCTACCCGCTTTGGCGAGCCAGTCGAGCTCCATGAGCGTTTGCCTGTCAACCGCGGCCTGGTCGGCGAGGCGATCGAAGGCGGCAAGCTCGTGCACGCACCGGATGTCCGCAAAGACCCGCGCTACCACATGCAAAATAAGGAAACGCGTTCCGAGCTGATCGTGCCATTGGTTTACAAGAGCACCGTGATGGGGGTGCTCGATCTCGAGCACACGCGCTCCAACTACTTCAATGAGGACCACGAGCGCACGCTCACAACGCTCGCCTCGCAGATCGCGATTTCAATAGAAAATGCGCGGCTGTACCAGCGGGTCGCCCAGCAGGAGCAGCGGCTGGAGCACGATCTCGAAATGGCGCGCGAGGTCCAGCTTCGTTTGCTGCCCCACCGCCCGCCGGAGCACGAGCATGCCGAGTTTGCCGCACGCTTCCTGCCTGCGCGCGCCCTCGGCGGCTATACGACTTCCTCCGCTACGACAGCTCCTCGTCAGCGCTCGCGATCGGTGACGTCAGCGGCAAAGCCGCGCCCGCGGCTCTCTACGCCGCGCTGGTCAGCGGCATCATGCGGTCGGCCGGCAGCACCCACCTGGCCCCAGCGGAAATGCTCGCGCTGCTCAATGATTCTCTCCAGGAGCGTCATGTATCGGCGCAGTACGTGGCCATGGTGTACGCGGTGTGGAATGACGACAACATGACGCTGCAGATTGCGAACGCGGGCGCGACCCAGCCGCTGTTTTACCGCGCACGGTCCGACAGCGGCACCATCGACGTGGTGCGCGCGGAAGGCTTTCCTCTCGGGCTGTTCCCCAATGTGCGCTACGAAGAAATCTCGCTCGCCACGCGTCCCGGCGACGCGCTCGTCTTCCTCAGCGACGGCATTACCGATGCGCAGAATACCGTCGGCGAGATGTTCGGGATCGAGCGGGTGATCGAGCTGCTGCGGAGGAACTGCAAGGCCGGCGCCATGGAGCTAGCCTCCACAATCCTCGCGGCAGTCACCGCTTTCCCGGGCGAGGCCGATCGCTTCGACGATGAGACCGTGGTGGTCCTGCGCGTGCGATAGCGCGCGTTCGTCCTCGCAATCTATCAACGGTCATCGCCTGACGAACGCCGTACCACCCAGCCTCTGCTAAACCGTCGGCGCATCCATCGGTTTACCCGCGCTGACCATCCACGGCACGCCGAACTTATCGATCAACATGCCGAAGCGGTACGCCCAGAAGGTCTCGCCCAGCGGCATGGTGATGCGCGCGCCTTCGCTGAGCGACGCAAACACTGCTTCAGCTTTCTCGGGGGTGACCGTTTCCACGGCCAGGTGCGTTGAGAGCGACGGCTGGGGCTGGCCAGGCGGGCCGTCGCTGGCCATCAATGTGTTGTCGCCGAAGACCAGCGTGGCATGCATGATGCGGTCGCGCATCGCGGGCGCTGCCGGGTGATCGCCGGGCGCCTCGCCATAGGTCCCCATGTACAGGACTTTACCGTTCAGGCATCGCTCGTAGAACTGGAAGGCTTCCCGGCACTGCCCGTCGAACATCAGGTATGGACTGAGCTTCATAAGTCGCTCCTCGAAACACGGTCAGCATACAGAGCAGCGGGGGCTAGCGGAAGAGTTCCCGTAGTAACTAGCGCAGGCAAGTTTGCGAAGGCTACTTCGCACCGACTCAGACGCGTATTGGGCGGCATCCGCTACGATAGGGCAACCCTGACCGCGCGGAGCCTCACCACCTTGCACGATTCCCTTTCAACGCAGACGCAGCTCATCCAGCCTGCGCGCGGCATTGCCGGCAGCGTACAGCTGCCCGGCGATAAAAGCATTTCGCATCGCTACGCCCTGCTCGCGGCGCTCGCCGCAGGCACCACGCGCATCACCAACTTTTCTACCGGCGCGGATCCGTGGAGCTCGCTCGGCTGCGGCGAGGCCCTTGGGGCGACCGTAGCGAAAACCGAGGACGGCGTTGTGGAGATCACCGGCGCGGCGGGCAGCTTTCGCGAGCCCACGGTCCCGCTCGATTGCGGCAACTCCGGCTCCACCATGCGCATGCTGGCCGGGCTGCTGGCCGCGCAGCAGGGCACTTTCACGCTGGTGGGCGACGCATCGCTGACGCGCCGCCCCATGGAGCGCGTGCGCAAGCCCCTGCTGGCCATGGGAGCGGAGGTGTCGCTCGAAGACGGCCACGCGCCGATGGTCATCCGCGGCCGCGCGCTGCGGGCGACTGACTACACAACCCCGACGCCGAGCGCCCAGGTCAAAACCGCGGTGCTGTTTGCCGGCCTGCAGGCCGAGGGCGTTACGACCGTCCGTGAGGAAGTCCGTACCCGCGACCACAGCGAGCACGCGCTTGTTGCCTTCGGCGCCGAGATCGACCGCACGCTCAACAGCGTCAGCATCCGCGGCGGCCAAACGCTTACGGCCATTGAGGCCACCGTGCCCGGTGACCTTTCCTCCGCCGCCTTTTTCCTGTGCGCGACGCTCCTGTTCCCCGGCTCAAGCCTTATCTTCGACCGGCTCAGCATGAATCCGACGCGCGCCGCGCTGCTGGACGTGTGTACCGCGCTGGGCGGGCGTTTGGGCGTGCTCAACCTGGAAGAGCAGCACGGCGAACTGGTCGGCACGGTGCAGATGCACGCGCCCGAGAGCGCGATGCGCGGCACTGTTATCTCCGGCGCGCTTTCCGCGCAGATTATCGATGAGCTGCCCGTGCTGGCCGCCATCGCGCCCTACACCGAGGGCGGCATCCGCATCCGCGACGCGCGCGAGCTGCGCGTCAAGGAGTCGGACCGCATCGCGCTGGTCGCCCAAAACCTGCGCGCCATGGGGGCGGAGGTGGAGGAGTTCGACGACGGACTCGACGTGCCGGGCGGCCAGCAGCTGCATGGCGCTGAAATCGATCCGGGCGGCGATCACCGCATCGCGATGGCGTTCTCGGTCGCCGCTCTGCGCGCCTCCGGCGACACGCTGATTCGCGGTGCCGAGTCGGCCGCCATCTCCTTCCCCGAGTTCTTCACGCTACTCAACGCCGTAGCGCAGCGCTAAACATGAGCCGCATGAAGCAGCATAGGTATCGAGTAGCGCTGGAATGGACCGGCAATGACGGCGTTGGGACCGCCGAGTATCGATCCTACCGACGAGATTACGTGCTCCGGGCGGAAGGCAAGCCCGCGATTGCCGGTTCCAGCGATCCTAGCTTCCGGGGCGACGCGACTCGCTGGAATCCGGAGGAACTGCTCGTCGCCAGCCTTAGCTCGTGCCACATGCTCTGGTACCTGCACCTTTGCGCCACGAACAACATACGCGTGATTGGGTACACAGACGCGCCGGTCGGTGAGATGGGAGAGCAGGCCGACGGCTCCGGAGCCTTCACACGGGTAATCCTGCGACCGTCGGTAACGCTCGCGAACGGCGAGGATGTGACATGCGCGACGGAGCTGCATGATGAGGCGCACCGCTTCTGCTTTATCGCGAACTCAGTCAACTTTCCTGTCGAGATTGACGCCCAGTGCTCATAACACCAGGGCGTGATTGATTTTTCAAGTGGACGCTGCTAAGTAGCTCTACCGAGGCAGCGTGGGCGGCCCAGGCGGGGGTACCGGGATCGGCGTGCCGTCCGGATTTAACCCCTCGCTCGGGCTGCCGCCGGGCTGGCCCGGCGTGGGCAGCGCGGCCGTCGGCTTGTCCTGCGCGGACGCGGGCTCCAGTCCCGGGATCGTCGGCGTCTGCGTGATGTTCCCGGTCACGGCATCCGCCAGGCTGATGCCGTACTTATCAAGCGTGCTCGCGAGAATGTTATCGAGCTGCGCGCGGTCCTTCGCATAGGTAGCGCGCCCGTTGATCAGGTTGTCCTCCGCGATGGCCAGATTGCGCTCCTGCTGCAGCACATTCGCGGTCGTGGACGCGCCGAGCTTCAGCTTGCGCTGTTCGGCATCCAGGCTTTGGAACGCAAATTCACGCGCGGCATCGGCTGCGGCGACCTGCGCGCGGTCGTTGGTCAGCGCATACTGCGAGTTGATCACCTGCATGCGCACCTGCACATACAACTGCTGCACGCGCATCTGCTGCTGCCGGTACTCCAGCACCGAACGGGCCTGCTCAGACTGCGCCTGCCGGTTGCGGATCGGTACCGACAGGGTCAGGCCCGCGCCCTTGTTCGGGTTGCTGTTGTTGAACGTGTTTTCAAAAACTGTCCCGTACCCAACCGGCGCAGCTTTTGTAGAGGTGCCGAAGCCGCCCGTGCCAAACACCGGGTTGGGCGCGCCGCCAATCGCCGAGCCGCCGTAAAAAGCAAACGCGTCGACCGTCGGCAGCAACCCATTCTTTTCGCCCTTCAGCGTGATTTCATCGTTCTTCAGCGCAAGCAGCGCCTGCTCGATCTCGGGTCGGTTCGCTTCTGCCTGCCGGATCAGGTCCTCCACCGGCGTTTTTTCTTCCGGCGTTTCAAGGAGGTTGACGCGATCAGTGGGCACCACCGGGGTGCCCACCAGAGCCGGATCTTCGAGGGTGCGTGAGACCGCCTGCTTGATCACCAGCTGCTGGTACTCAAGCGTGCTCTTGGCTGTCACCAGCGCCTGCTGGTCGCTCGCTACCTGGCTTTTCGCGTTGACCACATCGAGCGGCGCAAGCGTGCCGATTTCCAGCTGCTTCTGATCGTCCGCCGCGAGCTGGGTCGACTGGTTCAGGGCTCGCTGCTTCGATTGCACATCCTCATACGCGCTTACCAGGCCCCAGTAGATGGTTTCCACCTGGTTCACGGTGTATAGCACCTGCTGGCGAAAGGCAGAGTCGGTAACGCGCCGATTGTTTTTGGCCTGCACGATGAAGCGGCCATTGATGCCCGTCCCGAAGCCGCGAAGCAGGTGCTGGGTCAGCTGCAGATTGAAGGTGCTCTGGGTCTGCGGGCTGAATGCCTGGAAAGGGTTCGGCTCGGTCAGGTAGCTGTTGTTCCAGGTAAGCTGGGCCAGCGTGCCGCTTTCAAAGCCCTGTGTGTAGCTGAAGTTATATTGGTTCAGATTTTCATCGAGCCGCGAGGCGCCGCCGGTAAACACCGGGCTCGCTTCCGGGATGTACTGCCGCTCGAGCTCAATCGTGCCCGCAACTACGGGGTCGAAGTACTCGGGCAGCGGGCCGCCCAGGTTTGTGGTGAGTGCCTGGCCGGCGCTGCCGGTCGCCGCGCCGCTGGAGCTTACGCTGGTGCCGCCCGGGCCGCCGCCTGAGGCCAGCGACGTGGTGGCGCCGCCAATGGTCCCGGTCACAAGGCCGGCGTTGACGCCGAGCAGGGTCGCACCCGCATGCGAACGCAGCAGGTCCGTATCGGCAATGTCCAGGTTGTAACGCTGGATTGCGATGTCGAAGTTGTTCTCAAGCGCGAGCGTGATCGCGTCCGTCAGGCTGAGCAGGATACGACCGCTTTTGAGCAGGTCGGGCAGGCGCGGCGAGTTGGTAAAGCGTGGCGGCGTCACCGTTGTTGCGGTGTACGGGGCCAAAGGGTTGGAGAAGTAGCCGCGCGGCCGCGAAAAGTCGCGGTCGGTCGAGCGCATAAACAGCGGCTGCGTGTAGTTCGGCTGCGGCTCGCTCGGCATGCCGCCTTCGGTTGCTTCCGTGGTTTTGCTGATGCTCGGGCTGGCCGGCGGGGTCGAGCCTTTTTGCCCGGTGCCGGCGGTTGCCTGCCCCAGCAGCCACTGCGGAACCGAAGCGGGAAGAAGGGCGGTAGAGAGAAGGGCGACAGCCCGCAACTGTTGTGACGCTCCGAAACGCGTTCTGTCCTGTGCTGTGCCTGCCCTACCCTGGTGCATCCGGATCCTTTGTGCAGCGCGCGCTGCTGCGTGTGTGTGTCGCGTCCCTGAGCCGAGTACCCGCGAGTATAACCCACGGCAACAGATGCGCTTGCGTCCCCCAACGGCTCAGATTTCGGTACGCTCGTCTTATGGCTGCGGACGAAAACAGGACAGCCTGGAAGCTTACGCTCTGCTATGACGGCTCCCCGTTTGCCGGCTGGCAGGTGCAGCCCGGCCGCCCCACGGTGCAGGGCGAGCTGGCCGAGGCGATTGCCCGCGTCACCGGGGAGCACACGCTACCGCAAGGCTCGGGCCGCACCGATGCGGGGGTGCATGCGCTCGGGCAGGTCGCGTCTGTAGCCCTCCGGGCGAGTATCCCGGCAGCCAATCTCGTGCGCGCCCTCAACTACACACTGCCCCCGGCCATCCGTATGCTTGCGGCTGAGCACGCGCCGCACGACTTCCATGCCCGGCATAGCGCCTGCGCCAAAACCTACGAGTACCGCATATCGCAAGCTTCGCTGTGTCTGCCCTGGCACGCGCCGTATGTCTGCCACTACACCTTTCCATTGCACCTCGACCATATGGAGGCAGCCGCCCGGCTCGTCATCGGCACGCACGATTTCCGCTCCTTCCAAGCGCATGACCCGGATGCCGCGGGCCGCCGCGAACCCGAAGTTCAGCCCGAGCGCTCCACCGTTCGTATCGTCTACAGCTCGAAGTGGACCGCCGCCGGGGACGGCTTCACCTATCGCGTGCGAGGTTCCGGCTTTCTGCACCGCATGGTGCGCAACCTGGTCGGTACTTTTCTGGAGGTCGGCCGCGGCCGCCTCCCCCCGGAAACGCTGCCCTCGATCCTGGCCGCCCGGCACCGCTCCGCCGCCGGCCCAACCGCACCGGCAAGCGGGCTTTGGCTGCATTCAGTGGAGTACCCGGTCGAGGCTAGGCAAAATGCCGCTGCCGTGGAGCTTGGCGGCCCGGTGCTACGCTGAAATATCTCCCGCACCCATGACCACCCCTCCCTCAGCCTTTGCGCAGATCGGGCAGATCGCCTCGCAGCGCGCCGTACACGCGGCTTTAGGCTGGCTGCACCTCCACGAGCAGCAGATCATGCGTTGGCAGGCAGAGTGCGTCGCCATCCCGGCGCCGCCGTTTGCCGAGGCTCGCCGGGCCGCCTGGCTCCGGGAGCGCTTCGCGGAGCTGGGCCTTGCGGACGTGCATATTGACGACGCCGGCAACGTGCTCGGCTCGCTTCGCGCCCTTGCCGGCGAGCAAGCCTTGTTCGAGAATTCAGTCGAACCGCCCCCGTCCGCCGTCATCCTGCTGTCCGCGCACATTGACACCGTCTTCCCGAGCGACACGCGGCTTGCGCCTTCCGTTGCCGGCACGCGGCTGGAGGCGCCCGGCGCCTGCGATAACGGGGCGGGCCTGGCGGGTATGCTCGCCATCGCGGCAGCCCTGCGTCACGCGGCTATTGAGCCGCCCTGCCACATCCTCTTTGTCGGCAACGTCGGCGAGGAAGGCGAAGGCGATCTGCGCGGCACCCGGCACATCTACGCGCATGCCCCGTGGCGCTCACGCATCGCGGCGCACCTGGTGCTCGATGGCGCCGGGCAGGCTGTGGCCGTGACCGCCGCACTCGGCAGCCGCCGCTTCGAGGTCGCCCTCGCCGGCGCGGGCGGCCACTCCTGGACCGCTGCCGGCCGCCCCCACCCGATCGTCGCTCTCAGCGACGCGATTACCCGCCTGCACACGCGGCAAAGCGCCCTCAGCTCCTCACGCGATTCTCCCAGGGACGATCCGTCTGAGCCCGCAGGCGAAGCCGCAAACCTCGGGGAGCGCCTGCCGCGCACGTCATCCTCCGGCAGATCGCGGAGCAGAAGCACCTGGAGCGTCGGTACCATCGAGGGCGGCTCCGCGATCAACTCCATTCCAGCCTCCGCCGTGGGCCGTTTCGACCTGCGTTCGACCGACGCGGATGAACTGCTGCGGCTCGAAGCCGAGCTGCACCGCGCGGTGGAGGACGCAGTGCTCGCCGCCAATTTCGGCGCGCCGCCTGAGCACGCGCTGCGCTCTACCATCTCGGGAATCGGCGACCGGCCCGCGGGCTCGCTGCCTCCGGATGCGCGCATTCTCGCGCTGCTGCGCGCAGTGGACCGCCATCTTGGCCTGCGCACCGAACCCCGCACTGCTTCGACCGACGCCAACATCCCGCTGTCGCTGGGAGTCGAGGCCATCAGCATCGGTGCCGGCGGCGAGGGCGGCGGCATCCACACCACCGGCGAATGGTTCGACGCGCGCGGCCGCGACCTTGGCCTCCGGCGCATTCTGCTGCTGCTGCTCGCGCTTGCCGACTGCCATGGCTCGGGGCATGGCTCGGCGCACAGTCCGGTGACCCCGCCGGACTGAGGAATGTGAGAGAAGTTTACTTATGCAAGATTCGCGCGCGCGGATAAAGCAAAAAGCAGATCCTTCGCTTGCACCCCAGCGAGCAAGCTCGCCGGGGACCCCGCCTGCGCTCAGGATGACCCCCAATTAGTTCTTAGAACTTCTTACACATCCTCTCAGGATGACCTTGTTCCTCTTGATCAAACTTCGCCCACCCATTCTCACGATCATACATTGATTTCGTTTGAACTTCTCACACGTGCTCTTTAGACGCGTTAGGGCGCCTGCTACACTCGCCCGGTGCCGCCAACGCTCTTCTTCAACGGACGCATCCTGACCGGCGAGCAGCTGCTCACGGGCAATCCGCGCTATGTGTCGGCGATGCTGGTCGAGCGGGGCGAGATCGTCGCGACCGGCGACAATGCCAAGCTGCTGCGGAGCGCGCCCGCGGCCACCCGGCGCGAAGATCCCCGTCTTGTTGATCTCCGGGGAGCGTTCACCATGCCGGGTTTTAACGATGCCCACCTGCACCTCGGCGAGGGCGCAAGGCTTCTGCGCGTAATCAACCTCGTCGGCGCGCGGTCGCTCGCGGAAGCCATGGCACGGGTGCGCGAAGCCGCTGCCCGTCTGCCTGTCTGCCTGGCTAAAGACGCGTGGTTGACCGGCGGCGGCTGGGACGAAACGCTCTGGTCCCCACCCGTTTTACCGACACGCCACGACCTGGACGAAGCCGCCGGCGGACGCCCGACGGTGCTAGTGCGCGCGGATGTCCACCTGTCGGTCGCCAGCTCGGCCGCACTCGCGCTCGCCGGCGTGACGCGCGCAACGGAGGCGCCGCCGGGCTCCGCGATTGACAGAGATGCCGTCGGTGAGCCGTCCGGGATCCTGCGCGAACGCGGAGCGCGCCAGTTGGTCGAGCGGCACATCCCGCCCGCCGCCCTTGCCGATCGCATGCGCGACCTCCGCGCGGTGTTTGCCGACGCGCTCCGCTGCGGCATCACCTCCGTGCAAGACAATTCGACCGACGAGGATTTCCGAGCGAGCTGCGCGCTTCACGCCGCGGGCGAGCGGCCCTTGCGCGTGAGCGAGTGGCTGCCGTTTGACGCCCCGCTTGCTGCACTGGAGGAGCGCCGGACCTCGGCGCCCAGCGACCGCCTGCTGCGCACGACCATGCTCAAGGCCTTCCTCGACGGCTCGCTCGGCTCGCGCACCGCTTCCTTGCTCCTGCCGTACAGCGACGCGCCGGAAGGCAGCGGTATCCCGCTCTACACGCCCGAAACGCTCGAAGCCCTTGCGATCGAGCGCGCTGCCGCAGGCTTCCAGCTGGGTTTTCACGCCATCGGCGACCGCGCGCTCGCGATGGCGCTCGCGACGTTTGAAGCAGTACGCCGGGCAGTCCCAGCGGCTACTCGCTTTCGCATCGAGCACGCGCAGACCGCCGGTGCGCTCGACTTCGCTCGTGCCCGTGAGGCCGGGGCGATCGCGTCCATGCAGCCGAGCCACCTGCTCACCGACATGCGCTGGACCGAAGCGCGGCTGGGTGCCGAGCGCGCCGGACGCACCCACGCCTGGCGCAGCTTCGCCGAGGCCGGCGTTCCGCTGGCCTACGGCACTGACTTTCCGGTGGAGCCGCTCACACCCTTTCGCGGCCTGTACGCAGCGGTCACCCGCCGACCCTTGCCAGGCAGCTGCGGCCCGGGCGAAAGCAGCCCGGCGTTCTTTCCCGAGCAGGCGCTGACCTTGCCGGAAGCCCTCTACGCCTACACGCAGGGCTCGGCCTTGGCCGAGGGCGCCGAGCACTGGAAAGGCAGGCTCGCTCCTGGGTTCGTTGCCGATTTTGTCGTGCTCGACCACGACCTGCTCACCTTGGCCGACACACCGCGCGGCCTACTCGACACGCGCGTGCTGCGCACGGTTGTGAGCGGCGAAACCATGTATCAGGCTGCGGGGTACCAGGCTCCGCGGTACCAGGCTGCGGGCAGCTGACCATGCGCCGCGAAACCCTGGCCCACCTGCTGCTCTTCTTCACCGTGCTGGTGTGGGGCTCCACGTTCGTCTTCGTCAAGCAGGCGCTGGCCGATGTGTCACCGCTGTTATTCAACCTGCTGCGCATGCTGCTTGCGACCGCGGTGCTGGCCGCCGTGTACGCGCGCTACCTTCGCGGGCTCCCCGCCGCGGCCTGGCGCGTCGGCGTGGTGGCGGGGGTGCTGCTCGCGGCCGGCTACCAGTTCCAGACTGCCGGGCTCCGCCTCACCACGGCCTCCAAATCCGCTTTCCTCACCGGCATGGTGGTTGTGTTTGTTCCCTTTCTGTCGCTTACGCAGCGGCTGCGCGCGCCCGGCGCTGGGCGGCCCGGCCCCGGCGCATTCGCAGGCGCCGCGCTTGGTTTTGCGGGTCTTGCTCTACTGGCAGTGCCGGCGAACCAGCCCTGGGCGCTCGCCGCATTCGGCTCCATCAGCCTCGGCGATCTGCTCACCATCGCGTGCGCTTTTGCGTTCGCGCTGCACCTGCTCACGCTTGCCCATGGCTCGCGGCATGTGCCGTTCCAGGCGCTTGCGACCGTGCAGATCGGCACCGCGGCCGTGGTAATGGCGCTGACCCTGCCCCTTTTCGAGCCGCATCCGTTCCTGCATTTCACGCGGCCGCTGCTGCTGGCCTGGCTGGTCGCCGGGCTGCTCGCCACCGCGGCTGCTTTCTCCATCCAGAGCTGGGCGCAGGGCTTTTTGCCGGCCAGCCACACGGCGCTCATCTTCGCGCTGGAGCCGGTCGTCGCCGCAGGGA
>CAXTMW010000038.1:0-9330 GCA_964245455.1 uncultured Acidobacteriaceae bacterium
GGAGCGTGGCGCGGCTCTTGAGGGCCGCGGCTACCACCAGCAGGTGCTCGTAAGGCCGGGAGCGAGTTTGCTCTTTCTGCTCGCGGACAGCGCGGAAACGGGGCGCACACACGGCTGCCATTGAAGCGCAGACCCGACGGCAGCTGGACCGCCGGCCACTCGAGTTACTCGACCGAACAGCTCTTGGGGATTCTTGACACCGAACCGGAACGCCTGAGCCCCAACGCGCTGCTCCGGCCCGTCTTCCAGGACGCTATTCTGCCGACGGCGGCCTACATCGGCGGCCCGGCCGAAATCGCCTACTTCGCGCAGACCGGCGTGCTGTACCAGCACATCCTGGGCCGGCAAACACCGGTGTTGCCGCGGCTGAGCGCGACGCTGATCACCGGGCGCGAAGCGAGAACCATGGAGCATGACGGCATCGATCTGCCGGACATTCTACGGCTGCCGCAGGAGGAGCTGACGCATCGCGTGGGCGCGCGCAATCTGCCGCTCGAAGGCAAACAAAAGCTGCATGCCGCCGGGAGCGCCCTTACAGACGAGCTGGATGCACTGACCGCCTGGATGCGGAGCCTGGATGCGGACCTGGGCCGCTCCGCCGACGTGGCCGCCGGGAAAATGCGCTACCAGCTGAACCGCCTGCGCCGCCTGGCTGCACGGCGCGAGCTGGAGCAGGATGCGTCGATACGCCGCAGGGTCGGGGCCCTGTATGCTTCGGTGTACCCGAGCGGTCACCTGCAGGAGCGCAGTGTCGGCGCTGCCGCGGCTCTGGCGCGTTTCGGCAAGGCGCTGCCGACCGTGCTGGTTGAGGCAGCAGGCGACCCATGCCCGGGGCACAAGCTGCTGCAGCTATAGCTTTGCCGCAGGATTTGGCGCAGGAAAGGGAACTGATGGCGAAAGCAAGGCAAGCAGACGCGTTTGACGTGACCTGCCCGGAGTGCGGTGGCCTGCTGCGCATCGACCCTGCCGCGCGCGCGGTCATCGCGCACACCCCTGCTCCGCGCAAGCGCACCTTTGAGGACTTCGAGACTGCGGCGAAGGCGATGCGGGAAGGCGAGGACCGCAAGGAGTCCCTCTTCCGGCAGGCGGTCGATGCAGAGCGGAACAAGGAAGACCTGCTCGAAAAGCGCTTCGCCGAAGCGATCCGCAAGAGCAAGGAAACGCCAACCATCGAACGCCCGCTGCGCGACTTCGATCTTGACTGACGGGGCAGTGCATTGGCTCGGGTACCGCATCCCAACGGAAGCTGCACGGTAACTGAAGGAGCAGGACATGGAACTTGCAAAGCAATCGAAGAGCAGTGTCGGTGAGGTTCTGGCCGGCGCCGAGAACGTGCACTGGTCCCATCATGTAGCCGCGGCCACCATGGTCGCCGCCGCGGTCCTGTTTGTGTGCGGGCGCCAGCGCCGCGCGCTGGCCATCGCCGCCGCCGGAGCCGCGGCCACACTGTTTGAGCGGCCGCAGGCCGCGCAGGAGCTGTGGGCTCGCTTGCCGGAACACATCCATACCGGCCAGGACTTCCTGGTCCGCGCGGAAAGCTTCATCGAAAAGCTGGCTGAACAGTCGGCGCGCATCCGGGAGATGATTTCGCGACAGGCATAGCTTGTCCGCCTGCATGGACGCGCGAGCCAGGCTCGTGCGCTCGCCTCGCGTTAAACCGGATGGAAGTCAGGAGACCTTATGTCAACCGAAGCACACCGTTCCACATGGGCTACCTACCAGGCTGCCTGGGAAGAGGTTAGCCCGGCACAGCGTCGAGATCTGCTGAGCGGCAGTGTGGCGGAAGCCTGTGTCTACAGCGACCCTCAAGGCGAGATTCATGGCCTTACGGAGCTGATTGCCTATATAGAGAAATTCCGGGAAACCATGCCCGGCGTTTCCTTCAAAAATCACACGTTTCTTGACCACCACGCGCAATCGATGGCCGCATGGACGCTGTACGACAAGGAGGGAGCTGCCTTGCAGCCCGGCTCCAGCTGGGCTTTCTTTGGAGACGATGGACGCATTACCAAGGTCTCGGGCTTCTTTGAGGTGGCTTAAAAGTCATAGCGTTACAGCGAAGATCATGCTGCAGTAACGCGTCCGCCTGTTCCGAAGATGCCTGTGGCCTGGCACGAGGAAGCCGGGCGTCCATTCAGCGTAGCTGTTTAGAACGCCGCGATTCCTAATTTCTTCTGTGCGGCCGGGCTGATACGGTCCGGCGTCCAGGCCGGCTCCCACACCAGGTTGACCTGTGTTTCGCTCAGTTCCTGGACACCGGCAAGCCGGTTCTTCACCTGCTCCAGGATCATCGCGTGCGCCGGGCAGCCCTGCGTCGTCATCGTGATCTCGATGGCGACCTTCTGCCGAGGCAGCATCCCGGGCGCGTCCGGGTCGGGCGCAAGGTCTACCTTGTAGATCAGTCCCAGGTCTACGATGTTGACCGGAAGCTCCGGGTCGTTGACATCGCGCAGCGCGCTCAGGACGTCGTCTTCTGTCAGTGCCATGGCGCTACTCTCCTGGGTTCCTTTTAAGCCTAGTGTGTGCGTCGTACAAGGTACGTTGCAATGGCCTTTAGCCCTTCGGCGTGCTCGCCGAATCCGGTCAGCGCTGCAAAGGCTTCCTCAATCAAGCGCGCCGCGTCTCGACGGGACTGCTCCATGCCGTGCACCGCGGGCCAGGTTGCCTTGTCGCTGGCCGTATCCTTGCCGGCGGTCTTGCCCAGCTGCTCCGAGCTCTGCGTTCGATCCAGCACGTCGTCCATAATCTGAAACGCCAGCCCGGCCTTGCTGCCAAACTCGGCGAGCTTCGCGGTCTGCTCCGGGCTCGCACCTGCAAAGATGCCGCCGGCGACGACACTGACTCGAATCAGTGCACCGGTTTTGGCGCGGTGAATCGCCTCCACAGACGCATGGCTCGGCGCATGGTGTTCGCCTTCCAGGTCGAGCACCTGGCCGCCGATCATGCCGTCCACCGTGCCGGTCGCCTCGGCGACCAGGCGAATAATCTCGACCCGCGCTGCAGCCGGGCACGCGAGCCCGGCCAGCACCCGGTAGGCGTGCGTCTGCAGGGCGTCGCCTGCCAGGATCGCCAGCGCCTCGCCGAAAACCACATGGCAGGTCGGTTTGCCGCGCCGCAGGTCGTCGTTATCAAGCGCAGGCAGGTCGTCATGCACCAGCGAGTAAGTATGCAGCATCTCGAGCGCCGCTCCCAGCTCATCGACCCCAGTGGGAACAGCCCCGGTCACCGCGCATGCGGCCTCCATCGCAAGCACCGGGCGCAGACGCTTGCCGCCTGCGAAGGTGCTGTGCCGGATAGCCTGGTGGATGGAAGTGGGAGCGGTAGCTGCCGGGGGAAGCAGCCGTTCCAGCGCGGCGTCTGTTGCCGCGGCACCCCCCCGCAGCAGCGCGTGCACATCTCGACTCATTTCCACCCCATCATAGCTGAGCAGCTGCTGCCGAGGAGCTCCGCCGACGCGTTCGCCACCGCCCTTGCGCAGCGGCCTGCACCGCGATTACAAGCAAGGCGGCAGATGAAAGCGCGCGCCCCAGCTCCACATCCCCAGTTGTGCGGTAGCGCGCATCGATTTCGCTCGTTCGCCCCGGCGGCAGGTGCACGGTCACTAATCCATCATCACGGGGAACGCAGGCGGTGCCGCAAGGCGCTCCGTTCAGCAGCACCTGCCACGCGGGGAAGCGTTCCAGCCGCAGCACGGCGTACGCGTCGCGCGCCGGCGTCGCGCGCACCCGCAAGGCTTCGCTGCTCCACAGGCGTACGTCGATATGGCCGGCTATGCGGCCGGCAACCAGCTCGCCCCTTTGCGGCAGGGAGGGCGGCTTTGTTGTGTCACCCGGGCCGGAGTCGCCCTCGTCCGCGTCGGGAGCCGCCAGCAAACGCACATGCGGCAGACCGCGCTGCACCTCGCCATTGTCCGCCCCCACCGGAGTGTACTCGTCTGTACCCTCAAAGCCTTCGCCACCTGTCACCAGCGCTTGCTGGGCCGCGACGTTGTCCTCCTCATCGCAGGGCTGGTAGCGGGTACGCTCTACCCACACCATCGCTGCAACAGCGTAGGCAAGTGTGAGGGCCCAAACTGCTGCCTTGCCGCGCCCGCGCACCCAGGACAGGGCGGCCGCGACCAGCAGCGCCGCCGCTGCGCTGGCCGGCAGCAGCAGACGCCAGGGAAACTGCAGAAACGCGAGCTCCGGGAGCACATGCCAAAGCTCGCGAGTAAACGGGAGCTGCAGCAGGAAAGCGACCGTCAGCAGCAGAGCCAAAAAGCTGAGCAGGCGGTCCGGGCCGTCTTGATGGAATGCCGATCCCCGGCGCGATGCCCGCAGCGAACGACGCGCCCACGCAAGCGCCGCAAGCGCTCCCGCGCTGAACGTAACAACGGCAATCCACGAAGCGGTACGCAGTACCTGGTCGTGAAACGGCTCGCCCGTTTGGCCGAACAGGAAGCTGTCCTCCACCCGCATGCCCGGCCCGACCGCGCGGCCGACCGCGACAAAGCGCTGCTCGTACCAGGCAGGTATGAGGTAGTCGGCCGCGAGCGCGCCGCCCAGCAGCAGCGCGCCGGAGGTTTGCCGCCCTTCCTGCAAAAGCGCTCGCGCAATGTGTTGCAAAAAGCCGCTTTCCACCAGGCGAGAGCGACCCGCCATCCTCCACCCGAGCGCGAGCAGCAGCAGGTAACAGCCCATCACCGCCGCAGGCGCGTTTGTATACCAGAGAGCCGCGATCAGCAGGGCCGTCTGCCTCCAGCGCTGGAGCAGAAGCGCCTCCAGCAGCAATGGCGTCCACACGGCGGCCAGCAGCTCACCGTAGGCGGTGCGCTCATAGCCGGTAAACAGCAGGTATGGGCTAAGCGCGTAAAAAGTAGCCGCGACCGGGGCTGCCGCACTTCCGACCAGGCGAGCAGCAACGCGGTGCATCGAGGAGGCCGCGCCCGCGAAACACAGAGCAGTGAATGCAGCCGGCACCAGCGCCCAGGGCAGCACGCACCCTAGTGCAGCCCCCAGCAGCCACGTCAGCGGGGGGTAAAACACGAAACGCGGCTCGCCCGCTCCGTAGTTGGCCCCGGCCACCCAGTGCGGCACAAGGAGGCCCTGCCGCCAGGCCTCGCGCACCGCGAACCAGCTTTGCAGGTGAAAGTCGAAGTCGTGCCCGCACGATGGGCCGCGGAGCAGCAGCGGGGCGGCAGCCAGCAAGCCGACGACCAGAGCGAACGCCGCCCGCTGCACCCCTACGGCACCAGTTGCAGCGTATGCCGGGCCGAAGCCGCGACCGCGCCGCCTGAGAACGGCAGGGTAAACGTGGTGCCGCCATACCAGGCAGCCCATTGGTCCCGGTAGAACGGGCTTGCCGGGTCCTCGGACTGGCCCATCACGATGTTCTCGGTTGACTGGTCGAGATTGCCGAGGTCGGCGGTGAAGCGCTGCGACGGACCGAGCTGGCCTGAAATCTGCTTCACCGTCGACTGGTCCCCGGACTGCGGCAGCGGCCCGACGCCCGCGTGAAAGCTCGGCAAAGCCTTCCACAGCGGGTGCTCGATCTCGATGGTGTGCCGCTCTCCGTAGTGCCAGCTGCGCAGGTTTCCCGGGCCCACCTCAAGCGCCTTACTGACCAGCGCCGCCAGGCAATCGTTCCAGGTCTTATAGTCACGCGGCAGCCACGCGGCGGGCGTGTGCGCGATGATCTGCTCGCGCGCATAGGTGCTCTCCGACCAGTCGTACAAGCGCCAGCTGTCGCCGATCTTCGCCCCCAGCACGATCGGCCAGAACTGCTGCTCGGCGGTGGTTACAATCGCGGCCCCGGGGGAGTCGACAGCGAGCACGCCGTCCCAGGAGCGCAGGATGTCGGCGGCGGCGCGGGTGCGTGCCGTCTGGTGCGACGCGTGGTCCATCGCGTAGGCGAGGCGTTGTGCGATTCCCTGATCGACCTCTGAGTACACGTCGGTCTGCAGCCGCAGCATGTCGGCCGGCGTCAGGCCCCCCTTGCCGGTCAGGGAGTGCCAGATGCGCTCGTTGCGGTAGGGCGAGGCCCAGTCGAGCGTGATGCCGTAGGGGTAGCCGTCGGGCGTAACGCGCGCATTCGCGGTCGCGACGATGCCGCCCTCCGGATCGAGTACGCTGGGCATGTTCTCGAATGGAATGGTGCCGGTCCATTCGCCCACGGGCGCCTGCGCGGTCAGCGCGGCCCCAGGTTGCCCGGCGGCCTCGCTGGGAAGCGGTTGCGCGGACGCCTGCGTTGCACCGGGAGTAATCGGCATCGCCTGCAACCCTCCGGAGCGGATCGGGATCAGCCCAACCCCCTGGTAGCCGATGTGGCCCGCATCGTCGGCATAGGCCACGTTCAGCGTCGGCGCCCACCAGGCGGCAAGCGCCGCACGAAAGCTTGTCCAGTCGCTCGCGCTGTTAAGTGCGAACAGGGGCAGCCCGTGTACCGCATCGTCGTAAATAGACCAGTGCAGCGCCAGCGCGCGTGTTTCGCCGCTGCCGGCAGCCGGGATCTGGCTGGGCAGAATCGAGGTCAGGATCGGCCCATGCGCCGTACGCTCGACGTCAAGTGCGACGCCCCTCCCGCCGCGCACCCGGATTGTTTCGTGTTCATGCGTGAGCGGCACCCAGTGCTGCGAGCCGTCGGCGCTGACCGCTTTGTACTCGCCTTGCGCGTTCAGCTGCTCGACGTAGATGTCCTGCGTATCGGCGCCCATCGCGGTAAAGCCCCAGGCGATGTGGTCGTTATGGCCGGCGGCGATGAACGGCAGCCCGGGCACGGTAACGCCGGCCACATGGAACCCGCCTGCGTGAAGCTCGGACTCGTACCAGATGTCGGGAATGCCGTGCTCGAGGTGCATATCATTCGAGAGCAGCGGCTTGCCGCTGGCGGTATGCGCGCCGCTGACCGCCCACTCGTTCGAGCCCGGACGGCAGCCGGCGCAGATACTGTCTTCGCCCATAGCTGCCAGCGCGAGCAGGCTGTTCGCGCTCGCGACAGGCATATGCAACCGCACCTGTGACGGATCGAGCGGGATCTGCGGAACCACCTGCGGGTCTGAGATTGCGGGTGCGCTCGGCACCGGCGGATGGTCGCGCCAGGAGCCGGTCGGGTACAGGTCCGCTGCCAGCGACGCTCCACCGTGCGCGGCAAGCTGCGCTGTCACCTGCTCGCGCTTCAGCTTGGCCTGCCAGCGCTCGTCCAGCATCTCCGACATCGACAGCGCGACCAGCAGCGAGTCGACCGGCCGCCAGGGCGCGGGCTTGTACACCAGCAGCGAGAACTCGGCCGGCAGGGTGCCCTGGCGGTCTGCTTCGGCGATGTAGGCGTTCACGCCGAGCGCATACGCTTCGAGCTGCGTTAGCTGCTCGGGCGGCAGGGTGCTGACGAGGTGAGCGGCCACATCGCGGATGCCAAGCGTGCGCTCGGCACGGTCATGCTCCAGCACCGCGGAACCCAGCACCTCCGCAGCCTCACCGGCCGGCAGCCGCCGGGCCATGTCCATCTGCCACAAACGGTCGCTTGCCGTCACCCAGCCCTGGGCTGCCAGCAGGTCGTGGACGTTCGCTGCCTCGATGTGCGGAACACCGTGCGCGTCACGCCGGACCGTGACCGGCGCGCTGAGCCCGGGCAGCTGCAGCGAGCCGTCCAGAGGCGCAAGCGATCGCCGCATCTGGCGGTGAAGCGCGAACAGGGAAGCCATCGTGATCACGATAACCAGAGCGAGCAGCGCAGCCAACGCCAGCAGGGTGCGGCGAAGTGTGCGCCCCCGTTTGCGCTCAGGACGCGCGGGGCGGGATGGGGAAACGGCAGGCCTGCGGATCACGTCGTGATTCTCTCACCCAGGCTCCTGTCCGGTTGTGACAGCAGCAGCCGCGCCCATGCGACGCCACCAAAGGTGCACCAGCAGCGCGCACACGAGCAGCAGCGGAAACACCAGTACGCTGCCCTCCGGGCCGGTCGCGCCGCCGCTCAACAGGGGCGCCCCTGTGGGGCGCTCGCCCAGCAGGTGACCCTGAACGAGCGTGCCGCTGTCTGAGGTGCTCCAAAAAAAGCTCTCGCCCCAGTCCCATGCCGCATGGAAGCCGATCGCCCACCAGAGCGAGCGGGTATACCAGATGCTGAGGCAGAACAGGAGGCCGACCGCGGCCGCCGAAAACAGGCCGACCGGCGTTTCACCCTTGTTGGTGCCGTGGATCGCACCAAACGCTACGGAAAGAAGCAGGGAACTCCAGAACCAACCCATGCCGCGCGCCAGCGTAAACAGCAGGTAGCCGCGCAGCAGCAACTCCTCAAAAAAACCTACCAGCAGGAACCCGAACGCCCAAACAGCCCCGTAGCCCAGCGCTGCGCGCGTGGGAAGCACCACGCCTGAAAGCACCAGCAGGTGCGTTGACCACAGGAGGCCGACCAGCGCCGAAATTGCCGCGAACCCGGAGAGGAGGCCGCCGCCGAACCGCGGCAGGAAAGCATGGTCACCCAGCCCGAAACTCGTGAACGATCGTGTCACGATCCAACTGATCAGCAAAACAACGGCTGCCGAGCCCAGCTCCACTACGATCAGCTGCTGCGGCGATTGGAGCGCACCGGGCGTCGGCTTCGGCGTGTGCAGAAGCAGGTGCAGGAGGCGGTTGATTGCAAACAAAACCAGCGTCAGCAGCGCCAAAAAGAGCAGGCAGCCCCACCCGGCGCGCAGCCCGCGCGCGCCGAAAAACACACGCTGGAGTGTTCCGGTCGGTGGCCTTGAGCTATCGGCTCGCAGCTTTGCTTCCGTTTCCGGCAGTGTTTGCTCCGGCGTTTTCCGCATAGACATGCGTTCCTTGTTCCGTTCTTTGTTCTAAGAGTAAAGCGGCGGCTTGACATCGTCCGGCAGCGCCGCCATTCTAATAGATTCCAAACTCTAAAGGAGTCCCCTGCGTTGACGGTCCGCGTCTTCTATCACGACAAGTGCTTCGACGGCGCCTGTTCCGCCTCGCTGTTTACCCGCTTCCACCGCGAGTGCATCGATCCACACGCCACCTACGAGTACCACGGACTGGTGCATCGCGCGGGCTCGCTGTTCAACGACGCCGCCTTTACCGGCGATGAAAACGCGATTGTCGACTTCAAGTACTCACCGTCGCCGCGGGTGACCTGGTGGTTCGATCATCACCTCAGCGCATTTCTGTCGCCCGAGGACCACGCCGCCTATGAGCGCGGCCTCGAGGATCCGGCGAGCGACTTCCGCAATCGCCGCTTCTTCGATCCGGAGTACACCTCCTGCACGTCGTTGATCGCCGACACCGCCGCGGCGCGCTTCGGCTTCGATCGCTCCGGCGTCGCCTCGCTCGTGTACTGGGCCGATATCGTGGATGG
>CAXTMW010000038.1:9340-22945 GCA_964245455.1 uncultured Acidobacteriaceae bacterium
ATGGAGCCCTGTACGAAAGCGCGACCGCAGCGGTGGAGATGCGCGAGCCTGCCATGCGCCTGACGCTCGCGATCGAGTCCTCGACCGACCCGGAGTTTGTGCCGCGGCTGATTCCGCTGCTGACCGCGATGCCGCTGGAGCAGATCCTGGAGCAGCCCTTCGTCGCCGAGCTGCTGCCGCCCCTGCTGGCACGGCACCGGGCGGCGCTGGAGGTCATCCGCGAGCGCTCCCGTGAGTCGCGGGGAACCATCTTTTTCGACATCGCCGACCGCGAGCTTGAAGGCTACAACAAGTTCATCCCGTACTACCTGCACCCGGGCTCGACCTACTCGGTCGGATTGTCGCGCTCCAGCTTTCGCACCAAGGTCGCGGTCGGCACCAATCCCTGGACGAGCGCACGGCCTGAGCAGCTGGTCAACCTCGCGGCGATCTGCGAGCGCTACGGCGGCGGCGGACACGCGCGGGTCGGCGCGATCTCGTTTCCGCCCGACCGGTATGACGAGGCCGGCGCTGCGGCGCAGGTGATTGTGGAGGAGCTGCGCGCCGCGGACCCGCATGTCGGCTGAAAGAGTGTTCTCTACATATCTAGTGATCTGTAACCATCGCCGGCACGGTTGCGGCCACAATCGCGGCCGCATGGACCACTACGAGCAGTCCAGCGCCAAAGAGAAACGAGCGCCAGCGTGCAGCGAGCGCCATGAGCAGCCCATACACAGGAAACTGCGCCCACATCGCCCACTCGGCGAGGGTATCCCGCTGCTCCGGCGCGAGCGACGCGGGCGCATGTGCCTGCACCAACACAACAAACGGAAACAGCAGCCGCAGCGCGCCCGGCCCGGTCAACGCGAGCACGCTGGCCGCGCGCACCTCGAACGGCTTCACCGCAATGGCGAGCAGCAAAGGAAGCCATGCGAGCCATCCGGCGCGCTTGCGCTTGCGGCTCTTTTTGGCGCGGGTGCGCGCTCGCTGTGCTGCGGCAGGGCTCATCGCATGAGCATAGCGCGCGGCCGCTGCCCACCTCGCCTGAGGAACTTTCCTCGTGCGGCTCCACACCATCTTTTCGCACCCGGCGGTACCGAAGCTAGTCCCGTTTTCTTCGGGTTTTGTGCCGAAAGTAACTGATCGGATCCCCATGGTGCTTGACAAGCCCTGGGCCCGGGCGCAAGGTGGAGAGGTTTCAGCGGCTGGAGCCGTTCTTACGCGCTCCTGCCTGCATGGGTCGTCCCGCTCTGGCGCTCCCGCACAATCTATGGCAACCACCTTAGCAACCGTTGAGTCGCGTGAGGTCCTGCGTTGCGATCGCTGTCAGCTGGTGCAGTTTCGCACCGTGCACGGCAACTGCCGCCGCTGCCAAAAGGCACTGGAGCCGGAGGAGCAGCCGCTGCCTCCGCTCGCTCCGCAAAGCACGGAGCCGGCAGCGACCGAGGAACTGAACGTCGCGCGAGCGGTACGTACGCTTCGGCACGGTCGAGGCCTGAGCCAGCGGCAGCTGGCGGCGCGCATGCTGGTGCCGCGCACCTACATCTCCAAGATAGAAAATGGGAAAGCGATGCCGACGTTGTCCTCGCTCGAGCGGCTTGCCTCCGCGCTCGGCGCGCCTGTGACCGAGCTGGTGCACGACGCGTACTCGCGCCGTGTGCAAATCGTAACCGCCGTGGTGGCCGACGCTTTTTTGGCAGAACTTTTGCCGCTTTCCGGGCGCCTTAATGCCTTTCAGCAGCAGGTTTTGCTGAGCCAGGCGCGTGACATGGCGAGAGAAGCAACCTCCGGCAGGCAGCTCCTGGCACGAGCGTAATGTGCGGGTGCCGGCTCTCTTTGCCCCGCGCGCTTCGCTATGCTACGGTCTGAACTGAGGTCGATTGTGCCACTCGCGCAGCCCAGCCGCGTTCACGAGCTCCCCGCGGACGAGGCGGCCGTTTACCGTCGTCTCGACCCTTCCCGGCTTCCCGAACACGTCGCCGTCATCATGGACGGCAATGGTCGCTGGGCCGGAAAGCGCGCCATGAAACGCTTTTTCGGCCATAAACAGGGCGCTGAGTCCGTGCAGTTCGTGGTGGAAACCGCATCGCGCATCAACCTGCCCTGGCTCACCTTGTACGCGTTTTCGCTTGAAAATAATCTGCGCCGGCCGCGGCTCGAAGTCTCGTTCCTGATGCGTCTTCTTTCGAGCTACCTCAGCAACAACGTACAGCGCATGAACGACAACAATGTGCGTATCCAGTACATCGGGCGCATCCACGAGCTGCCGTCCGAGGTGCGCGAGCGCATGGAGTGGGCTTCGGAGGAAACGTGCCGCAACACGGGCACGACGCTCACGCTCGCGTTGAACTACGGCGCCCGCTCCGAGCTGGTCGATGCGGTGCGGGGGCTTGCTCGCGAGATCGAACAGGGCCTGCTGCGCCCTGAGCACCTGACCGAGCGCGACATTGAGCGCCACCTGTATACCCGCGACATGCCGGACCCGGACCTGCTGATCCGCACCTCGGGTGAAATGCGTGTCTCGAATTACCTGCTGTGGCAGATCGCCTACACGGAAATCTTTGTGACCGAGCGCCTGTGGCCGGATTTTCGCGGTGTGCACCTGCTGGAAGCACTGGAAGCCTACGGGAGCCGCAACCGCCGCTACGGCGGGCTGAGCGAGCCGGAGGACGGCTCGGATGCCCTGACCGGCAATCTCCTGGTACCTCGCTGAGCGGCAACGAATGCGCTGTCCGGCGCAAGCCCCTACTCCTCGACGATCCCGTCCCATACATCCTGCTCACCTTCGACCGGCGTCCTGGCCGCGACCAGCAGGTAGTCCTCATATTGAAACGTATCTTCGTGCTCTGAACGCACCCGCTCGAGTACGCCTCGCTGCGAAGCATGTCTCGCGAAAGCATCGAACTTGCGGTCCATCAAGGGACCGAGCTCAAAGCGAAGGGACGCCGGCGCGCGCGTCCCGGTTCGCCGCACGGCTTCGTCCTGGGAAGAGATGAAAGGCGTTGCCGCATAGTAGAGCTTCTGCGGCGCCCATACCTTCAGCTTCGTCAATTGCTCGGGGTAGAACATGGCCCGACCTGCCCAGTGAAACGCGGCAGTGGCCGCAAGCGAAACCGCGGTGTGGTCGCGATGCTGATTAACCCCGCCCTCGCCGCCAAAGGTGAGCACCACATGCGGCCGAAACCGACGAAGCGCCTCCACTAAAACGCCGACCAGCGGCAGAAACGGCTCGCGCCACAGCTCCCCATCCGGGTACCGGAGCAGCTCGCCCTGCCCGACGCCGAGCGCCGCGCACGCGTCCTGGAACTCGGTTCTTCGCAGCGCGGCGAGCGCTTCGTCCGTCTGGCCCGGCTCACGGTAAGAGCCGGCAGCGCCTTCGGTCAGGCACAGCACGGCAGTCGCGATCCCGCGATCAGCAGACCGAAGCAACGCCGCGCCGAAGCCTCCGGCTTCATCGTCCGGGTGGGCAGTCAGGCACATCAGGCGTAGAGGCAAACGAGGGTTCCTTTCCGAGCAGCAAATGGCTGCTGCCTGCTGTAAGAGCAAGTCTCAGTCCCACGGCAGCCCTGCTTCCCATACCGGCCGAAAGCTGCGCCGGTGCAGCGGCGACGGCCCGTGCCGCAGCAGCGCGCGTCCGTGCTCGGGAGTCGCGTACCCCTTGTGGTCGCGCAGGCCGTACGCCGGGAATACCTGGTGCAGCTCGGCCATGCGTGCGTCGCGGTAGACCTTCGCGACCACCGATGCTGCGGCGATCGAAAGGGAGCGCGAGTCGCCATAGATGATGCTTGTCTGCGCGCACGCAACGGGGAGGCGCAAAGCGTCGATCAATAGATGATCCGGCACGGGCGTGAGTGCTTCATACGCCTGGCGCATGGCGAGCTTGGTCGCCTGGTAGATGTTGATTCGATCGATGGTCGCGGCGTCGACCTCTCGGATGGCAACGGCGAGGGCACAGCCGTAAACCATCGCGGCAAGACGCTCGCGGTCTTCCAGCTCCAGCTGCTTTGAGTCACGAAGCCCGGCTTGCTGCAACGCTGCGGCGTGGCAACCGTCCGGCAGGATGACCGCAGCTGCCACGACCGGGCCGAAGAGCGCACCGCGACCCACCTCGTCAATGCCTGCGATGCGCCGGGCGCCGGTTGCGCGCGCCTGCTGTTCGTAGCTGTCGTCGCAGCATAAAGCGCGCAGCATGCGCAGCTTGCGCGTGGCCTTGGAAACCTGATCGTCGGGCAGGGGCGTACGCGGGGAAGCAAGCGAGCGGGGTGAGGAGGACATCTTCCTGAGTGTAGCGAGTGTGCGCAGCGCCCAAGCAAGGGCGCGAGAGAAGCGCCCCTGCCGGCCCGGTTCGCGGCCCGAGACGGCTACGAGCGCTCCACTTCCTTGAGGCGCGCCGCCTTGCCGCGCAGGGCACGCAGGTAGAACAGCCGGGAGCGGCGAATCTTGGCCGAGCGCAGCTTCTCGACTTTGTCGACGACCTTGGAATTGAAAGGAAAGATGCGCTCAACACCCTGGCCGAAGCTGATTTTGCGCACCGTAAACGAGCCTTGCGGACCCCGCTTGTAGGCGATCACGAGGCCTTCAAACGCCTGCAGACGCTCTTTTTCGCCTTCCTTGATTTTGACCTGCACCCGCACGGTGTCGCCTGTGGCAAAAGCGGGTAGATCGGTGCGCTGCAACTTGTCGGCAAGGCGCTGCATGACTGGGTGGATCGACATGGCTTCGGGGTTCCTGATCTTGATTTTCAGCCGCAGCATGGTCCGGGCAAGCAGAAGACTTGTCGGGCGCGAACCGAACCCTCAGTATACAGGACTTGCGGCTGCAAACAGGAGGTGCATAGCCCTCCCGGTCAGCGATACTAGCTGCGCGGTCGCTTTCAACCTGGCAGCCGCCCTTGGAAGGACTTCCCGCCATGACATATCGTCCGGCACTCTTTACGGCCGCTCTGTGCGCCTGCCTGCTCCTCGTTACACCACTTGCCCGCGCCGACGACGCAGCCCGGCAAAAGCAAGTAGAACAGCTCTTTACCGCCATGCACCTTGAGCAAACCTTTGATCAGTTGATGAATCAGGTAATGGCCCAGAATCAGGCCGTCGCAGCTGGCCTCTTTCCGGAGCTGGAGCAAAATCCGAAACAAAAGGCGGAGTACGACGCGTTCATGACCAGGGTCGCGGCCATGATCCAGTCATCCTTCTCCTGGAGCGTCTTTGAGCCGGAGTACGCGAAGATCTACCTGCGCACTTACAGCGACGAGGAGCTCAGCGGGATGCTCGCCTTCTATGACTCGCCGGTCGGCCGCTCGGTGCTCGCTAAAACTCCACAGGTGCTTCAGGCTTCGTCGGCCATTGCCGTTGAGCGCATGCAGGAGTTGACGCCGCGGTTGCGCGGGATGATGGACGAGAAGATGAAGTCTGGGCCGGCGAACGCAGGTAAGTAGCGAGTACGTAGTAGGTATTGAGCGAGGCTACGCCGGCCCGGGCGGGAGCCGCGCCAGCAAACGCCTGTCCTCTTCCGACAGCTCCGCCGCCGCGAGCAGGTCGGGCCGGTGGTGCGCTGTTTTCCGCAGCGCCTGCTCGCGCCGCCAGCGCCGTACCTGCTCGTGGTTGCCGTCCATCAGCACCTGCGGTACAACCGAACCTTCCCACACGGCGGGCCGCGTGTACTGCGGGTAGTCGAGCAGGCCGCCGGCTCCGTGGGTCGCGCGCGGCGCTTCGGGGCTGGACAGTTTGCTGCCGGAAAGCAGGGCGTCGGGCGCCCCGAAGCTCTCAAATGCGCTCGAAGCTGCATTGCCGAGAACCCCGGGCACCAGCCGGGTGACCGCGTCCACAATCACGGCGGCGGCAAGCTCGCCGCCGGTCAGGACGTAGTCGCCGATCGAGAGCTCCGTGTCGGCCATGTGCAGCGCGACGCGCTCGTCCACGCCCTCGTAGCGCCCGCACAGCAGCACGATGCGGGGCAGCACCGCGAGCTGCCCCGCAATTGCCTGGGTAAACGGCCGGCCGCCGGCAGACAGCAGGACCACGATCTGCCGCGCGGGATCACGCTCTGCTTTCGGAGCGATCTCCAGGAATTGCAGTGCCGAGGCGAACGGCTCCGGTTTCAGCACCATGCCTTCGCCCCCGCCAAACGGCCGGTCGTCGACGGTGCGGTGCTTGTCTGTGGCATAGGCGCGCAGGTCGTGGACGCGCGCTTCCACCTGGCCGGCAGCCAGCGCGCGCCGCAGCATGCCCGAGCCGAAAATGCCTGCGCCGCCAAGGCTTTTTTCCGTCGGCTCGCCAAAAAAATTGGGGAAGATGGTGAGGATGTCGAAGCGCACGCGCTAATCGCTCGCTCCATTACTCACTCCGTCGAGAGCGAGCAGCCCGTCGGGCAGCGTCATGCGAAGCGTGCGTGCCGCCGCGTCCCAGCTCGGCGCGTAGCCGAGCACGAAGGGTACCAGCAACTCGCGGCCGTCGGGCAGCTCGACCACCAGCAGCGTGCCCGCACCTGAGTCTCGATCCACATCGACTATGGTGCCGACCACGGTTTCATCCTGGGCACCCGAGTGGATCAGCGAGCTGCCGGCCAGCTCAGCAACGTAGATTTCGCCTTCCGGCAGAGCAACACGCTCCTCCCACGGCACCAGCAGTTCGGTCCCGCGCAGCGCTTCGGCGGCGTCCATGGAATCGCATCCGGCAAGCGCGAGAACGACGCGCCCCGCATGCAGGCGAGAGTGCTCCACCCGAACGGTCCGCGTGGGAACTTCGTCCTCTGCAGGACGGAGCCATACGGTCGGCTGCTCCTTGAAGCGGTCAGGAAAATCGGTCAGCAGCTCGGCCAGGACCTCGCCCCGGTGCCCCTGCGGGCGAACGATGCGGGCGACGCGAAGCCAGCGGGTAGAAGGCATCAACGGTCTACTCCCGCGTCTGAGAGGAGGCGCCGTCATGTCCGTCGCGCGATCCGGGGCTTTCTACGATATCGAGCGTGTAGCGGTGGTGATATTTCATGCTGACCGCGCTCAGAATGGTGCGCAGCGAGTGCGCGGTGCGACCCTGTTTGCCGATGACCTTGCCGATATCCGCATCGGAAACGTGCAGACGAAGCACGGTACTCTCGTCCCGTACCAGCGCCTGCACTTCCACCTCTTCCGGATGATCGACCAGCGCGCGGGCGATCTCCCGGACCAATGTCTGCGTTGGATCTGTCTGCGTACGGTCTGTCTGCGTAAGAGCGAGGGGTGTTTGCTCGCGCGCTGCCGCGCTACCTGCTTCATTGCTCATGCCGAGCTCCCATTGAGCTGCGGCGGTAGAGCGCCCGGCTCGCGGCCCATAGTAGCAGTTCACGAATGCGGCGCAACAGGGCCCGGGTTGCTGGCTATTACGCCATGATGATTACATGGTGGAGACCTTGCGGGCAGTGGTCGCGCAACGTGTTTACGCGGAAGATGCACCCGGTCAGTCGCGCGAGGCGGGCTCCTACGCGGTGACTTCGACCGGAGCCGCGGCTTGCGCGGGAGCATCCTTGAGCAGCTTGGCGACGCGCTCCGACAGCTGCGCTCCCTTGCCCGTCCAGTAGTCGATGCGCTCCCGCTTGAAGTCCATGGTGGCCGGGCTGGTGCGGGGATTGTAGGTGCCGACCAGCTCGATGGAGCGGCCATTGCGCGCACGATCCTTTTCAATCACAACCACTCGGTAGAACGGCTTCTTGCGGGCGCCGAAACGCGCCAGGCGGATCATCAGCACAGGGTATTTCCTTTCAGGAATCAACTTCGATGCGACAAGATATGAAGGGCAGTGAAATTACTAGGCAGCAGCGTATGCTCCAGCCCTTAACTATAGCAAAGGCGGGATTGCGGCAGGGGCGGATAGCTGCTGTTTGCTGCGGCCGCCGGGCCAGCTTCATTAGCGCATCCCACCCGAGATGATCAGCACCATGATGATGAGCACCGATAGCGGTGGAAAGGGAACCGCACCGCAGGAGTCGCGGCCGCTGATCCTCACGCTCGGTGTAGACGCGGCCGCGCAGCTTCGTTTCAACGCGGAGCGCAAGCGGCACTTTCCCGTGCGCCTCAACCGGATACCCGCTCACATCTCGCTGTTCCACGCCCTGCCAGGTGACGAAGAACCTTCGATACGCGAAGTGATCGAACGGGAAAGCGCGAACCATGCGCCTTTCACGCTGGAGGTGCACGACCTGATGCGGCTCGACCGAGGGGTCGCCTACGCGGTGCGCGCCCCGGAGCTGGACCGGCTGCACGCCGCGCTGCGAGCCGCCTGGCTGCCGGCGCTTTCCCGCCAGGACCAGCAGCCGTTTCGCCCGCACGTCGTGATCCAGAACAAGGTCGATCCCGAGGAGGCGCGCACTCTCTATGCGAAATTGGCAAGCGGCTTTCGCCCCTGGACGGCGACGGCCGAAAGCCTGCTGTTGTGGCACTACGAGGGCGGCCCCTGGAAAGCGGCCGGAGAGTTCCGCTTCCGCGGCACGGAGGCCGAAGCATGACCTGGCACCGGCGGCCCAGCTTTTGCCTGCGCCCAGCCGTTGGCAACCCGGGCGCTCGCAACCCGCAAAAGCCGGCCGCATCTGAACCGGATATGGCGACGACTACAGCAACACAGATGGAACTGCGACAACTCGGCGACTCCGACCTGCACCTCACGCCGATCGGCTTCGGCGCCTGGGCGATCGGCGGCGGCGACTGGGAGTTTGCCTGGGGCGCCCAGGAAGATAACGACTCCATTCGGGCGATTGAGCGCGCGCTCGAGCTTGGCATCAACTGGATCGACACCGCAGCGATTTACGGGCTTGGCCACTCGGAAGAGGTCGTGGCGCGCGCGCTGAAGAACAGCCCGCACAAGCCCTACGTCTTCACCAAATGCTCCATGAAGTGGAACCTTGAGGACCGCAGGATCTTTCGCGCGCTCGATGCAGCCTCGGTTCGGCAGGAGTGCGAAGACTCGCTGCGCCGGCTCGGCCGCGAAACAATCGATCTGTACCAGGTGCACTGGCCCAACCCCGAACAGCAGATTGAGGAGGGGTGGGCGGAGCTTGCGAAGCTGAAGCAGGAAGGCAAGGTCCGCTACCTCGGCGTGTCGAACTTCAATGTCGAGCAGATGGAGCGCATTGCTGCCATTGCGCCGATTACTTCCTTGCAGCCTCCGTACTCCCTGCTGAACGCGAAGGTCGAGCCCGAAATCCTGCCCTACTGCCGGAAGCACAACATCGGCGTCATCAACTACTCGCCGATGGTTTCGGGCTTGCTGACCGGCAAGATGACCGCGGAACGCATCGCGTCCATGCCGGACGACGATTGGCGCAAGCGCAGCGCCAACTTCAATGAGCCGAAGCTGTCGCGCAATCTCCAGCTCGCCGAGCTGCTTAGGGAGATCGGTACTGAGCACGGGGTGGAGACAGGTGTGGTCGCCATCGCCTGGACGCTGCACCATCCGGCGATCACGGCAGCCATTGTCGGCGCGCGCAGTCCCGAGCAGGTGGATGGCATCCTGCCGGCGGCGAGCTTCCGACTGTCGGAGCCGGAGTTCGAGCGCATCCAGCAGTACGTTCGCGAAAACCTGCAGTAGGCTGAAAAAGGGCGAAGCGCATGGCTGCGCTTCGCCCCTTTTCTAATTCAGATCCTAGCTAATTGTTGCTGCCGTTGGTGTTCTGGATTGGGGTCAGCATACCGAACAAACCGCCGGTGCCGGGTGCCGCCGCAAAAAAGAGCGACGTTGCCGAACCACCGTTGACGGTGCCGTTGCCGACCGACAGGCCCCACAGGCCGTCAATCGTGAGGGGCTGGCCGGTGCTGTCGCGCAGCTGGTCGATAAAGGCGCCGGTCACCGGGTTGAACACGCTGATCCTGCCGTCGCCGTTGTTACCTACCAGAAGGTCATGGCTGTACTGACCAAAGTTCCCGGGTGCCACGGCTACGCCCCAAGGTGCATTGAGGAAAGGGCCTGTCTGCGTGATACCGATCGGCTTGCCTTCCGGAGTGATGCTGGCCACGATACCGAGCCCGGGTCCGGTCACCTGGTTCACTTTGGTGCTGTCCTGCAAGGCCAACGTGACATACAGGTTGCCGCCGATGTTCTGTACATTGAAGGGCGCAAAATTCGGCGGTTTCGGGATGCTGTTGATCGCATTTTCAACCGCGGGTACGTGCTTGAAATTTGTGTCAAACACGTCGACGTAGGCCGACTCGAAGTCCGCGGCATACAAATAGGTTGAGGTCACGCCGTTGATGGTGGCCGGCGCTACGGCGATGCCGTCGAAACTGGACTTGCCGCCCTGGTTGACTGCGATCTGCGCGACGTTGTTCGGAACGCCGCCGTTCCAGCCCACGATCAGCCCGTCCAGTGTTGGGAACAGAAAAGAAGCAGGCTTGCCGTCCGGGAGAACAAAGCCGGGCGTCGCGTTGAAGACCATGCCGGTCGGGCTGCCGGTCGGAGTTTTCGTAGGGTCTGCCGGGGGAATCGTCACGACCAGGCCTTGCGTTACACCGGCGCCGTTGTACAGCGTAGACAGGCCGTTGTTGTTGTCGCTTACCCACCAGGGACCGCCGGAAGACTGCGAAATACCCCATCCACCAGACAAGTTCGGGTCGATGGTTGTCGCGGCTGCCGTAGCAGTTGAATCTGCGACCAGGTTGGTCTGCTTGTATTGCTGCTGAGGAAGCGAAGTCTGGCTCAGGGCTGCTGCGGAGAAGGCAAATGTCAGGGAAGCGAGAGTGAAGAGACGCACACGCATGGTAGGAGTCCTCGGTAGGCTGATCAACAACCTCGAAAACGATCCTCGCACCAGAGCAGCGCTGCTGTGTCAATGCGATGTCACCAGAATGTCACTTGTTCAGGACGCCGAAAGATCTACTTGTCGCGGTTGACGACGAAGTCCGCCACCCACAGCAGGGCTCGCTTGTACTCCGAGTCGGGCAGCCCATCGAGCGACCGGCGTGCTTTCTCCGCATGCCGCTGCGCGATGCTCATCGCGTACTTTATAGAGCCATAGCGATCAAGCGTAGCCAGCACATCCTCGTAGCGCACCTGGGTAAAGGCGCCATCGGCCAGTACCTGCAGGATCGACTCATGTTCGGGCTCGGTGGCGTGCTCCAAAGCATGGACGACGGCGAGGGTCGCCTTGCCCTCGCGCAGGTCACTGGCCACCGGCTTGCCGAGAACGGACTCGGCCGAAGTAAGGTCAAGCACATCATCAATGACCTGAAATGCAAGCCCGAGCGAGTGTCCGTACTCTGCCAGCTCCTCCTCGGTTTTCGCGTCGGCACCCGCGAGCACCGCGCCAAGGCGCATCGACACCTCAAACAGGCAAGCGGTTTTGCGATAGATCAACTCGTCGTACTCGGCCTCAGTCACTGCGCGACCCAGCTTCTCGGTCTGCAGCAGCTCGCCCTCTACCATGACCTGGGTCAGGCCGATCAGCAGCTCCAGTACACGAAAGTTGCGCTCGTCGAGCGCGATCCGAAACGCCTGCATGTACAGCCAGTCGCCGGCCAGTACGCAGCGTGAGTTACCCCAGGTTGTATTCGGTGACGGACGGCCGCGCCGCAGCTCCGCTCCATCGATGATGTCGTCGTGCACCAGGGTTGCGGTGTGCACCATTTCGATGACCGCGCCCAGCCGGTGCATCGCCGAGCCTGAGTAGCCCAGGCTGCGGCAGGCCAGCAGCAGCAGGGAAGGCCGGATACGCTTGCCGCCGCTTTCCCTCAGGTAGTCGGCAATCTCCGTAATGGCGGCAACGTTGGAAACGGCGTCCCGGCCGAACTCCCGCTCAATGGCCTGGAGGTCATCGTGCAGGAGATCAAACACCTCCTTCGCCGTTGCTATCGCCGCTGTGCTCACGCATGCTCCTGCCGTACCTGATGCCGCGACGCCCCGCTCGGCGTCGAAACCGGCTTCCGCCCCGCAAACAACGTCAGGGCAGCCCCAGTAATTGCCGTTCTAGTTCGAGCGGAAATTTGTGAACTGCATGTCGATCCCGAACTCATGCTTCCGGAGCAGGGCGATTGTCTCCTGTAGAGTATCGCGATCCTTGCCGGTGATGCGGACCGTCTCCCCCTGGATCGTCGCCTGCACCTTACTCTTGGAATCCTTGACGAGCTTGACAATCTCCTTCGCCTTCTCAGTAGCGATGCCCTGTTTGAGCGTGACTTTCTGGCGCACGCTCGAGTTTGCCGCCGGCTCGACCTTGCCGTATTCGAGCGACTTGATCGAGATACCGCGCTTGATCAGTTTCTGCTCGAGAATCTGCGTAACCGCCTCGAGCTTGTAGCTGTCGGCGGACGCGAGTTCGAGTGACTTCTCGTCTCCTTCGAGCTTGATGGTCGATTTCGAGTCCTTCAGATCGAAGCGGGCGTTGACTTCCTTGGTCGCCTGGTCGATCGCGTTCTTTACTTCCTGCACTTCCACTTTCGAAACAATGTCAAAGGAATTATCGGCAGCCATGGGTCCTCGTACAGTCTTGCGTCCACTTTATTATGAGTGCAAACGGTGGGTGAGCCTTGGAGGGGTCGCGCCAAGGCGTCGGGCTATGCAGTCCCATGGAAAAGCCGATAGAAGTTCTCCGTTGTTTGCTCGGCAAGCGCTTGCAGCGACACGCCCCGCACCTGCGCGACGAGCTCGGCGGTTTGCCTCACCAGCGCCGGCTCGTTGCGCTTGCCGCGCTCGGGCACCGGCGCCAAAAAGGGGCAGTCGGTCTCGACCAGGTAGCGATCGCTGGGGACGCCGGCCGCGATCTGGCGCAGCGCGGCCGCGCTCGGATAGGTGACGTTTCCGGCGAACGAGATCAGAAAGCCGAGCGCGAGGGCCCGGTCGGCATGGCTGCGCTCGCCTGAGAAACAGTGCAGGATGCCGGCCGGGTAATTCGGCGCGCGCCCAGGTCCGCGCTCTGCCGGGCGCCAGTGCTCCTCCAGCATTGCCAGAGTTTGCTCCCACGCATCGGCCTCATCCCCAAAAGCCTCGCCCGGCCGGCAGTGGATCACAATGGGCTTGCCGTGCCGCCCCGCAAGCTCCATTTGCGCGCGGAAGGCCTCACGCTGCAGGGCGATCGGCGGGTTGTCCTGGTGATAAAAGTCGAGGCCGATTTCTCCGCAGGCCAGCACCTCCGGCTCCGCGAGCAGCGCGTCCAGCTTCCTGAGCGCGTCGGCGTCGCACTGTGCGGCTTCCTGCGGATGCACGCCCGCGGTGGCGAAGATGCGCGGCACCTCCGGCCTGTCGCGGTAGGCGCGGGCCAGCCGCAGTGCGCCGTCCATGGTTGCGGGCCCGTCGCCGATGCCGATCGAGAGAATGGTGCGAACTCCGGCGTTCCAGGCGCGCCCCAGTAGCGCGTCGCGGTCCTCCGCGAAGCGCTCGTGATCGAGGTGCGCGTGCGAATCAACGAGCAGGCTGAAGCTCCTTTTGCGACGGCTGGGTGCGCACGTTCACTTGAGGCGGGCGCCGATCTCGACATGGTCCAGAAAGCCGGCCAGCGAAGGCTTGCCCTGCTCCCCGAGAGAGGCGGCGACGACCATGCCGTTCGACTCAAAGCCGCGCAGCTTGCGCGGGGCGAGATTGGCGACAATGACGACCTTGCGGCCGAGGAGCGACTCGGGCGCGTAGGTTTCGGCGATGCCGGCCAGGATCTGGCGACGCTCGTAGCCCAGGT
>CAXTMW010000039.1:0-2275 GCA_964245455.1 uncultured Acidobacteriaceae bacterium
GGGGCGAGCAGGGGAGAACGGGACATGGGGCACTCCTTGGAACCGCGGTCCATTTTAGACGGGTTTGCCCGTGTGCTGCGGCGATAGGGCGGGGTGGTTCGCTGCTTGTCGTTTTGCGTGACCTGCCGCGGTGCCGCGTTAGAGTCGCTTGGCTGGGGCGTGCTCTGCGGCTGGGGAAAGCGGGTCGACGATGTGGCACGGTCGGAGAGCCGATAGGCGGACAACTTTTCGTCGGCTGTGCCTGTCTTATGAGCTGCATCGATCATAGTGCCGGGAGACAGAGGAGAGGTATGAACAAGATTTTGGTGGGATTTGGAACAGTTCTGGCTGCATTTACTGCATTGATTTTCTTTGCCGGCCGGGATGCGAGCCGCAGGGTGGAGAAGATTCCGGCGGCGAAGGCTGCGTCGCTGTTGGCGGAGGCCTGGGCGGATAACCGGACGCGGGCTTAGGAGTTGCAGCGGCAGGCAGCTCTCGAATTTAGGGGAAGCGCAGAAAAGCGAGCGTAGTATCTGTGGCGGGTCACTCCAGGAGGAGACCCGCCACAGATCTTTACGCTGAGTGTCGTTGCTGTCCTTCTCGTCGTCGGGCTTGTGCTGCTCGCATCGTCGTTTTTCACTGTCAGCTCTGGCAATGCTGCTGTGATTGAGCGCTTCGGCAAGTTCAACCGTACCGGCGGCGCCGGGCTCAACGTCAAGCTGCCGTTTGTCGAGCGTCACTTTGAAATGTCGCTCAAGGTGCAGCAGGCCGAAATGAAGATGGAAACCAAGACAAAGGACAATGTCTTTGTCGCCATCCCGGTCTCGATTCAGTACTCGATTATCCCGACAAAGCTGTTTGAGGCGGTGTATGCGATGGCGAGCCCGCGCTCACAGATGGAAGCCATTGTGAACAACATCCTGCTGGGGCACATCCCCAGCATGGATTTTGACGAGGTGTACAGCTCGCAGCCGCAGATTGCGATGTGGGTGAAGGCGGAGCTTGACAAGGAGATGGGCCCGGCCGGCTACGCGATCAATCGTGTGCTGGTGACGGACATTGTGCCGACCCCGCAGGTACGGCAGGCCATGGATGCGATCAATATAGCGAACCGGAACCAGGTGTCGGCGCGGGCGCAGGGCGAGGCGGAGCGCATCAAGGTGGTGGCGGCCGCAAATGCACAGGCGGAAGCGAAGCAGCTGCAGGGTATCGGCATTGCCAATGAGCGCATTGCAATCGCAAAGGGCTTTAAGGAGGCGATTGAGCTTATTAAGCAGTCGGCCGACGTGCCGGGTGAGGAAGCATACGCGATGCTGCTGTTTACGAACTGGACCGACATGCTTTCGGCCGTAGGTACGTCGCCCAACAGTACCATTGTTTTTGTGCCGTCGGGGCCGAACGGGCTGGCTGACTTTCAGCAGCAGATGCTCAATGTGACCTCGGTAGGCAAGGCGATCAGTGAGCGGATTCCCGCTCGCCCGGCGGCAAACGGGCGGGCCTAGCCGGATTGCCTAACGGTGCAGGATACGCGTTTGCGCAGAGCCGGGGCGCGCGTTTTGCTGACGGTCCGGGCCTTGCACGGTGATCTTTTTGGCGAGCCCGAGCAGGCCGAGCAGGCGGATGCCCCAGTAGTTCACGTCGAGCTCGTACCAGGCCATGCCGTGGCGGGCGGAGACCGGGTGCGCGTGGTGGTTGTTGTGCCAGCCCTCGCCTCCGGAGAGCAGGGCGACCCACCAGTTGTTGCGCGAGTCGTCGCGGGTGGCGAAGCGGCGCGTGCCCCACATGTGGGTGGCCGAGTTGACGAGCCAGGTGACGTGGAGGCCCAGCACGACGCGCAGAAAGATGCCCCAGAGCACCCAGGACACGCCGCGAAACAAGCTGCCGCCCGGCAGGAAGATGCCGGTGAACAGGAACACGAAGCCGGCGAGGGTGACAGGGAGCCAGTGCCAGCGGCTGAGCGACAGGTAGAAGGGCTGGCGCTTGAGATCGGGCACGTAGCGGTCGAGCATGGGGTGGTGATTGTGGAGGCGGCCCCAGAGCATCCAGCCCATGTGCGACCACCAGGCGCCGTCGCGCGGGGAATGCGGGTCGCCGGGCTTGTCGGTGGTTTGGTGGTGAAGCCTATGGACGGCTACCCAGAAGATGGGGCCGCCCTCGAGTGCGAAGGTGGCGCAGACGGCCATGGTGTACTCGACCCATTTGGGGGTGGAGAAGCCGCGATGGGTGAGCTGCCGGTGGTAGCTCATGCCAATGCCGATGTTCTGCGCGAGCACCCACATGATGGCGAAGGGGATGC
>CAXTMW010000039.1:2285-9458 GCA_964245455.1 uncultured Acidobacteriaceae bacterium
GAGGGCGGACCAGGTGAAGAAGAAGAAGGCAGAGAGCGCGAGGAGATGGAAGACGATGAGCGCAATGGCAAGCGGCCAGTGGATGGAACCGGTGTGCTGCTGGAGCGACTCCGCGTCAAGCTCCGCGCGGGCGCTGGGCTGGGTTTCGTAGGGGGCGTCGAGGAGGGCGCTCTGGGCTGCTGTGCTCACAGGGGAGAGGCTAGCAGGGTTACAGCGGCGGCTTTGTATTTGTTCGGTAAGAAGAGCAGCGGGAGGGATCAGGTACTTGGAACTTGATCGGTCGCCCAAGCGCGCTGGGCACGGAGTATGAAGCAGGCGAGAGCAAACTTTGGTCCCCAATATGCCCCCGCAAACCACAAAGCACCTAGGGCGTCCGTGTGTCTGGGCGGCTGTAACCAGCTAATGAGAGCCACTCCGCCTGAGAAGAGGGTGACGCCCATCAAAATGCAACCCGCCTGGAAGGGTCTGAACATCGCGAGCAGGAAAGCTACGGGTTCGACAAGGAGAAGGCTGAAGAAGATAAGGCGGTTCGTCAGAGTATCTTCTCGCGCGGTCATGAGAAACGTGCCAATTGCGATCGTGAGATCGAAAAGATAGATTACGGCTCCCGCAAGAAGTATGGAGCCGCGAAGCGAGGTCTTCTTGCGCATCAGCCCTAATGCCTACCCGCGCTGTTTTTCAACGGCATCGAGGCGAGCGTCATGTCTGCCCTGTTCTCGGCTGAACTCAGTCAGGTCGTGATGCAAAATGTCGAGGCGCGTGTCCATGCGAGTGGTCAGGCGCTGTATATCGCCGCGCAGTTCGTCGCGCGTCACACGTGTTTCACTTCGCAGTTCGTCGCGCATAGAACGTGTTTCGCTTCGCAGTTCGCGGACCTGCTGGCCATTGAAGACTAGGCCGACCAGAACGACCAGCAGCGGTGCTCCGAGAGTGTAGACGTCGTGCATTGCGCTTGCTCCGTGTACTCAGAACTATAGACCAGAAGACCATCAGCATAGCCGGCCTTCATCTCAACTCTGCTAGTACTTCGGTACGCTTGGGTCAATCTCATTGGACCAGCCGGTGATGCCGCCGGCGAGGTTTTCGACCTGGAAACCTTGTGCCTTGAGCAGCTCAGCGGCGTTCTGGCTGCGGCCGCCGGACTTGCACTGCACCACGATGGTGCGGTCGCGGGGCAGCTCGGCGGCGCGCGCGGCGAGCTCGCCTTGGGGGATGAGGTGGCCGCCAAGGTTGGCAACCTGGTACTCCCAGGGTTCGCGTACGTCGAGCACAAAGGGCTGCTCGCCTGCGTCGCGGCGGCGCTTCAACTCGGTGACTGGGATCTGCTCAATACCATTCTGCTGGGGCAATGCGGCTCCTTTTGCTGCTGTTTCGGTGACTGATTCAGAAGCGCCGGCGACGCCGCAGAACTGGTTGTAGTCGATGAGCTCGGTGACTGTCGGATGGGTGCCGCAGACCGGGCAGTCCGGGTTTCGGCGGAGTTTGAGCTCGCGGAAGCGCATGGAGAGCGCGTCAATGAGTAGGAGGCGGCCGATCAAGGGTTCGCCGATGCCGAGGATCAGCTTGATGACCTCGGTCGCCTGCATGACGCCGACCAGGCCCGGCAGGATGCCGAGGACGCCGCCCTCGGCGCAGGAGGGAACCAGGCCCGGCGGCGGCGGTTCGGGGTAGAGGCAGCGGTAGCACGGACCGTTTTCAGCGGCAAAGACGCTGCACTGGCCTTCAAAGCGGAAGATGGAGCCGTAGGCGTTCTGCTTGCCGAGCAGCACGCAGGCATCGTTGACCAGGTAGCGGGTCTGGAAGTTGTCGGTGCCGTCGGCGACCACGTCGTAGTCGGCGAAGATTTCGAGCGCGTTGGCGCTGGTGAGCATGATGTTGTGCTTGACGATGTTTAAAGCCGGGTTGAGCGCGTGGAGCTTGTTGGCGGCTGAATCCACCTTGAGGGTGCCGACGTCCGGAGTTGCGTGGATGATCTGGCGCTGCAGGTTCGAAACGTCGACGGTGTCGAAGTCGACCAAGCCGAGCGTTCCAACGCCGGCGGCCGCGAGGTAGAGCGCTAGCGGCGCGCCGAGGCCGCCGGTGCCGACGCAGAGAACGCGGGCGGCCTTGAGCTTCTTCTGACCTTCCACGCCGACCTCGGGCAAGATGAGGTGGCGGGAGTAGCGCTGGAGGTCGTCGGTCGAGAGCTCGGGGAGTGCGGGTGGTGCAGCAAGAGTTGCCATGTCTGTGAGTCCTGGTTCCAGAGTAAGCGTGAGCGCTGACAGTCCAGCGGGTTTGCGAATGTTTTTGCGCCGAAGGCGCCTATGCCTGGACGGCTAGTCCTGCCTGGACGGCTAGTTCCCGCCGGCGATGGAGGGGATGATGGTCAGCGCATCGTTCGGCTGCGTCGCCGTTGCTTCTTTTTCCGGCAGGTAGCGAACGTCTTCATCGTTGAGGTAGAGGTTTACGAACGCACGTAGTTTGCCTTCTTCACTGAACAGGTGCCGTTTGAGCTCGGGGTGCGTAGTGGTGAGCTTGTCGAGTGCCCCGCTTACGGTCGAGGCATCGACAGACACCGTGGCCTGCTGCCCGGTAAAGGCTCGTAGTGGGGTAGGAATATGAATCTGCATGCTTGCTCCTCAAAAACCGTCAGGGAGATAGATGTGCTTGCCCATGGACGCGGTGCAAGGCCGACCATGCGGGCTAGTTTGGCGCCATTTCGGCAAGCGTTATTTCGATGACTTCGTCGAGAAACTGCTTGCTCTCCTCGCTCGTGCCCTGCAGCCGAAAGGCATTGGTGACCGCGGCTTTGCCCTGCTCCACCGAGGTGATGACATAGGAGCAACCGAGCCAGTGGGCTTCCGCAAAGTCGGTTTTGGACCATTGCGCGGGGTGGTCGGGGTGCGAGTGGTAAAAGCCGACGATGTCGAGTCCTCGCTCACGCGCCTGCCGCTGAATGCGGACCAACTCGACCGGCGCGATGTGGTAGCGGTTGTGCGCGGAATCGGTACGGGTGTTGCCGGCGGGGACTGCTGTCTCCACGTGGATCGCGTCGTCCTCGGAATCGGAGTCACGGACAAAGCGGCCGAGCAGCACGCCGCAGCACTCGTGCGGGTAGGTCTCCTCGCCGTGCGCACGCAGCGCGTTCCAGATCTGTTGCGGCAGGGTCAACACCGTTAGTCTTCCTCCCAGAAGCGTTCGCTCAGGTATTTGTCGGCGGAGTCGCACAGGATGGTCACAAGGATGGCATCGCGGCCGGCAGAGACTTCTTCTTCGGCGACCTGGAGGGCAGCGGCGACGTTGCCGGCGGCGGAGACACCGACCAGCAGGCCCTCGGAGCGGGCAAGCCGGCGGGCCATGGCGTGGGCGCGCTCGGTTTCCATTTCGATGTTGCGGTCGGCGAGCGCGGGGTCGTAGATGCGGGGCACGATCGCGGTCGGCATGTGCTTGAGGCCTTCCAGCCCGTTTAAGGGCGAGTCGGGTTGCATGGAGTAGCAGCGGATGGCGGGGTTGAGCTCGCGGAGCCGGCGGGTGGTGCCCATAAACGTCCCGCTGGTGCCCATGCCGGCGATGAAGTGGGTGAGGCGGCCGTCGGTCTGTGCCCAGATTTCGTTGGCGGTGGTGTGGTAGTGCGCGAGCCAGTTGTTGTCGTTGCCGTACTGGTCGGCGTACCAGTAGCGGTCGGGCTCGGAGGCTGCCAATGCGCGGGCGCGGCGGATCGCGCCGTCGGAGCCGTCAGCGGGGTCGGTCCAGAGGACCTCGGCCCCGTAGGCGGCGAGGATGCGCTTGCGCTCGGGGGAAACATTGCTGGGCATGCAGAGGGTAACCGGGAAGCCGAGCGCCGCGCCGAGCATGGCGAAGGCGATGCCGGTGTTGCCGCTGGTGGCGTCGAGGAGGCGGTCGGTGGTTGTGCCGTCAGGGCCGGGGAGGAGCCGGCCGGCGGCTTGCGCGGCGCGGACCATGGCGGTGGCGGCGCGGTCCTTGACGCTGCCGCCGGGGTTGGTCCACTCGGCTTTGGCAAGGATCTGGATGCCGGGCAGGTGCGCGGTGAGCTTGGCGAGGCGGAGCAGGGGGGTGTTGCCGACGCGCGCGTGCGGCACGGTTCCGAGGAGCTGGGCCGCGCCGCTGCTCTGGTCGATATCGTGCATTGCGTTCTGCTGAAACGTTGCCGCGCTGAGTGTGCCTGCTGCCATTGCGTTTGTCTGCTCCTTTGCGACGCTCAAGCGCCGGCGGGCCGGGGTATGCGGTACTTTTGAATGTAGCCTTGAGGTTCGAGCAGCTTCCCTGAAAGAGATCAGCCATGCCAAAAAGTAAGATGAAGCAGCCGACTTTTGATGACACCCTTGCGACCCTGCGCAACTACAAGTTTGATGTTGCGCCGGCAAAAGCGGTCGCAAAGCCTGCAGGCGCCATGCTGCTGCTCAAGTATGGCTGTGCGGCCATTGTGGCACCGGGAACAGATACGACGGCTGTGACAGTGGTGAAGCCGGGCGTGGTGATCGACGGCGAGATTGGCCATGTGCTGGACCGCGGCTACCAGAAGTTCATCAAGACGCCGTATGCGGAGCGGCCCGCGACCGCCGACCACCTAAAGCAGCTGCACCGCTTCCAGGAAGAGCTGCGGCAGGCCACCGGCGGCATCACGCTCTACAACGAGGCCATGGGCCCAGTCAGCGAGGAGTACATTTACGACCGCGTGCGCGGGCGCAACCTGCCGGAGGCTGAGCGGCCGACGCCCGCGTGGGAGCTGCCGGTAGGGCCGGGAACGCCGGGCGAGGTGAAGTAAGGCTGATTTATGCTTTGCGTGCTGAAGCGATCGGAGGAGCCATGGCTACTATGACCCACGTTCCACTGGAACTCTACCTGCATACGGCGTACGAGCCGCGTACTGAGTACGTAGATGGAGTGCTTGAGGAGCTGAATGTAGGGCAAGGAAAGCATAGTGACTGGCAAATGGCCATCGCGGCCTGGTTTTTCAATCACAGGCACGAGTGGAAGATCGGAGTGCGCCCTGAATACCATACGCGGACGCAGGAACGGCACTACCGAGTGCCGGATGTCGCCATTCTTGACCCTACCTTTATGGAGGAAGAAATTGCTCTGCACCCGCCCCTTGCTGTCTTTGAGATTCTGAGCCCGGACGACTCCTATAAGCGACTGATGGTGAAGCTCCGGGAGTATGCGGAAATGGGCGTCGCTGATATCTACGTGGTCGACCCGGATACGGGTGTGTTTGAGCGGTTTGAGCAAGGGCAGCTAGTGCGGCGGGAGGAGTTTAGCCTGCCGGAGCGCGGGATTGAGTTTCCTTTTATCGAGATTGCGAAGCTGTTGGCGTAAGGGTCAGAGCGCCTTTGCTTTACGGTGTGTTTCTCGCCCGGCTGCCATGGAATCTAGACGAAGCACGCTCCCGCTGGAGCTCGCGGTAGGCCTCACTTTTGCCCAGTCCACGCTCGCGGGCGGCTTGCTTTAATGCGTCTTTTTCGTCGAGATGCTCCGATGCTTGCAGCTCCTCTACACGGGCGGCGAGTGTTTGCGTGGGTTGGACGGATGCGGTTGCGGGCGCGAGTTCCAGAAGCAGCACGATTTCGCCGCGGACGCGCTCCCGGCCGGCGAGCGCGGCGCGTATCTCGCTGGCGTTGCCGCGCAGCCATTCCTCATGGAGTTTGGTGAGCTCGCGGGCGACGACGACGCGGGCGCGGGCGCCGAAGACAGCGTCAAGGTCGGCGAGGGTGTCGAGGATGCGGTGGGGCGCTTCGTAGAAGATGTGTGTGCCGCTGTTCGGCCCCCCATTCGGCCCAGACGCGAGCGCTTCGAGAGCGGTGCGCCGCGCGCCGGCTTTCTCCGGCAGGAAGCCGTGGAAGGTGAACTGGGCTGTGCCGAGCCCGGACGCGATGAGGGCGGAGATGGCCGCGTTTGCGCCGGGGACGGGGAAGACCGGGATGCTGGCGGCGATAGCTTCGCGCACCAGCAGCATGCCTGGGTCGGAGATGCCGGGGGTGCCGGCGTCGGACACGATGGCAATGCGCCCACCGGCCAGGAGCAGGGGCAGCAGCTCGGCTGAGCGCGCCTGCTCATTGTGTTCATGGAAGCTGAGGGTCGGTGTGGCGATGCTGAAGTGGTTGAGCAGCTTGCCGGTTTGCCGGGTGTCCTCGCAGGCGATGCGGTCGACCGAGCGCAGGACGCGGAGGGCGCGCAGGGTGATGTCTTCGAGGTTGCCGATGGGGGTGGCGACCAGGTACAGGCCGGGTGCGAGGGGCTGGGTAGATTTTTTTGGCTCGGCCCAGTCGGGCTCGGTCTGTTCTGGCCTGGTCTTTTCGGGCCCGGCGAGTGGCTCGTGAGCCTCAGGTATGGACGGACCCGGCATGCGACGCGTCAGGACCTGCTGCCGCGGGTTTCAGCCGCGCGCAGTTTGCGCTGCTCGAGCAGCGGCACCATGCTTTGGCGCAGGTTCTGGAGCGTGACCATGCCGAGCACCCGGTGGTCCTCGTCGGCCACGGGGATCATGCCGACGCGGCCCTCCCTCATGCGGCGGATCACGGTGCCGAGCGAGTCGTCGGGCGCGGCCACCAGGAAGTTGCGCGCCATGACCGACTGCACGTAGCCGTTGCCTTCGGAACGCAGCGACACAAAGATGGCGGCGCGCGAGACCACGCCGACAATTTCGTCGTTGCGCACCACGGGGAACTCATCCTGGAGCGAGTGGACGGCCTTGCCGAGCGCATCCTGGAGCGTGTCGGACGGGGACACGGTGGTAAAGCTGGTGAGCATGACCTCCCGCATGGCGACCGTGTCGATGACGGACTGAAAGACCGTTCCCTGGTCGTCAAGCTGCGCGCCGATGGCGACAAAGGACCCGCACAGCAGCAGCCATGGGCTGGCGGCAGCAGCAAGCGGCACATTGGGGAACAGGAGCAGCCCAATGCCAAATGCCGCAGCGGCCGAACCCATCATGCGGCCCAGGCCCACGGCGGCGCGGCTTGCTTCCTGCACGCCGTGCTTGGGGATGGACAGATCGCGGACGAGCCGACCTGCGTCGAGCGGGAAGGCGGGCACGCAGTGCAGCGCGGCGAGCGCCAGGTTGAGCCACACGGCGGAGCGGAGCAGGTGTGCCGGCGTGACGAGCGGATGTGCCAGCAGCGCGACGCCGGGGCTGCCGCCTGCCAGCAGCCCGGCGATAAGGCCGGCCAGCAGCAG
>CAXTMW010000039.1:9468-13276 GCA_964245455.1 uncultured Acidobacteriaceae bacterium
AGGGTGTACTGCGCGCGCACGTTGCGCGCCTCGGCTTCCGAGCCGGGGTCGGCTGGGCTTTGCAGGCCGCCGATGGGCAGCAGCAGCACCGAGCGGAGCCCGATGTGGAAGCTGGCCGCGGTGAGCGCGCGGGCAACTTCTCGCGCACAGACCGAGAGCAGCAGCAGCGACCACAGACCCGCGCCGCGCCATCCGCCCAGGCCGGCCATGCTGGTCGAAATGGACGCGGCAAACAGCAGCAGGATGAACAGCCCATGGACGCGAAGCTCGATGCCGAAGGGTTTGCCGAGGGGGAAGCTCCAGGCGCGCATGTGGGTTTAAGGATCTCCTCCGCCTGGGCTTTTCAGATGGGACCGGCGGTATGCCTGATTGTAGTGCCGCGCGCTTTGTCGGGTGCGGCTTAGCCCGGCTTAGCATATAGATATGCGGATCATTGCGGGCGAGTTCCGGTCTCGGGTGCTGCTCGCGCCCGCCGGCATGGAGACCCGGCCCACCTCGGATCGACTGCGCGAGACACTCTTTAACGTGCTACAGCCGTTTGTCGCGGGTGCGCGCTTTCTGGATTTGTACGCGGGCTCGGGGGCAAATGGGTTGGAGGCGGTGAGCCGGGGGGCGCGGGAAGCGGTGCTGGTGGAGCGGGCTGCGCCCGCGCTGGCCGCGATCCGGGCGAATGTGGCGGCGCTTGGGGTGGGCGGCCGGGTGCGGGTGGAAGGGATGGCCGTGCAGCGCTGGCTGGTGGGTGCGGCGCGCGCGTCGTTGCAGGGAGAAGCAGAGCGGGAATCCGCGCGGGCTGCTGCCGCGTACGACCTGATCTTTCTGGACCCGCCTTACGCCGACGGCGAAGCATATGCGTTTACGCTGCGTTGGCTGGGCGGTGAGGGAGCCGGCTTGCTTGCCGACGGCGGTATGGTGGTTGCGGAGCATCTGCGCGTACGCAGGGGCCGGGGGCAGACGCCGCCGTCGGTGATCCTGGCCGAAAGCTATGGCAGCCTGAGCCGCACGCGCCTGCTGGAGCAGGGGGACGCTGCGCTTAGCTTTTACTCGCGAGCGACGAGTCTTGAGAGGGTGTGAGAAGCTCGTTCCTTTCAAAAAGACTCCAAAAGGGTCATCCTGAGGAGCGCAGCGCGAAGGATCTGCTTTCGCCGATCGAGTAGGGCAAAAAGCAGATTCTTCGCTGCGCTCAGGATGACCCCCGTTAGTTTCTTGGAAGCTCTCACACACCTCCTGAGTAGCTGAGCGGACACGAGAACAATCGGGGCACTTTGCCGTGGACTATGTGGCATACTGCCAACATGCATGCAGCCGTAGCCGAAGCAGTATCCACGCCTCTGCTTCACTCGCTTCACTTAGACCATGAACAAGTAGAGGCGGGTGTGCCTCTCGGGACGGTCAGCGATTTCCTCGCGGCTTCGGGGGTGGAGTGGAAAGACGTGTACGACATCGTGATCCCGGCGCGGACGCTGAAACATCGTCGTGCACGCCGTGAAGCGCTGTCGCGGGATGAGTCGGACAAGCTGGCGAGGCTGGTGCGTGTGTTTGACCAGGCTGTTGCGGTGCTGGGCGATACCGCGCGAGCGCGCGCCTGGCTGGCAAAACCGAAGCACCGTTTTGCGGACAGAACGCCCTTTGAGCTGCTGCGGACTGAGGTCGGCGGCCGCCTCGTAGAAGAAATGCTGGGCCAGGTGGATGAGGGTATATTCGCGTAGTGAGGGAGCCAGCGGCCGGCAACGTGTCATGTCTGTGGCGGATCGGCAACCGGCAAACGCTTACCGGCGAAGGTGGGTTGCGGTACGCTGCGCGATGGCACAGCGCGGGCCGGCCGATTGTGTATCTGGCGGAGTCGCCGGCAGGGGCGCTGATCGAGGTACTGGTGCACCTGGAACTGGACGTGGCGGAGCTGCCGGCGGGGTACGCGCTGCTGCGCGTTGCTGTGCCGCCGGAGCTTGCGGTCGAAGCGATTGAAATGCCTACTGACGAGGGCTGGCGGAGTGATCTTAGGGTCACTCGGCAGCTTGGCGATGCGTGGCTCGCGCGCAGAGAGAGTGCGCTGGCGCGGGTGCCGTCCGTCACCTTGCCCGGGACGTTCAATGTCCTGTTAAATCCCATTCATGCGGCGGCGCAGCAAGTTTTCGTCGTCGGAAGTTTCCCAAAGGGGCATAGATGCGATCGAAGCGCTGGATATGGATAGGTATGGTGCTCTCAGTAGTTTGGGCTATTGGTGCAGCCGTCCATACACGCAACGCGTCCGTCGATAGCGCCGAAAATGCAGCCAAGTTCGCTTATAACACCTGCATCTACGGTAAAGAGGTTCACCACGAGATTGACCTCTCAAGCTGCGATGCCGAACGCACGGCAAGCTTGAAAACTTGGATGGCAGGTAGCAAAACAAACGCCACCTTTGTAGCGCTTGGTCCGCTGCCCTTGGCTTGGCTTGCAATCTTTATTTTGATCCATGTGACTCGGGCGCAGATCGCTGGATTTCGCGCGGTCATACCATGGAAAACGTTGGTGCCCTTTAAGAAGGCTTTTGTTGTTTTCTGCTTTATAAGCACTTTTGTTAGTGTTGGAATTGGGCTTGTCGTGCTTATGAATCTGTATGTTGATACAAAAGTCCCGGTTGGCATAAGTCCGTTCTTTGATGTTACTGGAGTAGGCGGAGACCTCGCCACTGTTGCGGGAACGTGGACGCGGACAGATCTCACTGACGACACGATCGCAACTCCCCTTCAAACGTCGAAGATAGAGTGCAACAAAGCGGAAAATAGATGTACGGAAGCTCTGGCTTCGGTCTCAGGTAATACATTGCTTACCGACCTGGTCGACTACGACGTTCAGAGCTGGACATCCAACGCCATTGTGCTTCGTAAAGATTCCTCGTGCGCTACCGAGCTTTTTACAATAGACCTGAATACGAAGGCGGTAAGTGGAGCGGGCCACAAAACCAACGGCGACGACCCATTCTGCAAGATTTTTGGTGGAGGCGACAAGGAGACCTGGACGTACGAAATGGCAAGTGGGTTTAAGCCGTACTGGGAATTAAGGCAGAAAGCCAGGCCGCTCCCACTGCGCTTGTTTCAATCGTTTTTCGGAAATTAGGTAAGTAGTAGTAAATAGTGGACTCCGCGTCATCCAATTGAGCTTCAAAGTTATAGTCTAACTAGCGTCCGCAGCATCAAGCTCACGTTCAAATTCTGTCATGCGCCAGTCTAGTTGTGAACTGCTCGATGCGCTCGCGCACGTTTGGTACGGGGCGGGGTAGGGGCAGCTCCGCGCCGTGTTCGATGACGGGCAGCAGCTTGTCGAACTCGGGGCCGGAGTGCATGCCGGTGAGGGCGATGCGGACGGGGTGGAAGAGGTCTTTGCCTTTGACGCCGGTCTCGGCCTTGATCGCGTTCATCCACTCGCGGAATAGCTCCGGGGTGACCGGGCCGGTGTGCGCTTCGGTGCGTTGGGCGAAGGCGGCGAGCACTTTCCGGGACTGGTCTGTGGCGAGCAGGGCGGCGTTTTCAGGGTCGGCGTGTGCGGCTTCGGCGTCTGCGTCCTGATTTGAACCGAACGGATTCGAGCCGAACAGATTTGGGCCGAACAGGAACGCGGCTTTCGCGGGCAGCTCGTCAAGCTGGTCGATGGAGTGGAGGAAGAGGTCGAGCACGGAGCGGGCCCAGCCGACGATTTCGGGCGCGGCGGCACCGCGCGCGGGCAGGTAGCCGGCCGCGGTGAAGCACGGCCAGGCGAGCTCAAGGAGGCGGCCCGGGTCGCCGGTGTTGAGGTAGTGGCGGTTGATGTAGTGCAGCTTGGCCCAGTCAAA
>CAXTMW010000039.1:13286-15262 GCA_964245455.1 uncultured Acidobacteriaceae bacterium
CTCTTCGGAGGAGAAAAGTTCGCGGTCGCCGCCAGACGGGCCCCAGCCGAGCAGCGCCAGGTAGTTGACGAGCGCCTCCGGGAGGATGCCCATGGCGCGGAAGCTGGCGACCGAGGTGGCGCCGTGACGCTTGGACAGGCGCTCGCGGTCCGCGCCGAGGATGGTGGAGAGGTGCGCGAACTCGGGCACGGGCCAGCTGAAGGCCTCGTAGATGGCGACCTGGCGGGGGGTGTTGGAGATGTGGTCGTCGCCGCGGATGACGTGGGTGATGCCCATGAGCGCGTCATCGACAGAGACGACGTAGTTGTAGACCGGCATGCCGGGATCCTTCGCGGTGCCGGAGCGGACCAGGACCGGGTCGGAGATGGTTTCGTGGGGGAACTCGACCGGGCCGCGCACCAGGTCGTGGAAGCGGAGGGGGTGCTCGGGGATGCGGAGACGCACAGCGAATGGCTCGCCGGCTTTGGCGCGAGCGGCTGAGTCTTCGGGCGGGATCGCCCGGCAGCGGCCGACGTAGTTTTGCGGCTCGTGGGTGGCGAGCGCGTTGACGCGGTCGGCTTCCAGCTGCTCGGTCGAGCAGAAACAGCGGTAGGCCTTGCGGGCGGCGAGCAGCTGGTCGGTGTGGCGGGCGTAGGTGGCGAGGCGCTCGCTTTGGCGGTAGGGCGCGTGCGGGCCGCCCACGACGGGGCCCTCGTCCCAGCGCAGGCCCAGCCAGAGCAGGTCTTCCATGAGCTGCAGCTCGTGCTTTTCCTCGCTGCGTTCGACATCCGTGTCTTCGATGCGGAGTACAAACGCGCTGCCCGGACCTTGCCCGCGCGCGAACAGCCAGTTGAACAAAGCGGTGCGGGCGTTGCCGACGTGCAGCATGCCGGTGGGAGAGGGGGCGAAACGGACGCGAGCCATGCTGCGATGGTAAACGGCTGGGACACGCGGCGAAGCTCACGCGAGCGAGCGAGGAGCGACGGCAAGAACCTGCTGCGAGTGGTGCGCCCGCAGAAAGGGAGCGGCTCGCATCGCTCCAGGCGTTCGCGCGTTCAGCGCTTCTCGTGCGAGGGTTCGCTCCGGAAGTGCTCCCAGCCATGCGCTGCAAGCGGATGTTTCTGACTGTCACGGCTGATCAAGGAGACAAGTGGTGCCCCTCTGCGTCGCGAATGGATGCTGCCGATGCGGCTTACCGGAACGCCTGCAATCGACCGCGGAATGGTGATCCCTTGCCGTGCGGTGAACAATAGTTCATAGTCTTCGCCCCCGTGGAGCGCGAGGGTGAGCGGATCGACAGCTTTCCGGGTGAGCGGGTGCACGGGCAGCGACGCGGCATCGACTTCAGCGCGTACGCCGGAAGCTTCACACAGGTGGGCGAGATCCGTGGAAAGCCCGTCGCTAAGATCGATAGCGGCCGAAGCGAGCAGGCGAAGACGGCGGCCCTGGGCAAGCCTGGGTGTCGGGAAAAGGTGCGGGTGCCCGGAGAGGGCAGCGCGGAGGCGGAGCGAGGTTGCGGGCCGGGCTGCGAGAGCGGCGAGCTCAGCAGCGGAGCCGCCAAGGGCGCCGGTGACGTACAGGCCGTCGCCCGGGCGCGCCCCGGAGCGCAGCAATGCCTTGCCGGCGGGGGCCGAGCCGAGCAGGATGATGTCCGCGGAGAACAGGGCTGAGGCTCCGCCGGGGGCTTCGGCGGTGTCGCCGCCGGCAAGCGGAACGCCCGCGATGCGGGCGAGGGCGAGCAGCCCTTTCAGAAAGCGCGTTGTCCAGGAACCTGCGAGGGATGGGGGGATGGCAAGGGAAAGAAAGGCCGCCAGAGGCGTGGCGCCCATGGCCGCCAGATCGCTCAGGCCGCGCGTCAGGCAGCGGTGCCCGGCAGCTTCAGGCGAGTGCCAGTCGCAGCGGAAGTGGGTTGTTTCGAGCAAAAGGTCCGTGGTCACCACGAGTTCATGGCCGGTCGGCGGCTTCAGCACGGCACAGTCGTCGCCGATGCCGACGCG
>CAXTMW010000039.1:15272-22670 GCA_964245455.1 uncultured Acidobacteriaceae bacterium
TGCCCGCAGTGTGCGAAGGAAGTCGCGCTCACCGGGCGCAGACCGGCGAGACTGGGATTTGGAAGTGGGCATGGGCTTGAGCGTACCGGGTTCGGCCGCACAACGGTCTTTCTGCCGCATGTGCTTCCGGTGTAAGCAGGGCCACCGGGTGAGGTTGCAAGCGGACCTTACTTTCGGTATGAAGCGATACTTTTGCGTCGTTGACCCGCCCCGGCCACCCTGCTAGCGTTACCTCAGTGCTGCCTGGGCGTTCGCTTTTTCCGTAGGCAGCCCGCGGTGGGCCTAGCAGACGCGGCTTCGACAGCCAGCGATCTTGCAGGAGCAGGGACAGGGTAAAGGGCGAAGTCTTGAACAGACGCTTTTACATCATTTTCGTCGCGCGGGAGCAGGACGGCCGCCTGCGCAAAGTGCCGGTGCCGCTCCACTATGCCTACATCTTTGTGGCCGCGGCGCTGGTGGGCGCCTTTACCATCGCGGGCATGGCGGGTTCGTACAGCCGCATGCTGCTGAAGACGGAAAGCTTCAACCAGGTGCGGTCGCAGCGGGAAGCGTTGCGCAAGGACTACGCCCGGCTTGAGGTGCAGGCGCACCAGAAGGACGTGCAGGCTGCTTCGCTCGGATCGCTGGCCGGTCAAGTTTCAGCGCTATACGGGTTTCATGCGCGCGGGTCGAAAGCGGTAGCCACGGCGGCAACGCCGGTGCTTGCGAACAGCTCACCGGACAGCGCGAGCGGCTTCAGCGAGCAGGCCTATGCTCGTTCGCTGGATGAGTTTACCGAGCTCCGGGCCGAGGCTCTGACCGGGCATGTTGAGCCGCAGTTCAACTTTCAGCCGCATCCGTTTGCTACCAACGCTGACACCCTGCTGGGCAGCGCGGGGGCAACTCCCACACTTTGGCCGGTGATGGGGCGCGTGACCAGCTCTTTTGGGGAACGGCTTGATCCGTTTAACGGAGAAGGTGCCTTCCACGCGGGCCTTGATATCGCGGCCGCTTATGGGACGCCGGTGCGCGCGCCGGCCGACGGCGTGATCGCCAAGGCAGGGCCGGCGAGCGGCTACGGGCGGGAGATGATTGTCGACCACGGCGGTGGCATCGCGACAATTTATGGACACCTTTCGGCTTTCGCGATGGTCGCGGGGCAGGCGGTAAAGCAAGGCCAAATCATTGGGTACATCGGATCGGCCGGCCGCAGCACAGGGCCTCATCTGCACTATGAAGTACGCGTCAACAACATGCCGGTGAACCCGCACAAGTACCTGCGCGAGACCATGGAGCAGCAGGAAGAGCGCATGGCGTCGACCGGAACGGGCGGAACGGCTCACGGCGGCTTCTAAGTAGGTTTTTCTGAAGCGTCGGAAACGGTAAAGTCGCCGGCAGGGCTTTAGAAGGCATGTGAGAAGTTCGCTCGTGTCAAGTTCAAGCTTGAAAGGATTTGCTGCTCGCGCTTGGACAAAGCAGATCCTTCGCTACGCTCAGGATGGGCCCCCCTCTGTATCGAACTTCTCACGCGCCGCCTCAGGGTAACTCGCTGTCGTCAGGGACATCTATTTTCCTGTGCGTGGACTCAGAGGGCCGTTCGTTCCGGCGAGCGAGCGCAGCAGCCCTTCCGGCAGGGTCGCGTTGAGCACGGCGCGGTCGGCGTAATGCGTCACGGAAGCACTGTCGAGCAGAGTGCGGAGATCAGCGCCGGTGACTTTGTCAGGCAGAGTGTTTTCGGCGATACGCCCGAGGCTGAGCAGGCCGGAGAGCGCGCCGGCGGAGGCGCGCGCCGCCTGTTCATTGGGCGCAATCTCTTCAAGTCGGAAGCGCAGCGCGCCGGTCCATCGCAGGGACGCGACAAAGGTCTCATCCATGCGAAACGGCAGGGTCAATCCAAGCAGACGCAGTTCGCCGTGTTCGGCAAAAGGCAGGCCGATCTCGCCCAGGCCCCAGGCCAGCGAGAGAACGGGCAAGTCCCGGTAGTGCTCGCTGAGCAGGGTCGGCCCAGCTGAGCCGAAGGGGAGCCATGCAGTACGGGCCCGGTCGAGGATAGAGTGCAGCTGCTCGGGGGTGGGCGTGTTGCTGACGGCGATCAGGCCGTGCGGCAGCACGGCCACTCGCACGGTGCGCCCCTGGCTTGGGATGGCGTAGATGGTTCGTCCCGCGTAGGAGTCTGTGGCGGAGGCGATTGTATTGAGATATCGGGTGAGTCGTGCGGGGTCGAAATGCCCTGCAAACACCTCGGAAAAGGCGAGGCCGCCGTTCGGCCCGGAAAGGTCCGGCAGGCGCGTTAGCGCGATTGCCGCCTGGTCCAGGTCGCGCTCGGCGTCGATGCCGGTCGCGTCGATGAAGCGCTGGTAGTCGGGGTCGTGAGCGACCGGTTTTCGGTCGAAGTGGGTCGCGGCGCGGAGGGGACTCAGGTTGAGGTAGACGATGGCCTGCGACTCGGGGAGCAGCCGGGCGACCAGGGGCGGCGTGCTTTTTCGCCAGAAGAAAAGCGTGGCGACGGCAATGGCAACTACCAGAACGATTGAGGCGATACGGCGCAACGGGAACCTCTTCGAACAGGGTAAGGCGAAAACAGCCTGCGCGGCTTTCCTTTCTCCTGACTCACTTCCCAGGCCAGCGGTGGTTAGTGTGGCCTTTTCGTAAAGAAAAGCCACGTGCAGTGAAATTTCGCGCTGAGGGTTATCAGGAGAAAGGAACTTGCGGCCACTTCGTGGCGGGTCTTTTTGGTGCCGCGGGTGCTGAGTGTTGTGGCCCTCCCGATGGTCGGGGGTGGTTGCGCAAACAGCAGGTCCTTCGCTGCGCTCAGGATGACGCCTTGTTCTTTGCAGCAGCCGAAGTTCGTCCCGACCATCGGGAGGGTCACCTCGTCGATGTGGCGGCACCCCACTACACATGCCACGAAGTGGCCGCAAGTTCCTTTCTCCCGATACCCTTCAGAGCTGAGTGAAGCTGCACGTGGCCCTTCTTTACGAAAGGGCCACACTGGCGATTGCTGGCCTACGAGGCATGTCGGGAGAAAGGAAAGCCGCGTAGGCGGTCTTAGCTGGTTTCCGTGCCGGGCAGCACGCCAGGCTCGGGCACGTTTGCTTTGAGCGGGTCGCCGCGGTAGGGGGCCAGCCGGTTTTTCTGGGCGAGAAAGCGGTCTTCGAAGTAGCGGCGCGAGACCCAGGCGATGGCGGTCGCGATGACGGCGGTGATGAGGAAGCGGAGCAGCAGCAGCGCGAAGCTCGTGTGAAAACCGCCGAGAGCAGAGCCGGCGGTGTAGCGGTCGTAGAGCTTGAAGATGAGCTGATGGACGAGGTAGAGGCCGTAGCTGATGTCGCCGAAGAAGACGAAGAAGCGCAGCGTGGGGCTGGGCGGCGGGCCGTTGCGCCGGTGGCGGGCAACAGCCCACAGGGCAAAGGCGGCGAACAGGCCGAGCGTCGGCGTTTGTTTCAGGTCGGCGATGGCGACCTGGACGAACTTGTTCTGCCAGCCGGCGAGCACGGCGACCAGGAACGGGATGGCGGCGATGCCGCTGAAGAGCGCGAGCCGGCGCGAGATGCGCTGGACGTTGCCGCGGTGGATGGCGCCGTTGCGCAGCAGGATGGCGAGCAGCGCGCCGGAAACGATGCAGTCGACGTTGGACGGCGTGTTGAGAAAGGTTTCGATGCCGACCGCGGACAGCGCGAGGCGGAAGAAGGGCGTGAGTGCGACGCCGGCGATGGTGAGCCAAAGCAGCGCGCGGCGATGGCCGCGGCGGACTGCATACCAGATCACAAAAGGCCAGAGAATGTAGAACTGCTCTTCGACGGCGAGGGTCCACATGACGCCGTACTCCTGCGAGTGCGCGCCGACCAGCCGCGCCATGTTGCCGATGTAGAGCAGGCAGGCGAGCACGAAGCGCCAGGAGACGAAATGGCCCGCGCGCAGAATGGCAAGCATGAGCAGGTAGGCGGGCAGGATGCGCAGCGCTCGGCGGATGTAGAAGTTCTTCCAGTAGTGCGGCTTTTCGACCGAGTCGAGCAGGATGCCGGTGATGAGAAAGCCCGATAGGGAGAAGAACATGGTCATGCCGGCGGCGCCGAGCGAGGTAAAGCGCAGGAAAAACGCCGGAAAGGAGCCGGGCGCGGCCGGGTAGTTCGCGTCGTAAAAGGCGTGGAAGAGCAGGACGAAGAGCATGCCGGCACCGCGCATGCCGTCGAGCGGGAGGATGTGGCCGCGGTACTCGAGTGGGTCGGATTGTGTGTCGGCCAAGCGCGCGCTCCCCGGAAGCCAACGTATCACGCAGACGCGTAAGGAGAGCAGCCGCGCGCGGGATTGTCAGCACGACCGCTGCTGCGTCGGCAGACGATCAGGCGCGCGCGCTGAAACCCAGCTGTTTGCCGACCATCCGGTCGAGCAGTCTCCGAGGCAGCAGGTTGGGCAATGTCCAATTCTTGAAGCGCTGCGGTACAACGGCATAGCGAACCTTTGGCCGCCGGGTTGTCAACACGAAGGAGATCAAGCGCCCGATCTCGGCCGCTGGGAGCCCTTTTTTCCCTTCCTCTGTGAGGTAGGGCAGAAAGCGATCGAAGGCCGGCCCATAGGGCGTGCGCCGGATATTGTTCATCTCCTCGGCGTCGCCTTTGTCCCAGATAGGCGTGACGACTGCACCGGGAGCGACCACGATCACGTCGATGCCGTAGAGCATCAGTTCACGCCGCAGGGACTCCGACATGCCTTCCAGGCCGTGCTTGGAGGCGGCGTATGGGCCCAGGAACGGGAAGGCCATCCGGCCGGCAACCGAGCTGATGTTCACAATGCGGCCGGGGCGGCCCTGCCGTCCTGCGCCCGCACCGAGCAGCGGGGCAAACGCCTGGGTCACAGAAAGAGCAGCCACCAGGTTGACTTCAAGCTGGTACCGGAACTTCTCCAGGGAGAGGTGCAACAGAGGTCCAAAGACCACAACACCCGCGTTGTTGACCAGGCCCGTGAGAGTCCCGGACCCGAGCTGCTCGCCGACAAAGGTCGCCGCCCGCTCGACCGCGGGTTGATCCGTCAGGTCCAGGACCAGTGGGGTAAATCGGCTGCCGAACTCAGCCTGGAGCCGGTCGGCATCGGCCTGTTTGCGGACGCTGCCAAAGACCCGCCAACCGCGGTCGAGAAGCACCTTGGCGGTCGCCCAGCCGATGCCTGTGGAAGTTCCTGTAACGACAGCGCTTGCTTGTGTAGCCATGATGATCTCCTCCGCAGAAGATGTACGTAGCACACCTTCAATATGGACAGCGTACACCTATATAAAGAAGACCGTCAAGATGTACAGTGTTCATGTATGCCGTATCCTGCAAAGACGGATCGAACGCGCATTCTTTCAGCAGCCATGGAGCAGCTGGCGTGCGAAGGGATGCGCGCTGTTACGATCCGAGGCCTTGCCGGCTCGCTCGGGCTTGCCCCGAATGCGCTGTACCGCTACTTTGTGGATCGAGCCGCGCTAGAAGGTGCCATGTCCGCGGAAAGCACGCGGAGGCTCCACGGCAGCCTCCTTCGCGCGGCTGAGGGGAAGTCTCCGGTGGAAGCGGTGCGGAGCATGGCATGCAGCTATGTACAGTTCGCGCGGGAGCACCGCTTTCTGTATGAGGCCATGATGCTGCCGCACAAGGAAAGCACCGAAGCGGTTGAGGCGGGTGGGGCGCTTTGGAGCTTTGTGAGCGGGCAGGTGGCGCGCCTGGCGAGCCCGGCGCGTGCCGGGGTGGCGTCGGTGGCGCTGTGGGCGTTTCTCCATGGCATGGTGGGGCTAGAGGCAGCGGAGGCCTTCGGGGAGCAAAAGCCCGCGCAGGGCTTCGAGTTCGGCTTGGACGCGTGGCTGGAGGCTGCTTCGGCGGTGGGGGAGGCAGAATCATCCTAGAAGCGCCCCAACCTTGTGGCGGTTTTGCCGCTCCGCTGCCTCTGTGCTAGCCTCAGAGTTCGTACACGGTGCTGCTCAGTGCGAGAAGCTGCGCCCGGGTAGGCTGGCGTAGCTCAGTTGGTAGAGCATCTGATTTGTAATCAGACGGTCGGGGGTTCAAGTCCCTTCGCCAGCTCCACACTCAAGCGAACACAGCAGGTTTGAAAGATGGGGAAGTGGGTGAGGGCTGCCCGCTGGTCTCCGTAACGTGCGGGAAACCGCATCAGGGCACAGGTGGCCGAGTGGTTAATGGCAGCAGACTGTAAATCTGCCGCTCCTAGGAGCTACGGAGGTTCAAATCCTCCCCTGTGCACCATAGTTTGCAGCAACCGGAAGCTCCATGCGGCTCGAAGGCGCGCGACGGATGGTGGTGGCTCTTGTGATTCTTGCCGCCACAGGAGGGCTCGCGTGGGCTACCATGGATGCGGGCAAGATGCGGTATGGGGTGTTGGTGATTCTGACCGGCTTTGCGCTCCGGATCGCACTGGCTCGGCGGCGAGCGGAGTAAGCGTGTGGCAGGCGGTTGCGCCGCGCGAGAAGGGCTGATGTAGCTCAGTCGGTAGAGCACTCCCTTGGTAAGGGAGAGGTCGTCGGTTCAATCCCGATCATCAGCTCCAGAGTTCAGATAGGCAGGCAGGGAAGCGGCTCAGAAAGCCGCCGAGAAGCGGGAGTAACTCAGTGGTAGAGTCACAGCCTTCCAAGCTGTTGGTCGCGGGTCCGATTCCCGTCTCCCGCTCCAAAAACCAAGATTTCGTGAGTGCGGAGTGACGCAGGGCCATGTTTGAGCAGGCAGTTCTTCCCATCCAGGACGAGTCGACCTTTCACACCGTATTTGCGTCGCTGGAGCAGACCTTTGCCCCTGGGCAGATTGCCGAGTTTCTGCGGCGGCTGACCCGGGCGAAGCTGCGCGCGCGGCAGTTTGAGGCGATCCTGGCTAGCGGGCTGCTGGGAACCGGCGCGTCGAGCGCCTACGCTCGGCTTGGCGACTCAGACCGAGGGCATGTTCGCGAGCAGTACCTGAGCCTGGTGGAGCAGGTCGCGCCCGAGCTCCGGGTGAAGTATTTGAAGGTGTACGCGTATTACTAGGGCACCCATGTACACAATTGTCTGGTCGTTCCAGGTCCGTGCCGATGCCGAGCCGGAGTTTGAAAACGCTTATGGCGCGCAAGGAGACTGGGTCCAGCTGTTTCGGCGGGCTCCGGGGTATGTGGGAACAGATCTGGCCCGCAGCCTAAGCCATGGACACAGCTTTTACACTGTGGACTGCTGGGAGTCGGAGCAGCATTTCCGGGACTTTCGTGACACTTTTCAAGAGCAGTACGAGGAACTCGATCGGCTTCTGGAAGGATTAACAGAGAGCGAGCGGCTCGTTGCCGCGGATACAAGGGAGTAAAGCCATATGGGCAAGGAAAAGTTTGACCGGAGCAAGCCGCACGTGAATGTGGGAACGATTGGGCACATTGACCACGGCAAGACGACGTTGACGGCGGCGATCACGAAGGTGT
>CAXTMW010000040.1:0-1287 GCA_964245455.1 uncultured Acidobacteriaceae bacterium
GGCATGGACTGGGACGAGGGGCCGTTTTACCAGTCGGAGCGGCTGCCGCTCTATCACGCGACTGCCGAGAAACTGCTCGCAAGCGGGCACGCTTACTACGCATTCGATACAAAAGAAGAACTGGAAGCACGGCGCGCGCAGGCGACCGCCGCCGGCCGGCCACCGATGTACGACCGCCGCGACCGCTCGCTCGACCCCGCTGCCGCGCGGGCGCGCGTGGCTGCGGGCGAGCCCGCGGCGGTTCGCTTTGCCGTGCCGGAGGGCGGCGCAACCAGCTTTGAGGACGCCGTATTTGGCACTGTGTCGTTTGCACATAGCGAGCTTGAGGATTTCGTGCTGCTACGCTCGGACGGCATCCCGACCTACCATCTCAGCGTGGTCACGGACGACATCGACATGCGCTTGTCGCACATCATTCGCGGAGCCGATCATCTTTCCAACACACCCAAGCAGGTGCTGCAGTACCGGGCGCTGGGCGCGGCGCTGCCGGTGTTTGCGCATGTGCCGCTCATTCTCGGGCCTGACAAAACGCGGCTTTCGAAACGGCACGGCGCTACCAGCGTGATGTCTTACAAAGAACTCGGGATCGTGCCGGAAGCGTTTCGCAACTTCCTGGCTCTGCTGGGCTGGACGCCCGGCGCGGCCGGGACTAGCCCAGATGGTAAGTCACGCGAGCTCTTCCCCTCCGACGAGTTGATGCGGCTATTCACGCTTGACGGCATCACCAAGTCGAATTCGGTCTTCGACAACGACAAGCTCGCCTGGTTCAACACCGAGTACATCCGCGCCTTCTCGCCCGCCGAGCTGCTGCCGCTCATTGAGCAGGAGTGGGCGGGCGCCGGGCTTCTTGTTGAGCGCTCGCGCGACGAGCTGCTCGCCACCATTGCACTGCTGCAAACCCGGGCGCGCTCGCTGAAGGACTTCGCAGGCTCGTTCCGCGCCTATTTTTCCGACCGCTTCGAGTTCGATCCGGCGGCCGTCGGCAAGTTCCTCGCAAATCCGGCGACCGGCACGCTGTTGGCCGACCTTGGCAGCCATTTGAACAGCGACCCGGAGTTTACCGAAGCCTCAACGGAAGCAACGCTGCGCGCGTTCGCCGACGAGCGGGGTGTCAAGGCAGGCGTGCTGATTAACGGAGCGCGCGTGGCGCTTACCGGTCAGGGCGTCGCGCCCAGCTTGTTCGCCGTCATGGCCGCGCTCGGCCGCGAGCGCACAGTGGAGCGGTTGATCGCCGCACCGGCAATCCCGATTCCGACAGTCGGGCAGGCTGCGGGCTAGCGCACTGCC
>CAXTMW010000040.1:1297-4930 GCA_964245455.1 uncultured Acidobacteriaceae bacterium
GTACTCGGTTCCTTCAGGAAAGTTCACAGCCTGCACGTCCACGCCGGGCGGCTCGGCCACCGCCAGCTCTGTGCGAATAAAGCTTTTATCGAGCGGCTTGTGCGAGTTGATATGGAGCCCCTCGCGGATGCGAAAACGCAGCTCAAGCTGCTTCGGCTTACCCGCGACGAGCTGCACCTGCCCCGGCGGCTCAAACTGCACAAACTCAACGTTGCCGAACGGCTCGGAATGCGACTGAGAAGAGAACTGCCGCGCATGGAGAGCCAGCGCGGGCAGCAGGATGCAGAACAGAACCATGCGCTTATGCGCCACTGCCGATCGCCTTCCGGATATCGGCTTCGGCTTCATTTTTCGAGCCTGCGCCCGTGATAACGGCCACAATCTTACCCGTGCGGTCGACGTAAAACGACTGCGGCAACAGGTCAACGCCGCCGTACTGCTGCGAGATGGTGTCGCCGCCGAGCAGCACCGGGTAGTTCACGTGAAGCTTGCCGGCGGCCTGCATTACGGCCGCCTTCTGCTCCGCAGCCCTGCTCTTCTCGCTTGCGTCGAGTTGGTCGGACGATACGCCGAGAATCTCAAAACCCTGCCCGGCGTACTTGGTTTTAAGCGCAGTTAGCCAGGGGATCTCGTACTTGCAGGGTCCGCACCAGGTCGCCCAAAAGTTGATCAGCACCGGCCGCCCTCGGTAGCCGGCGAGCGATACCTGCTTGCCCGCAGTATCGGTCAGCACAAACGGTGGTGCGGCTTTGCCCAGCAGCGGGCTCGGCGGCTCCTTGGCACTCTCGCCCGGCAGCGCGCCGCTTCCTTCCTCCGACGGCGTTGCCGCTCCATCGGGCGCCAGCACCAGCTGCTGGCCGGGAGGCGTCATAGCTGCGACGCGCTTCATCTGCCGCACATGGTAATTGCGAACGCCTGACCAAATGATCAGGCCGAATGCGACGAGAATGACAAGGATCACCAGGGTTCTGCGGATCAAAGCTGCTCCTTTTAACGATGACGACTTAACAAACGGCGAAACAGCGAGCGGACCCTTTCATTCTAGAACTTGCGGCGGCCCGCACCGGGTGCTTTGATGGGGAACAGCATGAGTGCCACCACGCCGTCTGAACTGGTCCGTACCGAAGCCGCCGCGCTGTCTGCGCTTGCCGACCGGCTCGAAGGGCCGATGGCCGAGCCGTTTGAGCGAGCGGTTGCGCTGCTGGTCGGCTGTGGACACGCGCGGGGGCGCGTCGTGGTCACGGGCATGGGCAAAAGCGGCATCATCGCCCAGAAAATCGCGGCCACGCTGTCCTCCACCGGCAGCCCCGCGCTGTTTATGCACCCGGCCGAGGCGGTACACGGCGATATCGGCATGCTTGCGCCGGGCGATGTGGTCGTCGCGCTTTCAGCCAGCGGCGAAACCGAAGAGCTGCTGCGGCTGCTCGCGACCATCAAGCGCGTCGGCGATGCCCTTGTGACCTTTTGCTGCGACCTCCATTCGACACTCGCCCGTGCCAGCGACGTCGCGCTCGACTGCTCGGTGCCCCGGCCGTCGCTCGGGCTTTCGCCGGCAAGCCCGGCCTGCGGCCTGGGCCTGGCGCCTACGGCCTCAACGACCACCATGCTGGCGCTCGGCGACGCGCTCGCGCTCGCGCTCGCCGAGCGCAAGGGCTTCCAGGCTGAAGATTTCGCGCGCCTGCACCCGGGCGGCCGGCTCGGGCGTCAGCTGGCCCCAGTGCGCGAGCTGATGCACTCGGGTGACCGGATTCCGCGCGTGTACGTTCACACGTCGATGAGCGTCGTGATGGACGAAATGACCCGGAAAAGCCTGGGCATGACCGCAGTGCTGGACGACGCAGGCGCACTGGCGGGGGTGGTCAGCGACGGCGATCTGCGGCGTTTGCTGGTCGCCCACGGCGAAGGCGCGCTCGCCATGACCGCGGCCGACGCGATGCACCGCGAACCCTGGACCATCGCGCCGAACGAGCTCGCGGCGAGTGCGCTCGCACTTATGGAGGGGCACCGCATCACCTCGCTCGTCGTGACCGGGGACGGCAAGGCGGTGGAAGGGGTGCTGCACCTGCACGCGCTGTGGGGGCTGGGGTTGGTGTAGCGCTTGTGTTCTTGCTTTTGCTGGACTAACTTAGTCCTTATCAAGAGGGTGGCTTATGGAGTATTCGGTGCACCAGGCGAAAACGCATTTTTCCAAGATCCTTGCGGCGGTCGCGAACGGAGAAGAGGTCATCATCACCTCCGGTCGCGCGAAAAAGCGGGTCGCAAAAATCTCCCGGGTGGAACAGCCAAAGCTGCCGCGCTTTGGCTTTGCCAAGGACATCCTTCCAATCCCACTCGGCCCGGAGTTCTTCGAGCCGCTTCCGGAAGACGAGCTCCGCCTCTGGAACGGGGAAGGTGATTGAGGTATCTGCTCGATACGCACACGTTGCTGTGGGTAGCAATGGAGGATCGACGGCTGCCTGGCAAAGTACTTTCCTTGCTTCAGGCGACGCCGGGCTCCGCGTGCGTTTCTGCCGCATCGGGCTGGGAGATCGCCACGAAGAACCGCTTGGGAAAGCTTCCCGGTGTGGAGATCCTCCTGGAACAGTTTGAAACGCGCATGGCGGATGACGGCATTACCCTGCTCGACATCACCGTGCGGCATTCCATTTTTGCAGGGCAGCTTAGGGGATCTCACAAAGATCCTTTCGACCGCATCCTCGCTGCGCAGGCACTGCTCGAAAACCTGACCCTGCTCAGTAACGATACCGCGCTCGATGCCTTCGGCGTGCGAAGGGTCTGGTAGCCGGAGATGTGCCGCGCATGTTGAAGAACAAGGCCGCCGTCGCAGTTTACTGCGTGTGCTTTGCGCAAGGAGCTATCGCGCACATCCTGGATGTCATGCACGGGGGTTGGCCGCTCTTTTATTATCATGGCCCGGGGCTCATCGGTATCTTCTGGACAGCCCTGATCCTTCTTGACCCGGCGATTATTCTGCTCCTGTTGAAACGCCGTCAGGCAGGCCTCATTGCTGCACTAAGCATCATGCTGCTCGACGTAGCCGCGAACAGCTACGCCGCGTTCGTCCTCCATGACAGCGGCTTTGCGCTTGCTTTACGGCTCCAGTGCATGTTTCTGGGTTTCATCCTCGGTTCGCTTTCTTTCCTATGGCCGGTACGCCGGTTACAGTGAAGGTGTTCCCTCTCCGCATCCCGAAAGGCCCGATCCAACCATGCATCGCTGGTCCAAACTCTTCATCCCCACCCTGCGCGAAGCGCCCTCAGACGCCGAGGTGGCCAGCCACAAGTTCCTGCTGCGCGCGGGCTACGTGCGCCAGTTGGGCGCGGGCATTTACTCGTTTCTGTTTCTAGGCCAGCGCTCGCTCAACAAGATTACTGCGATTGTGCGCGAGGAGATGGACCGGATCGGCCAGGAGTTTCTGCTGCCCGCCCTGCTGCCTGCCGACCTGTGGCAGCAAAGCGGCCGCTGGACGACGATGGGCGAGAATATGTTTCGGCTCCAGGATCGAAAAGGGGCAGACCTGTGCCTGGGCATGACGCACGAAGAGATCATGACCGACATCGCGCGCAAGGAGCTGCGCTCCTATAAGCAGCTGCCGCAGATCTGGTACCAGATCCAGACCAAGTTTCGCGACGA
>CAXTMW010000040.1:4940-10135 GCA_964245455.1 uncultured Acidobacteriaceae bacterium
CGGCCGAAGTCGGGGCTGCTGCGGGTGCGGCAGTTCCTGATGAAAGATTCCTACTCATTCGACATCGACGCCGCCGGACTGGACCACTCGTACGACCTGCATGACGCGGCCTACCGACGGATTTTTTTTCGCTGCGGGTTTGAGTTTGTCGCGGTCGAGGCAGACTCCGGCGCGATGGGCGGCTCGCAGTCGCAGGAGTTCATGGTCTACACCGACGCCGGCGAAGATCTGATCGCGAGCTCAGACATTACCGGCTATGCGGCGAATTTGGAGAAGGCGACCTCGCGGCTTGCGCCGATTGAAGACCTGGCACCCACCAGCGACGGCCTGCCGGAGCTGGTGCACACGCCCGGCAAGGCGGCGATTGCCGACGTTGCCGCGTTCTTCGGCATTCTCCCCGCGCAGGACATCAAGTGCGTCGCCTACATGGCGGACGTCCGTGACGCGCAAGGAAAAAGCACCTGGAAGCCGCTTGCGGCCTTTCTGCGCGGCGACCACTTTGTGAATGAAACCAAGCTGCTCGGCGAAGTGGGCGGCGCAGAGCTGCGGACCATGAACGGCGACGAGCTCGCACACTGGCTTAACGGTCCGGCCGGCTATCTCGGCCCGATCGGCCTCACGCCTTCAAAAAAGAGAGACGACGGCGCGCTCACGGTGATCGTGGACCAGGCGCTTGAGGGCCGCCAAAACCTGGTCTGCGGTGCCAACCAACTTAACTACCATTACCGCAACGTGACCCCCGGCCGCGACTTCACCTGGACCGCGCTCGCCGACATTCGCAACGCGGTCGAAGGCGAAGACGCCCCGGACGCGCCCGACGGAACCCGCGCCCCGCTGCGCATCGGCAAGGCGGTCGAGATCGGCCACATCTTCAAGCTCGGCTACCGCTACACCGAAGCGCTTGGCGCACGTGTGCTGGACGCGAACGGCCGGGAGGTCACCCCGATCATGGGTTCTTACGGCATCGGGCTTGAGCGCATTCTTACGGCAGCCATTGAGCAGGCCGCGGCTCGTGCGGAGAGCGCGAACGGCTTCGCGCTGCCCGCGTCTATCGCGCCGTTCCAGGCCGTCGTCACCATCACCAACGTTCGGGATGCCGAGCTGCTGGCAACCGGAGAGCGCCTCGCGCGGGCGCTGGACGAGGCCGGCGTGGACGTGCTGCTCGACGACCGCGACGAGCGCGCGGGCGTCAAATTCAAAGACGCCGACCTGGTCGGCATCCCGTTCCGCATCAACGTGGGTAAGAAAGTCGCTGAAGGCCTGGTCGAGCTCGTTGACCGAATCTCGGGCACGACCGAGGACTTCCAGGTCAGCATGCTCCCAGCCGCGCTCGCCGCTCGGCTCGCAACGCGATAGATTGGGAGCGGGCCGGTTCTCCCCGGCCCGCTCCGCGCGTCCAACAGCTGTTCCAGGCTTTTCCGGGCTGTGCGGTGCAACAAAGGCGGTTGGCTGCTTGGCGATTCGAATCTCTGTTCCACGCGCCGTTCCCGGTACGCGGCACTCTGTGCTGCGGCGGGTGCTGCTCGCTTCGGCTGCGGCCCTGCTGCTGGTCGGCGTCGTCGGGTTAGCCATCTTCAGCTTTTACTATCACCGCTACGGGTTGATCGTCGATCAGCGGCTCGAAAAGCCTCTCTTCACGAACACGGCGCAAATCTTTGCCGCCCCCCGGCAGGTACGCACAGGGCACCGCCTGTCTGCGGGTACGGTCGCAGCGCAGCTCAAGGCGGCCGGCTACAGCGACGACACCTCCGGCAGTCGCTCCCCGCTCGGCACGTTTGCCGCCAATGAAGGCAGCATAACCGTGCGCCCGGGACCGCAGAGCTTCCACGCGCCCGAGCCCGCTACCATCACCTTCGACGCCGGCAAGGTGCAGCAAATTACCTCCGGCAGCGGCGCGCAGCTGGCGAGCTACGCGCTCGAGCCCTTGCTCATCACCGGGCTGTCTGACGCGAGCCGCACCAAGCGCCACCTCATCACCTACGGCGAGCTGCCGCCGTACCTCGTCCCTGCCGTTACCTCGATTGAGGACCGCCACTTTTTCTCGCACGGCGGCGTCGACTACGTCCGCATCCTGGGCGCGCTGCGCAATGACCTGCTGCGCCGCCGGCTTGGCGAGGGCGGATCCACGCTGACCATGCAGCTGGCGCGCGGCTTTTTTCTAACACCGGCCAAGCACTTCAAGCGCAAACTGCTCGAGATCATGATCACCTGGCACTTAGAGCATCGCTTCAACAAGCAGCAGATCTTTGAGCTCTACGCCAACCAGATTCCCCTGGGGCAGGCCGGCTCCTTCGCGATCAACGGCTTCGGCGAGGCCGCCGAGGTGTATTTCGGCAAGGACGTGTCGAAGCTCAACCTGCCAGAGTGCGCGCTGCTCGCCGGGATGATCCAAAGCCCAAGCCGCCTGAACCCGCTGCGGCACCCCGCGCATGCGGTCGAACGGCGCAACCTGGTGCTCGATCAGATGGTCGAGACCGGCGCCATCAGCAAGGAGCAGGCCGAGGAAGCCAAAGCCTCGCCGCTGCGGCTCGCAACGCAAAGCGTCCAGCAGGACCAGGCACCGTACTTCGTCGACCTGGTGCGCGACCAGATTGCCTCCAGGCTCGGCGACAGCAACTGGAACCAGGAGGGCCTGCGCATCTACACCTCGCTCGACCCGCAGCTGCAGCAGGCCGCAAGCGCCGCGGTGGAAGACGGCATGAAGCGCGTGGACGCGCTGGTGGATCGCCGCCACGCAAAAGCCGAAAACGCCGGCGAGCCGGTTGTGTATCCGCAGGTCGCGCTCATCGCGCTCGACCCGCACACCGGGCAGATCCTGGCGCTGGTGGGCGGACGGAACTATGGGCAGTCGCAGCTCAACCACGCGGTCGCGCACCGGCCCACCGGCTCTATTTTCAAGCCGTTTGTGTATGCGTCGGCGTTCAACTCCTCACTTGCCGGTACGCAGCTCAACGACGTGAATGGAGTGGCCGGCGTGTTTACCCCGGCGATGCTGCTGCCGAACGACCAGCAGACCTTTGAGTTCGGCAACGGGCAGAGTTACACACCGCGCAACTTCAAGGGCGAGTACTCCGAAGAAGTGACCGCTGAGTACGCGCTCAAAAAGTCGATGAACAACGCAACCATCGCGCTTGCGCAAATGGTCGGCTTCGGCAATGTCGCGGCACTGGCGCGGGATGCCGGCATCGCGAGCGCGCGCGCCACGCCCGCAGTGGCGCTTGGCGCGTACGACGCAACGCCGCTCGATATGGCCGGGGCCTACACCGTGTTTGCGAACAACGGCAATGCGATCAAGCCCTGGATGCTTGCCTCCATCCGCACCTCGACCGGCGACCCGGTGCAGGACTTTTCCGCGCAAACACACCCGGTGCTCGACCCGAGAGTCGCGTACCTGACGACCAACATGATGGAGGCGGTGCTCAACTCGGGCACCGGTTTTGTCACGCGCCAGATGGGCTTTAACGCGCCTGCGGCGGGCAAAACGGGAACCTCGCGCGACGCCTGGTTTGCCGGATTCACCAGCAATCTGATCTGCATCGTGTGGGTCGGCAACGATGACTATTCCGACATCAAGACGCAGGGAGCGGAGGCAGCGGGGCCGATCTGGGGCGAGTTTATGAAGCGCGCCGTGGCGCTGCCGCAGTACAGCGATGCGCACGAGTTTGCCGTGCCTGCCGGCGTGACGCTTGCGCGGCTCGATAAAACCACAAACCTGCTCGCGGACGAGAGCTGCCCTGACGACTACACGGCCGCCTTTCTGGACGGCACGCAGCCGCTGAACACCTGCGATGCGCCGACGAACGATCAGCGCAACCTGTTCCAGAAGATCTTCGGCATCGGCCATGATCCAGCAAGCCCGCAACAGCAGCAGCCCGCCCCGGGGGTGCAGACGCCGCAGGCACAGACACCGGCACAGCAGCAACTAACCACGCCGGGAGCCAGCGCGCCGCTTGAAGCGCCTGAACCGCGGCAGCAGCAGCCTGCTGAGGAGAAAAAGCCGGGCTTCTTCGGCAAGCTGTTTGGGCATAAAACAAAGCAGGATTCGCAGCAGCCGCAGTAGCAAATCGCCGGGTCTGTGGCAGGCGCCTCAGCAGCCGGTGCGCTTGCGGCCCTTGCCGCGCATCGCCCAACCCTGCACCGCTGCATCGCCGGGCTGGCACTGCGGGCACCAGTACGTCGAGCGCGCGTCCGGGCCCTGTTTGCGCATCAGCACCATCTCGCCGCAGCGTCGGCAGGGCTGCCCCTGGCGACCATACACCCACAACCGCGAGCCTGCGTCGCTTGAACCGGTGGTGCGGCGTGCCCCCCTATACCTCAGGATTTTGCCCTCCACCGAAGACTCCTCCTGCACATTCTCTTTAATCAGCTTGCGCGATTGAAACAGCAGGCAGTCCAGCTCGGCCGGCGTGAGCGAAGCCACCTTGCGGAATGGGTGCACGCCGCACAGGAAACACACCTCGACCTTGTACACATTGCCCAGGCCCGCGAGCACGCGCTGGTTCAGCAGCACGCTCGCAATCTCTTCGTCGGGTCTCGCAAGTACCCGCGCTCGTACTTCCAGCTCATCGTAGTCGGCGCGCAGCAGGTCAGGGCCCAGCTTGGGAATCATGCTGTCGCGCGCGAGGGTGCGCTCCGTGAAAAACTTCGCTACTGGCACATTGAACGCGACAGCTTCAAAGTCGTGCGTGCGGATAACGCAGCGCATGGCGCGGCGTGGCTGGCGCCATCTTTCTCCGACCCGGTAGATATGCCAAGAGCCGCTCATCAGCATGTGCGTGACCAGGATCAGGTCGCTCGAAAAATGCACCAGCAGCCACTTGCCAATGGCCTCAACCTTGTCGACCGTGCGCCCCGCGACCGGGGTGTTGTCGTTGACGCTCGCAAGTGTCGCCAGCGCTGTTTCAAATTCTGTAACCGGCTTGCCCGCGATGGCGCGGCTGAGTGCGCGAGCCGAACGAAAGATCGTGTCTCCCTCAGGCATAAGCTACTGCACCCCTGCCGGCCGCGCGCCGACCGGCGTCAGCACGCGGCGCACGTTAAAGCCCATCGGCGCAGCCTGAAAGCCTGCGTCCTGCAGGATGCGCGCAGTCCAGTGCAGGTGGGTCGGCTCGCCGTTGATGGTTGCCAGCAGCAGGCCGCCGCGCTGCTGCGCTTCCCTGCCGAGCGCCGCGCTTGCACGCATCTCTTCCTGCGTC
>CAXTMW010000040.1:10145-20417 GCA_964245455.1 uncultured Acidobacteriaceae bacterium
TGCGTCGCAGCCGCGAGAAACGCAGCCAGGTCGCGCGCGGCGCGCGAGCGTTCCGGCTCGTCCGCGGGCAGAAAAAACTGCACGTGCGGATTGCCACGCCGCAGATAGGCGACAAGCTCGCCGTTGCGCAACACGATGCTCGCACCCACACTGCGCGTCAGCGTGCGCGACGCGCTCGCGTCCTGCCCTTCACCCTCTTCCACGGCCGGCCAGCGCAGCACGGAGCCATAGGGGTTTGCCGGGTCGGTCGCCGCAAGCATCACCATCTCGGCCTCGTCGCCTTGCGCGCCCGCCCGCAGGGAGCGCAGCAGATCCACGGCTGCCGGCAGCGCAAACTGTGTCGCGCCCAGGCCGGCGACGAAGTACCCGCGGCGAATCTTGCCGCTTTCTTCCATCGCTTTGAGCACGTCATACACCGCGCTGAAGCCTCCCAGGATGTTTTCGCTGCCGACCGACTCGCGCGTCAACACGCCGTATCGGTTCAGCAGCTGTTGCGTAATGGCGTGGCTCCACTCCGTTTGGCTCGCCACAGCGTCGCCCGAGGGCAGCAGCGTCCAGCGGCCCTGCGCGGTCGGCGGCGTGGTGCGGCGCGAGCGGAAGTTGCTCGGCGCATTGTGGGTCCGCTTGGGGTTGCGCGCGGTCGCGCTCTGTTTCTGCGCGTAAGCGCGCAGCGCGTGAAACGTGTCGTTGGTGACGATGCCGCGCCACACCAGCGACCACAGCGCGTCCAGCGTTTCGCCGGGGTAGCCGCCGCCAACCGCGTCATGCAGCTGCGCGAAAAACATCGCGCCCCCGCGGGCAAGCTGCGCCACCAGCTGCTGCTCCCGCTCGGAGACCGGCTCGGCATCGGCTGTGCGGGCACCGCGCAGCGTCGGCAGCATGTCCGCTAGGTACAGCGCGATGCGTCCATCATGCTCGCCGAGCGCGTCGAGCCCGCACCAGGTCACTTCGCCGGCAGCAATCAATGTGTCCAGGTCGCCCGGCGTGTAGCGCACCACGCGCGACGGCAGAATCGAGCTTTCAATGAGCGAAGCGACCAGCGGCGCGCCCTGCAGCTGCTCGATGGTGTCGAGCAGCGCATCAAGCCCCCGCCGCTTTTGCAAGACGCCCTGCCAGTGCGTACCGAGCCGCGCCAGCATCTGCTGCTCGACCGGTTCCACTTCCTTCCGTAACCGTGCCAGTGACTTTCTCCGGATCAGCCGCAGCACCTCGGCGTCGCACCACTCGCGATGCACACCGCCCGGCCGGAAGCCGCCCTCGACCACGCGCCCGTCGAGCAGCAGCTGCCGCAGCGCGGCTTCCGTGATCTGCGCGTCGAGCCCGAAGCGCGCCTGCGCCTCTGCAAGCGTAAACGGCCCGTGGGTGCGCGCGAAGCGGCGCAGCAGCTCAAGCGCCGGCGTTGCAACGGTGGTGAGCATCGCCGTCGGAAGCCCCGGCGGCAGCGGTACGCCAAGCGCATCGCGGTAGCGCGCCGCATCCTCTACCGCGATCAAGCGCTTCTCGCCGGCAATCTTCACTTCAAGCACGCGCCGCGCGCGCCTCAAGCGGTCCAGCTGTGCAAACACCTCGTCCGAAACAGTGCGGCGGCGCAGCTCCGCACGCGACAGATCGCCAAGCCGCAGCAGCATGTCGTGCATCGCGTCCATCGATCGTGCCTGGCTAATCTCGCCGAGCGACTGCAGCTGCTCTTCCACCTCGGCAATCGCTTCCGGGTCAAGCAGCTCGCGTAGGTCGGCGTCGCCCATCAACTCGCGCAGCTGCTCCTGGTCGATGGACAGCGCCTGCGCGCGACGCTCGGCCAGCGGCGCATCGCCGTCATAGATGTAATTGGCAACGTAGGAGAACAGCAGCGACGAGGCGAACGGGGAAGGCGTGCGCGTGTCGGCGACGTGCACGCGGATCTGCCGCTTCTCGACTGCGCGCAGCGTTTCAAGAAACGCCGGCATGTCAAATACATCGCGCATGCACTCGCGGTAGGCCTCCAGCAGCATCGGGAACGAGGCATAGCGCGACGCCACCGCGAGCAGGTCGTAGGCGCGCTTGCGCTGCTGCCACAGCGGCGCGCGGCCGGTAGCACGCTTGCGCGGCAGCAGCAGCGCCCGCGCGGCGCTCTCGCGAAACTTCGCTGCGAACAACGCGGTCGCGCCCAGCTGCCGCAGCACGTGCCCGGTCGCCTCCTCTGCGTCAAGCAGCAACATGTCTGCGTCGGGCGCGGTATCTGCTTCCGGAAACCGTAAAACGAAACCGTCATCGGCCCACATGGCCTCGACATCCGGGCCGCCGCTCGCGCGGATGCGTCCCGTCACCGCCATCGCCCACGGCGCGTGTACGCGCGAGCCGAAAGGCGTCAGCACGCACACGCGCCAGTCGCCCAGCTCGTCGCGTACGCGTTCAATCACAATGGTGCGGTCATCCGGAACCACGCTGGTTGCAATTTCCTGGTCGGCCAAAAAGCGCAGCAGATTTTCCGCGGCCTTTGTTTCCAGATCGTGCTCGCGCACCAGCCGGGTAAGCGCTACGTTGTGCGGCAGCGCGCGCAGCTCGCGCGTCATCACACCGATGCGCCGGCCGAACTCAAGCGGCCGTCCCGCATTGTCGCCGTGCCAGAACGGCATCTTGCCCGGCTCGCCGGGCGCAGGCGACACCAACACTTTGTCGTGCGTGATCTCGTCGATGCGCCACGTGCTCGCACCAAGGATGAACGTGTCTCCCGAACGCGACTCAAATACCATCTCCTCATCGAGCTCGCCGACGCGAATCGGCTTTTTCTCAGAGCCCGATAGAAAGACGCCGTACAGCCCGCGGTCCGGAATCGTGCCGCCGTTCAGGATGGCCAACCCTTTCGCGCCCTGTCGCGGTGTCACGATGCCGGTCACGCGATCCCACGTCACCCTCGGGCGCAGCTCGGCAAACTCGTCCGACGGGTAGCGCCCGGCGAGCAGATCGAGCACGCCCTCAAACGCGCCGCGCGAGAGCTCGGCGTAGGGAGCAGCCGCGCGCACAATCGCATACAGCGATTCCACGGAAAGGCCCGGCGAGCGGTCTTCATCAAACTCCGCTTTCAGCTTCTTCGTGCGCTTGGCATCTTCGTCCCGCAGCGCCAGCACCGGCGGCTGCGCCACAATCGCCACCATCTGCTGCGCCAGCACGTCCAGCGGGTTGCGCAGAAAGCGCGTCGACTCCACAAGCCCCTCGTGCATCGCGCGCGTCACCGCCGCGCACGCCACCAGGTCAGCCCGATACTTCGGGAAAATAATGCCTTCGCTCGCTGCGCCTACCGAGTGGCCCGCGCGGCCGATCCGCTGCATGCCGGAGGCGACCGAGGGCGGCGCTTCAATCTGAATGACCAGGTCGACCGCGCCCATGTCGATGCCGAGCTCGAGCGACGAAGTGGCAACGAGCGCCTTGATCTTGCCCGCCTTCAGCAGCTCTTCAATCTCCGACCGCTGCGGCGCCGCAAGCGAACCGTGGTGCGCGCGCGCGACATTCTCTTCTGCAAGCTCGTTCAACGCGCCGGCCAGCCGCTCCGCGATGCGGCGGCTGTTTACGAAGATCAGCGTAGAGGTGCGCTCGCGCACAATCTCGAGCAAACGCGGGTGGATCGCGCTCCAGATAGAGGTGCGCTTGGGCCCCTGCGACGCCGCGCCGCTCGGCAGCTCCTGCACCTCGCCGAGCTTGGCCATGTCTTCAACCGGCACTTCAATTTTCAACAGGAGCCGCTTCGGTTCGCTGGCGTTCACAATCGTGACCGGCCGGTAACGTGCCGCGGCATCTGAAAACGCAACCGCATCAGTTACAGATGGCTTCAGGTTATCCGCTACCGGCTCGGCCTCGCTCGTCCACTCGCGCTCGCTTTCCTCGCGCAGGTCTTCCGCCGCTGCGGCCGGCGGCAGCGCAGCAGTCGGAGCCTCAACACGCGGCAGCGCCCCGGCCAGGAAATGTGCAACCTCTTCAAGCGGCCGCTGCGTCGCCGACAAGCCGATGCGCTGCAGCGGCCGCCCGGTGTGCTCACGCGTAATCGCTTCCAGCCGCTCAAGCGAGAGAGCCATATGCGCGCCGCGCTTTGTCGGCACAAGCGCATGGATTTCGTCGATGATGACCGTCTCGACCGTCTTGAGCGAGGCCGCGGAATCCGAAGTCAGCAGCAGGTACAGCGACTCGGGCGTTGTAATCAGGATCTCGCCCGGGTCTCGCCGAAAGCGCGCGCGATCTTTCTGGGACGTATCGCCGGTGCGCACAGCAATCTCCGGAAGGTGCACGCCGACGCCGCGCTGTCGCGCCATATTTGCGATGCCCGCGAGCGGCGAGCGCAGGTTACGCTCCACATCGACCGCAAGTGCCTTGAGCGGGCTGATGTAAATAACCCGGCAGCCGCCCGGTTCACGCTTTTTGCGGCGGGTTTTCGCCGGCGCTTTCTCAGGCAAAGACGCAAGAGCAGTGTCTGCCCGGTCGCTCAGCATGATCCGGTCCAGGCACCACAGAAACGCGGTGAGCGTCTTGCCCGTCCCTGTCGGCGCCAGGATGAGCGTGCTTTCCCCGCGCGCGATCGCCGGCCAGCCCAACCGCTGCGGCGAGGTCGGCCGCTCAAACACGGCGCGAAACCAGTCCGCTGTCACCGGGTGGAACAGCGCGAGCGCGGCTTCCGCGTCGAGCTCAGGGTCTCGGCCGGGTTCCCCGGCGATCTCGGCTTTTTCCTCGACTTCGATCACACAAGCTCCTCGCAACGCCATTTAGATGCGCCGCCAAGCGTTGAAAGTGCACAGCCCGAAGTGACGGGGCAATCATCGGGCTGGCTTGCCTGCCGCCTGCCGGGAGCAGTAGCCTCAAGATCGCCATGCTGCCCGCCGCACCCCAGCTTGCCGAGTTATACAGCCTGGCGCAGGCCGCCGCCCACCGCGCCTACGCGCCCTACTCGGGCTTTCGCGTGGGCGCGGCTCTGCTGCTTGAAGATGAGACGATCGTGACCGGCTGCAATGTGGAAAACGCGTCCTACGGCCTTTCCAGTTGTGCCGAGCGCAATGCCGTGTTTCGCGCGGTGAGCGAGGGCGGCGCCGCTTTTCGCATTGCAGCCGTCGCCGTGGCAAATCTCAACCATGCACCGAGCCCGCCCTGCGGTGCCTGCCGGCAGGTGCTGAGCGAATTTGTCACCGACGACGCGCTGGTCGTCTTCCCCGGGGAAAGCAGCCTGGCGCTGGGCGCAGTCGCCTTTCGCGATCTGCTGCCGCACTCGTTTCAGTTCAGGAAAGTACCCTGATGCACGCTGTACTTCGCGCGGTCGACCTGATCCGCAAAACGCGAGACGGCGCACCGCTTACAGACGATGAAATCGGCTTCCTGGTAGCGGGAGCGGCGACCGGCGCGGTGCCGGAAGCGCAGCTGGCCGCCTGGCTCATGGCCGTGTACCAACGCGGCCTCACGTTGCCCGAGCTGAGCGCGCTTACCGAAGCGATGCGCTGCTCGGGCGAGACTTTCGACGCACGCGACGGTGTGCCGGGGCGCAGACGGACGGTCGACAAGCACTCGACCGGCGGCGTCGGCGACAAAACCTCGCTGCTCGTTGCGCCGATCGCGACAGCGGCCGGGCTGCTCGACCCGATGATCAGCGGGCGAGCGCTCGGCCACACCGGCGGCACGCTTGACAAGCTGGAAGCGATTCCCGGCTTCCGCACCGCGCTTTCGCTTGCGGAGATGCGAGCGGTTTTGGTCGAGACCGGGGCTTGCCTGGTGGGCCAGACCGAGGCGCTGGTGCCTGCGGACCGCACCTTCTACGCGCTGCGCGACCGCACCGCTACGGTCGAAAGCCCATACCTGATCTGCGCGTCCATCATGAGCAAAAAGCTTGCGGCAGGCCTCGACGCACTCGTGCTCGACGTAAAAACCGGCTCTGGGGCCTTTCTTCGCGACCCGGCGCAGGCCCGCTTCCTGGCTGAGCTCATGGTGGAAACCGGCGAACGCTGCGGCACCCGGACTGTGGCATTGCTGACCGACATGAGTCAGCCCTTGGGCGCGTTCGCAGGCAACTGGGTCGAGGTGGCCGAGTGCTGCGCGCTGCTCGGGGGCGAGCGGCCGCCGCTGAGCGAAGACCTGCGCACGCTGTCGCTCGAGCTCGCCGGCTGGATGCTCTATCTCGGGCAAGTCGTCGAAACGCTCGACGCGGGTCGGGAGCGCGCAGCCTCGCTGCTGGCGAGCGGCGCGGCCTGGGCGAGCTTTCGCGCCATCGTCGAGGCACAGGGCGGCGACCTCCGCGTGCTTGACGCCGCAGCAACGCATCACGCGCCCGGCGCGAAGACGGTGTTCGCGGCCCCGCGATCAGGCTTTCTGGCCGGTCTTGACACGACCGCGATCGGCTGGGCGGTGCAGCGGCTTTCGGTCGGCGACACCCATGCCGGCCTTCAAGTCCATCGCAAGCTGGGCGAGGCGGTCGAGCTCGACGAGCCGCTGTTCACCCTGTTCGCAGCTGATGCAGCACGCTTCGACGAAGCACTACAACTCCTCCGTCCCGCAGTCACCATCACCAACGAACCCACCGATCCGCCCCCTCTGCTGGGCCCGGTCATAGCGAAAGGCTAAAACCGCCTGCGCAGCTGGCGCCCACTTCGTGGGGTGTTTTTTTTGAGAAGCAAGGCGGAGTAGTACCCCGCCTTGCTTCTCAAACGAGTACCCGCACTGAAAGGGCCGCCGGTTCCTTTCTCCCGATAACATTCCGCGCGGAGCATCACTGCACGTGGCCCTTCTTTACGGAAGGGCCACACTGGCTATGGCTGGCCTACGAGGCATGTCGGGAGAAAGGATCCCGCGTAGGGGGTCTTTGCTCTCCCGGTATGCTGGGGAGCAATGGCGCGTTTCACTGGCATTCTGGGCTTGCTGACCATGCTGCTGCTGGCCTGGATCTTCTCGACCAACCGCCGCGCAATCCGCTGGCGCACTGTACTCTGGGGTCTCGGGCTGCAGCTTTTGTTTGCCTTGATCGTGCTGCGCTCGGGCGCGGGCCAGCGCGGGCTGGCGACGGCGAGCGACGCGGTCACCACACTGCTCGGCTACGCCTTCGCGGGCTCGTCTACAGTGTTCGGCGAGCTCGGCAAACAGCACTCCACGGCAGGCCTCATCTTTGCCTTCCAGGTTTTGCCGATCATCATTTTCATCTCGGCATTTTTCTCGCTCCTGTATGCGCTGGGCATCATGCAGGTGCTCATTCGCGTCTTTGCGCGGCTCATGCAGGTAACCCTGCGCGTCAGCGGTGCCGAGTCGCTCAACGTGGCCGCCTGTATCTTCATGGGGCAAACGGAGGCACCGCTTACCATCCGGCCTTTCCTGCCCGATATGACGCGCTCTGAGCTCATGACGGTCATGACCAGCGGCATGGCGCATGTTTCCGGCGCAATTCTTGGCGCGTACATCCTCTACGGGATCGAGGCGAAGAGCCTTCTGGCTTCCGTCATCATGACCGCGCCGGGCACCATCGTGATGGCGAAGATGCTGGTGCCGGAAACAGACCGGCCGGCGACCGAGGGCGGCGTACACATGCCGAAGGATGAGGTCCACGCCGGCGAAAACCTGCTGGCAGCGCTCGCACGCGGCACCCTCGACGGCGGACGCCTGGCGTTCAACGTCGGCATCATGCTTATTTCATTTCTCGCGCTCATCGCGATGGTCAACGGCATCTTCGGATGGGTGCATGGGCACGCAGGCTGGTTTCCGCACTCGCTCGATGCGGTCATCGGGGCCGTTTTTGCGCCCATCGCCTGGCTCATCGGGATCCCCTGGCACTCGGCGCGGCTGGTCGGCAACCTGCTGGGCACGCGCATGGTGCTGAATGAGCTGGTGGCCTACCAGCAGCTGGGCCACCAAAAGCCGCTGCTCGACGCGCGCTCGTTCACCATCGCCACCTTCGCCTTGTGCGGCTTTGCCAACCTCAGCTCCATCGGCATCCAGATCGGCGGCATCGGCGCGCTCGCACCCACGCGCCGCAACGATCTGGCGCAGCTTGGGCTGCGCGCCATGCTGGCCGGTACTATGGCCAACCTTATGTCGGCCTCCATTGTTGGTCTGCTTCTGCAGTAATGCCGGGCTGCTTCTGCCGTAGCGCGTTTCAGCAGACGGTAAACTAGGGCCACGCATGCCAGCCGCCCCCGCCGAAGTCGCCGACCGCTCCCGCGAAGCCGCTCGCATCGCGGAAGCCGCCGACTTTCTCCGACAGCGCCTGGGCCCGAAGGCAGATGCGCGCATTGCCATTGTGCTTGGCTCAGGTTTAGGGGCATTTGCCTCGCAGCTTGCGGCACCGATAGAGCTGCCGTACGGCATCATCCCGCACTTCCCCGTTTCGGCCGTTGCAGGCCACGCGGGGCGCCTGGTTGCCGGCACCCTGCGCGGCGTGCCGGTGCTCGTGCTGCAAGGCCGCATTCACGCCTACGAGGGCTATTCCGCGGCGGATATCGTCTTCGGCGTGCGCACGCTGGCCGCGCTTGGGATTCGCGCTCTCATCCTCACCAACGCCGCGGGCGGCATCCGGCTCGATCTGCGCCAGGGCCAGCTGGTGCTGATTTCGGACCACATCAACCTGTCGGGCCTGAACCCGGCCGTGGGGCCGCTGCTCGGGAACAAACAACGCTTTTTCGATATGTCCGAGGCTTACTCCGGCCCGTTGCGCGAGCTGGCGCATGCGGCTGCGGCCGCGGGCGGCTCCTACATCACAGAGGGCGTCTACGTAAGCGTTCTTGGCCCCAGCTTCGAAACACCGGCTGAAATCCGCGCCTTCCGCGTCATGGGTGCGGACCTGGTCGGCATGTCTACCGCGCTTGAAACCATCGCGGCCCGGCAGGCCGGGGTTGAGGTCCTGGGCATCTCGTGCGTCACCAACATGGCGGCCGGGGTCGATCCGCACCCACTCAGCCATGACGAGGTGCTCCAAACCGGGCGCGCTGTTGAGCGGCAGCTGGCGACGCTGCTGTCGGAGATTGTGCCACGCACAGCCGCCTATCTCAGCCGCCCGCCTGAAGCAAACCTGCTGGAACGGCCTCCGCTGGACGACTTTGGCCTGGACTCGGGAGATGGCGGTTGAGCGCAGGCCCTGCGGATTTAGCCTTGTCAAAGACAACCCCGAGCCTCATTGCGATTGCGGGCGCATCCGGCTCCGGCAAAACCACCCTCGCCAGGGAGCTGGCACGCGAGCTCGGGGGAACGCACTTTCACCTGGACCACTATTACCGCGACCTGAGCCACCTGGCGCCTGCCGAGCGTGCCGGTCAGAACTTTGATCACCCGGCGCAGCTGGAGCATGAGCTGCTGACTGAGCACCTCCGCCGGCTTGTCCAGGGCAGTGCGATTGATCGACCGTGCTATGACTTCGCGACCCACACGCGGGTACCGGGTAAGGTGGAACGGGTCGAAGAGCCATATGCCCTGCTGGTTGACGGCATCTTCGCCCTGATCTGGCCGGAAGTTCGCGCGCTGGCTGCGCTCCGGGTGTATGTCGACACACCCGACGCGCTTTGCTACGAGCGCCGCCTGCGCCGCGATGTGCGCGAGCGCGGCCGCAGCGCGGAGGAGGTAGCCGCCCATTACGCTGCGACGGTGCGGCCGATGGCCGAGCGGTTTGTGCGCCCGTGCGTGCGATGGGCCGACCTCGTCGTCGATGGAACCGCGTCGCTGGACTGGTCGGTCGAGCAGGTGCTGAGCGCGCTCGGCACCCGCGGCCTTCTGCCTCGCGAAAGAGCTTCCGGAGAGCCTGCTCGTTCTACCTAGCGCCTGCGCGGTTCGCTGCGGAGACCCGGGCTTCTTTCTGTTTTCACCCGCAGAACACGCCGGTCATCGCTGACGCGCGCATCCCGTACCATCCAAGCAGTCTTGAACCACCCCAAGGGAGAATGACGTGGCGAACTTTGTAGTGCTGGGCGGGTATGGCGGCGTGGGTTCCGAGCTGGCGCGCGTGCTGGTAGCGCGCGGCGATCAGGTGCTGCTGGCCGGGCGCGACCCTGCGCGCCTGAGCGCGCTGGCCGGCGAGCTCCGCTGCGCCCACGCGCACGCTGATGCTGCCGACAGCGCCTCCATCGAGGCCGCGATCGCGAGCAGCGCGCAACAGTTCGGGCAGCTCCATGGTGTCGCCAACTGCTTCGGTTCGCTGCTGCTCAAACCCGGCCACGTGACCACCGACGCCGAATTTGACTCCGTACTGACGATCAACCTGAAAAGCTCCTTCGCCGCCATGCGTGGCGCGGCCAAATCCATCCCCGGCGCGGGCAGCGTCGTGCTCGTTTCTAGCGCAGCCGCCCGGAT
>CAXTMW010000040.1:20427-21895 GCA_964245455.1 uncultured Acidobacteriaceae bacterium
CCGGCCTGGTTGACACTCCCTTGACCGCGCGGATCGTCGGCTCAGAAGTCGCGGCGAAGGCCTCGCTCAACATGCACGCACTCGGCCGCTTCGGCAAAGCCGAAGACATCGCCGCCGCCATCGCTTTCCTGCTCGACCCAGCCCAAAGCTGGATCACCGGTCAGGTCCTGGGCGTCGACGGCGGCCTAGGCTCGGTATGGAGCCGCGGCGGGAACTGAAGGCGAAAACCGCCTGCGCGGCTGGCGGCCCTTTCAGGGCGGGTACTCGTTTGAGAAGCAAGGCGGGGGTAGTTCCCCCGCCTTGCTTCTCAAAGATAAACACCCCACGAAGTGGGCGCCTCCCGCGTAGGGGGTCTTGCCTTACTGCCCGTGGTGCTCCTCCGGGACTGGGTCGGCGCTCTTTTGCCAGGCGGCGTAGATCAGGTCGCGCAGCTCGCTCGCGCCGGCGGCGAGGCGTTCGGCAGCAAACTGTTTGCCCTCCGGTGTGCCTGCGCCTGTGAACGCACCCTGTTTGTCGAGTGCGTAGGTTTGCTCCATCAGCGAGGCGGAGTGGCGCAGGTAGTTGAGGTAATCCGTCCATTCATCGTTGACCGGGTGGACGGGCGCGATCAGCGGCTGGACGTCGGCGGGCTTGAGGTTTGCGCCGACGAACACTGTTTCGAACTGCGCGTGGATATGGTGTTCGGTAGTGTAGCCGTGCGGGTTCTGGGGTTCCACCCAGCCGTTGTAATCGCGGGTGACGTGCAGCGGCTGGGAGCCGTCGCCGACGTAGTGGCCGAGCACGCCGGCGTAAAACAGCACGGCTGCTTCTTGGGGTTGGGTGTTGGTGTGGGCGGCCAGAGCTTCGCGGTAATCGCGGAAGCCGGCCTTGAGCCGCTCCCACACTTCCTCGGTCTGCCAGGGCTGCATGCCTACCTTTTCCGGTGTTTCCAGGGTAGCCGTTTCCGGGTGCGCCGCTCGATACTTGCTCAGGGCTTCGATGAAGTCGTACCGACGACGCGGCAGTGGGCCGATGACATCGGCATATTCCAGGTCGATGAAGTGATCCGGTGCCTGGGTGGCGCTCAGCTCAGGCTCGGCGGGCGAGCGCCAGCGGTCCGGCTCGGGGCCGAGATACTCGATCACGTTGAGCGCCGCCGGGGTGTTCAGAAATGCGGGAGCGTCGGCGGGCAGCGTCTGCGCGGCCAGCCGATTGATGATCCGGTGCCCGTCCGAGCCCCATCCGAAGCAGGCCGGAGCGAGACAAACAGGGCCAAGTAAGGCAAGAGCGAAGGTGTGCAGGCGTAAGGGCAGCATGTCGCCCTGAGTATAAGGTCGCGGGTTTACGTCGCTATCAATGTCTCAGCTTCTGGGGCCGATCAACTTCAGAGGCTGTGAACTTTGCCGGTGGGCGATCCGTCCAACAGAGAGCTATGCGCTCCCTTTCCCTGCTCTCGCTTGCTCTTTCCCTGCCACTCGCCGCGCAAACC
>CAXTMW010000040.1:21905-22560 GCA_964245455.1 uncultured Acidobacteriaceae bacterium
GTACCACCTTGTCCATCAACGCGCGCCTGGTGACGCTGCCCGTGGTGGTACGCGATAAGAAAGACAAGCTCGTGACCGGACTGACCAAGGACGACTTTACGCTGTCTGAGGACGGCCGCGCGGAAACCATCCGGTACTTCTCGCTCGACACGAATCTGCCGCTCACGCTCGCGCTGAATGTGGATACGAGCGGCAGCATGAGTCAAGCACTCGATTCGGAACGGACCGCAAGCCAGAGCTTTCTGGACGGGATGATCACGCGCAGCGACGATAAAGCGGCCATCCTGCACTTTGACCGCGAAGTCGAGCTGCTGCAGGATGTGACGCCGTCAAAGCCGAAGCTGAACGAGGCCCTGAACCAGATGGGGCCGACGCCGGCCGACAGCGATGCAGGCAGCAGCGGAAGCGGCGGCCGGCGGCACGGAGGCACACAGCTTTACGACGCGATCTATCTCTCCGGGACAGACGTGCTGGCCAAGCAAACCGGGCGCAAGGCCATCATTGTGCTGAGCGATGGGCAGGACCGGGGCAGCAAGGAAACAGTCCAGTCGGCGATCAGCGCCGCGCAAAAGGCCGAAGCCGAGGTGTACACGATCTACTTCAAGGGCGAGGCTCCGCAAAGCAGTTTTTATAGTCCGCAGTCGCAGGGCGGCGC
>CAXTMW010000041.1:0-6428 GCA_964245455.1 uncultured Acidobacteriaceae bacterium
TGCGGGCATGATGGTGAGGGCTGCGCACCATCCTGAGATGCAGCAGGCCCGGGAACGGCAGATCGCCGGCTGGAACGCGGAGCGGGACCAGGCAGCTGCGGACGCGCGTGCGACGGCCGGCGCCCGGGTGCGGGCAGCGCGGGCCTCGCTCGATGCGGACGCGGAGCGAACGCGCGCCGGCATCAGTGCGTCGATCGATGCGCTGGCCGAGCAGATTCTTCAAAGGGTTGTGTCGCCCGCTCCTGACGGGAGCGCGAGTTCCGGGATTGCAAGTCCCAGGCCCGCAAGTCAGGAGGTTCGGCCCTGAACGCCTCCTCTGTACATGGTTCGATGGCCGTCAGCTTACCCCTGGTCAAGCGATACCTGCGCATCTGCAGTCTAGCGGCGATGTTCGCTCTGCTGTCGGCCTGGGCGCAGGCGCAGCCAAGCAGCCCCGCGCAGCAGGAGCGCGCGCCCCTGCCCATTACGACGGGCACCGGCACGTCCGCCATGGACGCGCCCGACACCAACAGCGACCTCGAGACCTATACGCATTCCCCGGTCGTGCAGGCGGCGGCGCGCAAGCTCGGGCTTACCACCAATCAAGCGTCACGCTACTTCGAGGACTTTAACTCGGGCGTGCTGATCGCCGTGCTGCTGTACTTCCTCCTGAAGTATGTTCCGGGCAAGCTGCGCGGCAAGCGTGAGGGCATTGCCCATGATCTCCAGCGCGCGCGGCAGGCTACCGCCGACGCTGAAGCGCGTATGCAGCGGGTAGAAGCCCGTTTGCGCTCGCTCGACGGAGAAGTGGAAGCACTGCGCATGCAGGCGGCGGAAAATGGTCGGCGGGAAGAAGCACGCATCCATGCGTCGCTTGAAGAAGAGCGGCAAAGGATCATCCACTCGGCCGAGCAGGAAATCGCCGCGGCGCAGGCTGCGGCTGAGCGCGGACTGAAGCGCTATGCATCGAACCTCGCGGTGGATCGCGCGGCGGAGCGGGTGCGCTTGACGCCGGAGACCGATCGGGCGCTGATCGAAGAGTTTCTGACCGGATTAGGGGAGCAGCTGGCGCATGATCCTGCCTTCCGGGGTACGTTCCCAGATACTTTTAAGGGGAAGAATTAGTGGAGTACGCGGGTCGATACGCGCGGGCGCTGCTGGACGTGCTTGAAAGCACGCACGCGGATGGGGAAGCGGCGGACCGGCAGCTGGGTGACTTTGCAGATGCGTGGCGGGAAAGCCCGGCCTTGCGCAGCGTGTTTCTCGACCCTTCCTACTCGGCCAAGCAGAAGGTCGCCTTGCTGGATCGGTTGAACGAGCGGCTCGGCATGTCCCAGCCGGTGCGCAACTTTGTTGCCGTCATCCTCAATCATGAGCGTATGGAAGGCTTTGAGGCGATCCTGGCGGAGTTTCGTAAGCTGCTGCGCGGCGATCTCGGCATCGACAAGGTGGAGTGGACCAGCGCGCGCGCACTCAGCCAGGAAGGGCGGCAGGCAGTGGAGGCGCGCATCCGTGAGCTGACCGGCAAGCGTGTGGAGGCGACCTTTTTGGTGGACCCGGCGTTGCTGGGCGGTGCCCGCCTGAAGGTAGGCTCGACGGTGTACGACGGCAGTGTGCGCGGGCGGCTGGACGGATTGCGGGAACAGCTGGCGCAGTAAGGATCGGAGTCCGTGCGGAACAGCGTGGGCGTCTTCGCCGGCGTGAGCAGGCAGGCTTGCCGTTTGCTCTATCTACCTGGGCCGGCAGCGAAATGAGTGAACGGTTCGGGCGCGACAATGTCGGACCCGATTCCAGAAAAGTTACGAGAAGGACTGCAAGGGACACGATGGCGAAGATCAGCGCAGACGAGATTACAAGCCTCCTCCGGGAGGAGATTCAGAACTACGACCAGCGCATGCAGGTCGATGAGGTCGGCACGGTCATCTCGGTCGGCGACGGGATTGCGCGCGTGCATGGGCTTGACAAGGTGATGGCGGGCGAGATCGTGCAGTTCCCGCACGAAATTGAAGGCCTGGCCCTGTCACTCGAAGAAGAGCAGGTCGGCGTCGTGCTGATGGGCGAAAGCTCGGAGATCCGTGAGGGCGACCAGGTGAAGCGCACCGGCCGCATCATGAGCGTGCCGGTAGGCGACGCGATGGTGGGCCGCGTGGTCAACGCGCTCGGTGCGCCGATCGACGACAAGGGCCCGATCGCAACGACGGAAACGCTGCCGGTCGAGCGCCTCGCTCCCGGCGTCATCGACCGCCAGCCGGTCAAGGAGCCGATGGCGACCGGCATCAAGGCGATCGACGCCATGATCCCGATCGGCCGCGGCCAGCGCGAGCTGATTATCGGCGACCGCCAGACCGGTAAGACCGCAGTCGTCATCGATACGATCCTGAACAATGCGAAGAACAACCTGATCTGCATCTACTGCGCGATCGGGCAGAAGCGGTCCTCCATTTCACAAGTCGTGCAGACGCTCACCGAGCGCGGCGCGATGGACTACACCATTGTGGTCGCGGCCTCGGCCTCTGAGCCCGCGCCGCTGCTTTACCTGGCGCCTTTCGCGGCCACCGCGATGGGCGAGTACTTCCGCGACAACGGCAAGCACGCGCTGGTGATTTACGACGACTTGTCCAAGCACGCGGTCGCCTACCGTGAACTGAGCCTGCTGCTGCGCCGGCCGCCGGGACGTGAAGCGTACCCGGGCGACGTGTTCTACCTGCACTCGCGGCTGCTGGAGCGCTCGGCCAAGATGAACAAAGAGAAGGGCGGGGGCTCGCTGACCGCGCTGCCGATTATCGAAACCCAGGCCGGCGACGTGTCCGCGTACATCCCGACTAATGTGATTTCGATTACGGACGGGCAGATATTCCTGGAAACGGACCTCTTCAACTCCGGCATTCGGCCGGCGGTCAACGTGGGACTTTCCGTGTCGCGCGTCGGCTTCTCCGCCGCGTACAAGTCGGTCAAGCAAGTCGGCTCGACGTTAAAGCTGGACTTGGCGCAATACCGCGAGCTCGCGGCGTTTTCGCAGTTCGGCTCAGACCTCGACAAGGTGACGCAGAACCAGCTGAATCGCGGCAAGCGGCTGACCGAGCTGCTGAAGCAGCAACAGTATCAGCCGCTCACCGCCGAGCACATGGTCGCGGTGCTGTTTGCCGGCACGCAGGGCTTGCTCGACGACGTTAAGGTCGAAGACGTGCAGGTGTGGGAGGCCGGTTTTCACTCCTACCTGGACTCCTCGCAGCAGGCGCTGCTCAAGGACCTGGCAGAGAAGCGCGCGCTCGACGACGACCTGCGCGGCCGCCTGAAGACAGCCATCAGCGAGTACAAGCGGGACTTTGTTGCCGATCACGGCAAGGCCGAAGGCAAGGACACGGTCGCGCCGCTTAGTGCGGACGAGCAGAGACGAGCGGCGCAGAAAACCCCGGCAGGCTCGCAGCCCAGCGCGGCCACCACGGCCGGCGGCGGCATGGGTGCCGCGCAGGCGAACGAGAAGGGTGCCGAGCAGGCCCAGGGAGCGGCGCGCTAAGTGGCCAACGTTCTCGATCTGCGCAGGAGAATCCGCTCCGTCCGCAACACGCGCCAGATCACCAAGGCGATGAAGATGGTGGCGGCCGCCAAGCTGCGCCGTGCGCAGGAGCGCATGACCCAGGCGCGGCCCTATGCGGTCATGCTGGCCACGGTGCTTGCCTCGCTGCGGCGCCGTGCGGAGTCGATTGATCCGGCGGAAAACGCGGTGCGCAGCCCGCTGCTCGAAGTCCGGCCTGAAAAGAATGTGCTGCTCGTGGTCGTCTCGGGGGATAAGGGGTTTGCCGGGGCATTTTCCACCAACATCACACGCGCGTCAGCTCGTTTTCTGGCCGCCTCGCGTGAGCGTAACCCGGAGATCCGCGTCGACATCGAGGCGATCGGGCGCAAGGGCCGTGACTTTTACCGGCGCAATTATCCGACGGCGCAACTGCCGGAGCCGCCGTCCGGCGATGGCGGCCATTTTGACATAGCACCGGACCCGACCGGTGCGCGCGATCCTCGGCCCGAGCGAACCCGCAAAGGTGACGTCGAGTTTATTGCCGACGAGCATGCGGCAACCATCGTGCTCGACAAGCTGCGTTTTGACGACGTTCGGCAGGTCGGCGAGGAGATCGTGGGCCGCTACGCGCGGCAGGAGATCGACGCTGTTTACCTTTGCTACAACGAGTTCCAGTCGGTCATCTCGCAGCGTGTCGTAGTAGAGCGCATCCTGCCGCTTATCGCGGAGCCGAAAGGCGCGCTGGCCGCGCCCGAAGTGAAGCAAAGCGAGGAGCCGTCGAAGGAAGAGCGCGAGCGCGCAGCCGAAGCGGCGGTATCGGCCGGATTGAACCTGCGCGATGACGAGCAGGAGTCAATCCGGGCACAGTATGACGACGAGTCCAAGCGCTTCGGCACGGCCGAGGTGGACTACCTGTACGACCAGCCGGCCAGCGAGGTGTACGGTGCGATGCTGCCCCGGTATGTGTCGGCGCTGCTGTACTACGCGATGCTGGAGTCGGTAGCGAGCGAGCACGCGGCGCGCATGACTGCAATGGATGCGGCTACCAGCAACGCATCCGACATGATCGATGCGCTGACGCTCACGATGAACCGGGTGCGGCAGGCGGCGATCACCAAAGAAATTATCGAGATTGTGAGCGGGGCGGCTGCGGTGTAAGTCGCGCGGGCGCATCCGCTCAGGAAGACGCGCCACAGAGTCAGGTTTAGTGGAGCGTTTGCTCCGAAGGGAAAGTGATGGCAGAGACAGCGATCCAGGAACAGATCACCGCGGAAAATCTGGAGCGGGGCAAGAATAACTTCGGGCAGGTCATTCAAGTTTCCGGCCCGGCGGTCGATGTGCAGTTTGAAGAGTCGAAGATGCCGTCGATCTTTCAAGCGCTGCGCGTAGTGTCCGACGGCTTCAAGGTGCCGAACCCGATCGATGTGGTGCTGGAGGTGCAGCAGCATATCGGCGACGGCCGCGTGCGCTGCGTCGCGATGGAGGCGACCGAGGGCATGGTGCGCGGCATGAAGGTGATCGACACGGGCGCGCCGATCACGGTGCCGGTCGGCCGGGCGACGCTGGGCCGGATTTTGAACGTGATCGGCCAGCCGGTGGATGCGCTGGGTCCCGTGAATGCGGACCGGTACCTGCCGATCCACCGGCCGGCGCCGAGCTTTGAAGAGCAGTCGACGCAGGAAGAAATGTTCGAAACCGGCGTCAAGGTCATTGACCTGATCCAGCCGTTTCTGAAGGGCGGCAAGATCGGGCTCTTCGGCGGCGCGGGCGTCGGCAAGACGGTCATCATTCAGGAGCTGATTAACAACGTCGCGACCAAGCACGGCGGATTCTCAGTGTTTGCCGGCGTGGGCGAGCGCACCCGCGAAGGGAACGACCTGTGGCTCGAGTTCCAGGAAGCGGGCGTCATCGACCTCCACGACCTGCCGAAGTCCAAGGCCGCGCTGATCTACGGCCAGATGACCGAGCCGCCAGGCGCCCGCCTGCGCGTGGCGCTTTCGGCTTTGACCATCGCCGAAAACTTCCGCGATGAAGAAGGGGCGGACACGCTCTTGTTTATCGACAACATCTTCCGCTTCACGCAGGCCGGCTCCGAGGTCTCGACGCTGCTCGGGCGTATGCCGTCCGCGGTCGGCTACCAGCCCAATCTCTCGACCGAGATGGGCGAGCTGCAGGAGCGAATTACCTCGACCAAAAAGGGTTCGGTCACCTCGGTGCAGGCGGTGTACGTGCCGGCCGATGATTTGACCGATCCGGCCCCGGCGACGACCTTTGCCCACCTCGACGCGACCACCGTTCTGTCGCGGCCCCTGTCCGAGCTGGGTATCTACCCGGCGGTCGACCCGCTCGCGTCGTCCTCGCGCATCCTGTCGCCGCGCATCGTCGGACAGGAGCACTACGACGTCGCGCAGGGCGTCAAGCGCATCCTGCAGCGATACAAGGACCTCCAGGACATCATCGCGATCCTCGGCATCGACGAGCTTTCCGAAGAAGACCGTCTTACCGTCAATCGGGCGCGCAAGGTGCAGAAGTTTCTATCGCAGCCGTTCCACGTCGCGGAGCAGTTTACCGGCATCCCGGGTGCGTACTGCAAGGTGGCCGACACAGTGCGGAGCTTCAAGGAAGTGATTGAAGGCAAGCACGATAACGTTCCGGAGCAGGCGTTCTATCTCAAGGGCACCATCGAGGACGTGCTCGAAGCGGCTGAAAAGCTGAAGGCGCAGAACTAGATGGCTGACAGCAAAAACATACAGTTTGAGCAGAACCGGCTCAAAGTGCGCGTGGTGACGCCGGAGCGGGTTCTGGTGGAGGCGGAGGCGACCTCGGTGGTGCTGCCGGGCAAAGCAGGCGTTCTGGAAGTGCTGCCCGGCGCGGCCCCTCTGCTCACTGCGATCGGCGCGGGCGAGCTGGTGGTTTCCGGCGGCAGCGGCTC
>CAXTMW010000041.1:6466-7311 GCA_964245455.1 uncultured Acidobacteriaceae bacterium
GGGTAGACAAGCGCGCTGCCGAAAATCAACTCCAGGACGGACAAAAGCATGTCGCCGAGGCCGGGCAGGATCCCGCACGATACGGCGCGGCGCGGTTGGTGGTGCTGGAAGCGGAAGCGAAGCTGGGGCGTTCCGGGTCGGTGTAGCGGCGAGGGCAGGTCAAACCTGTACCGGCGCAGCACGAGAAAATTGCAGCGCTATCGGGTACCAGAGGCGATCGAGCCCGGAAACGCGTTGATGCGGTCCAGCGGCGACGCGTACATCTCAGCAGTACGTCTAGGGTGGGCTCATCGGTCAAGCCCCGGATCAGGATGATGTTTCGGGGACTACCGGATTCTCACCGAAGTGAACGTCCAGCACAAACACCTGAAGGCCGGCATTGGCGAGCAACCGAGGAAAGAAGCTATGCCGGTTGCCGGAGAGCCGCCGCCGATGTCAGCTTTGCGATGCCGACAGCGATTCCCAATTCAGGAAAGGTCACGCGATCCCTGCCGGAACAGCAGACCAGGCGTGCGGAATACGATGTAGAGTAAGCCCGTGACTGCTCGCTTCCACACCGTTGCTGCCGGCCTGAGCCACCGGGGGCGGGTGCGCGCGCGCAACGAGGATGCGTGGAGCTATGCGGCGGAATCCGGTGTGTTTGCCGTATGCGACGGCATTGGCGGAGCTCCCGGAGGCGAGATCGCGAGCCAGATCGCAGCAGAAGCTTTTGTGGAAGCGCTTGCCGGCGTGCCCGGCGGCGAGCGAACACCGAAGCTGATCGCGCAGGCGGTGTGCGCGGCCAACCGGCGGGTGCATGCGCGCGCCGTGCATGAACCGGCGCTGGACGGCATGGGAACCACGCT
>CAXTMW010000041.1:7321-7839 GCA_964245455.1 uncultured Acidobacteriaceae bacterium
GCGTTTCGAGGTGTCTCAGATGGCAGCGTACACGGCGAGAGCGTATACGGCGGGAGAGGCGAGGCGCTCCTGGTCCATGTTGGAGACAGCCGCGCGTACCGCTGGCGGCGCGGCGAGCTGAGGCGCCTGACGGAGGACCACTCGCTGGTCGCGGAGCAGATGCGCATGGGTGTGCTGACCGGCGAGGAAGCAGCGCGATCGCCCCTGCGCCATGTGATTACGCGTTCGGTGGGTACCCGCCGGTCCGTCCAGCCCGAATTGCAGATGCTTCCGGTGGAGCCGGGCGACCTGCTGCTGTTGTGTACCGATGGGTTGACACGCGAGCTGCCGGACGCGGCGCTCGCGGTGCTGCTGGAGCGAGGAGGTTGCCCTGCCAAGCGCGCGCAGGCCCTGGTGGACGCGGCATTGCGCGCGGGCGGCCGCGATAACGTGACGGCGCTGCTGGTGGAGATCGTGTAGGGCCGGGGCACTAAGCTGCCCCCGGGAAAACCGGGGGGCGAGTTTGACGGGCCCCAACC
>CAXTMW010000041.1:7849-9711 GCA_964245455.1 uncultured Acidobacteriaceae bacterium
GGCAAGAAGGCTGCCCCTGAAAAGCAGGGCGGCCTTCTTGCCCGGCCCTACACCAAAACCGCCTGCGCGGCCTTCCTTTCTCCCGACACACCTCGTAGTTCAGCGATTGTCAGTGTGGCCCTTCCGGAAAGAAGGGCCACGTGCGGATACACTCCCCCGCCGCATGGTATCGGGAGAAAGGAACTGGCGGCCACTTCGTGGCGGGTGATCCGGTAAGCGCATGCCCTGAAGTGTAGGAGTCCTTGTTCAGCGCGGTATCGACTGCGAGGATGTTTGCAGGTGTCGTAAAGAGCAACACCGGGCAATGGTGATGCCCTTCGCGGTCGGGAGTATCTTTGAAAGATGGTGCGGATGACGGTGCTTGCCAGCGGCTCGCGGGGCAATGCGACGGTGGTGACAGGCGGGCGGACCACGGTGCTGGTGGATGCTGGGCTGAGCTGCCGCGAACTTGTCAAACGTATGCAGCAGGCCGGGGAAGATCCGTGCAAGCTTGACGCCATTCTGATCACCCATGAGCACCAGGATCACGTGCAGGGCCTGTCGGTGCTGGCGCGCCGGCTCGGTATCCCGGTGTATTTCACCGAGGCGACGCACCGAGCGTGGATGCGATGGATGATGCCGCAGCGGCGTATGACCTATGCCGACTGGCTTGCGACACGCAAGGCCGAGGCAGCGAAGGCCGCCGCACAGGACTCGCAAGCGCCGGCATGGTCGACGCCGGGCATTGCAGGCGCAGCCATAGGGAGCATAACCACGAACGCTGTTGAAGCACGGGGCAGCTTGGGCACCGGTCCTGCCGCGGCCGGGGCGGATGCGCGGCGCTCAGGCTATCGCGAGGCCGAGCTGCGGGAGTGCGCGGAGGAAGCAGCCGCGTACGAGAGAGAGCTTGCGGGTAACGCCGCGTCGGAACCCAAGTCGGAGGACCTGTGCACGGAAACGTGCTTCGAGCCCGTCCCGACAAATGGAAGGCTTGTGACTGCCGAGGTCGCAAGCACCACGCCGGCCGCACCGCAGGTGCCGCAGGCGGTTTCTGCTCCTCTGCCAACCGCCCTCCCATGCGTCGAATACTTCAAGGCCGGCAAGCCGTTCTCGATCGGCGATCTGCAGGTTTCAGCATTTACGATTCCGCACGACGCGGCGGATCCTGTGGGGTTTGTGCTCCAAAGCGAGGGCGTCAAGGTAGCACTGGCAACCGATCTAGGCTATATACCGGCGAACGTGAACCAGCAGCTGCGTGGATGCGATGTGGTGATGATCGAGTCCAATCACGACCTGGACATGCTGCGGGACGGACCGTATCCGTGGTCGGTGAAGCAGCGGGTGCTGTCGCGGGTCGGTCATCTGTCGAACGGAGCGGCGGCGGAGTTTCTGGAAAAGGGCTACGACGGGCAGGCTGCCTATGTGGTGCTGGCACACCTGTCCGAGAGCAACAACCTGCCGGAGCTGGCGCGGATCGCGGCCGAGTGGGCGCTGCGCGATCGCATGAAGCTGCTGGCGAACCGGTTGGTGATCGCCGGTCAGCACCAGCCGACCGAGTCGATCTGCTTGTAGCAGGACTGATCGCTCACAATGCGATCTCCGGGGTGTCGCATGAAGGTGAATCCCGTAACGCTCAGGGTGCCATGGCAAGATTGACGCTCTTAAGACGCAAAGACTTCCGCACTAGGCGCATACACTAGAAAGACGACGTACTTATCTCCGCATTTGGGTTGGATGGAAGCGGAAGCGCCTCCCTGCAAGCGCAGGTGGAAGGCAGCCGGAAGCGGAAGCATCGAAAAAGGAGTGAGGCAGGCATGAGCCAATGCACGGATCCTGTAGTGGGCGATATCCTTTCGTCCTGGCGCTACGATATTTCCGGGTCG
>CAXTMW010000041.1:9721-21817 GCA_964245455.1 uncultured Acidobacteriaceae bacterium
ACCCTGATCGGCGTCGCGACTGTTTCGATTCTTGCGTTTCTGCTGGCGATTGCCGTGATTCATCACCTGGAGCCCCTGCGCACCTGGGCGATCGCGCTGCACATGCGGCAGATGAACTTCCCGGTGACCCTGCAGGAGCTGGCGTTCGCGGGGCTGCTCCTGTCGGTGCTGCTGTGGCTGCTGGTGGCTGCGGTTACCCCGGCGCCAACGTTTCTCAGCGAGGTTGCCATGACGCAGGCGCGTGAGATCCGCAACCGGGTTCCGCGGAAAGTGGCTTAAGCACTTTCCTGAAGATGTAGAGGCGCGGACAGAGGTGAATGTGGCTTTTCCGGCGGGAAAAGCCACATTGAGATGGACCAGGCGCTGCATGGCATCAGGAGAAATGCTTTAGCTATCGATTTCAGCCCAGAGCCACTGAAGATCCAGGTATGCGGGCGAGTCAACAGTCTGCAAGTGCAGCTCACCATGCATCTGCCAGCTCTGCCCCGTCCAGACTTCCGCTGTGTTCTTTGCGGGGTCGAGCAGCCAGACGTTTGCACAGCCTACGGCATGAAGATCGCCTGCGCGCTCCTTCAGATCGGTGTAGCTGTCTGATGCAGAGAGCACCTCGATGGCGATGAGCGGCGCATGGGTGAGAGCTCCTGTTGCTTCTTCCCCTTTACGAACAACGACAACATCCGGCAGGCGGACACGGTCGTCACCCACTTCAGTCCGCGTATCGACCGAGACCAGGATGTTCCATTCCGCGCGGTGATTCCAGAACCAGAGCGAGAGTGCTATCTGAACAACGCCATGCCGGAAGCCAACCATCGGTTTCTCTTTCAGCCGGCCATCGACCAGTTCGACGTCAGGTCGGTAGTTGGTGCTGAGATACTCCTGAAGACTGACCTGGACGGTGCTGGAAGCCATGCGGGTTCCCCCTGGCTGCCATCATAACGCCCCTGCAAATCGCCCTAACACATCGCCCTTACAAGTTAGGATCGCTTCGCAGACGCTGCATCGGCCTCGCGCGCGCCCGGTTTGCCGTCCAGTTCCGGGATGGCCGGAGCACCATCCGGCAGGCTGGAAACCATGCCGGGCGCGGGCGGCGCGGCCTGCGCGCCCGAGCGTCCGCTGTCGAACGAGCCGATCAGCGAACCGACTTTCGCCACACCCGCCCGGCTGCACCAGTGTTCGAGGCCAGCGGCGATGCGCTCCACCGCGCGCGGGTCGGCGTAGGAGGCGGTGCCGACCTGCACGGCGGAGGCCCCTGCCATCAGGAACTCGACCGCATCCTCGGCCGAGCGGATGCCGCCCGCGCCCAGAATGGGAATGCGGACGGCCTGCGCGGCCTCCCACACCATGCGCACCGCAATCGGCTTGATGGCCGGGCCGGAAAGCCCTCCGGTCACGTTCGCGATCTTCGGCTTGCGGGTGCGGATGTCGATGGCAAGCGCGAGAAACGTATTGACAAGGGTAAGGCCGTCCGCCCCTGCGTCCTCAGCGACCCGGGCCATGGCCGCGATGGAGGTCACGTTGGGGGAAAGCTTAATGAAGATTGGGCGATCGCTTGCTTTTTTCGCTTTGCTGACGAGTTCGGCCAGCAGGGTTGCATCCGCGCCGAAGACCATGCCGCCGTGCGCGGTGTTAGGGCATGACGCGTTGATCTCGTAAGCGGCGATGCCGTCGGCGGTGTTCAGCACGCGCAGCACGGCCAAGTAGTCCTCAACCGTGTAGCCGAAGACGTTGCACAGTATGGCGCAGGGCGGCGGATTGTGGCTGAAGGCCTGCAGCTTCTGCGTGACAAACGTGTCGACCCCGACGTTCTGGAGCCCGACGGCATTGATCATGCCGGCGGCGGTTTCGATCAGGCGGGGCGCGGCGTTGCCAGCCATCGGCTCGCGGCTCAGACCCTTGGTGACGAAGCCCCCGACGCGGTCGAGATGCACGATATCCTCAAACTCAACGCCGTAGCCGAAGGTACCGCTGGCCGCGAGCACCGGCGTTTGCAGCGGGATCCCGGCGACGTGGACGCGCATGTCAGGCTTCATCGGAGCTCCTTGCGAGCACATGGTCCCGGCCTGCCGGTCTCCTGCCATAGGGATCATCCTGAGCAGAGCGAAGGATCTGCTTACCTGCGCATCGTTGCGCGACAGCAGGCCCTTGCTGTACACCCCACCGCGTCCAGCCCGCAGGACCTTGCCAGACCAGGGTACTCAATGTGGAGTCTCCGCAGGGGCAGCTGTCTCGGCCGCAGGGCTGGGGTGCGCTGCCCGCCGCGTACGCCTGGGCGGGGTTTGCTCCTTCGGATACGGGAACTCAGCAGCGGGCCGAAGCGCCTGCGTCAGGATGGCGCCCACCGAGGCCGACGGCTGATTGACGCCGAGCAGGGAAGCCAGGGTAGCCGCTAGGTCTACCGGCTCCACGCGGCCGCGATACGTGCCGGGCAGGAAGGCAGAGCCGTAGAAGCCGAGAGGCACATGCCGGTCATAGGACCACGGGCTGAAGTGCGTGGTGCCGGAATCTGAGCCCTGCATCTGGAAGGCAATGGGAAATGCAGCGACATACCAGCCGCCCACCGGGCTATAGCTGTGGGCCAGCAGGCGGCCGAACTCGGATGGCGGCACATCGCCGGCGGCTAGCTGCTGCCGGGTGTAAGCGCGGTAAAGCTGCGGGTTGGGAGCGAAGCGTTGCGGTGCAAGCGGGGGCGGCAGTGCCGGCGCGGGCGTTTCGACAGACGGCGATGCAGCCGGAGTGCTCCTGCGGTTGCCGTTGGGCTTCCGGCTCGGCGCGGCGACTTTCGCTGGGGCTGGTTCGGGAACAGTCGCGGTCGGCGCCGCTGCGGGTGTGGCGGCGGGCAAGGGCGTACCGGGCGGTGCGGCGAGCGAGTTGAAGGCCGGCTCCATGGCGGCCTTGACCGCGTCCTCGGCCTCCTGCTCGTTGATGCCGGCACGCTCAAAGTTGGGGCGGTCGAGCGATAGATACGGCAGATCCGCATGGGGCAGCAGGTAGCGGACGTTTTCGCCGGGCGAGAACTTCGCGTTCATCGCGCGATTCAAGTCGGCAACCAGCTTGTCGGCATTGATGTAAGCGCCGGGCAGCCCGAGCGCGTCGGAGACCGCCGGGACGGGCGCGATGCCGTGATCGGCCGAGAGCGCAATCCAGACGTTCGCAAGGCCGCCCGGGACATGCGTGTCGAGCCAGCCGGCAAAACTGTCGAGGTCGGCGTCCAGGCCGAGAACCATGGTGCGCTCTTCCGGCGAGTCCGGGCCGAAGCGGTGCCCTTCAATGTCGTTCGGCGAGAGTGAAACCGTCAGCAGATCGGTGGTGGGGTGGCTGCCAAGCTGCTCGCCGGCGATGAGGGCTTCAGAAAATGCGAGCTCATAGCCGTTAGCGGCGTCGGTGGCGCCCACCTGGTTGTAGAAGCTGGTCAGTACCGGAAATCCAAGGCCGGCTGGAGCGCCGGCGGGTGAAAAGCCTGCGGCCGCCGCTGCTTGCGCGATCGCTGGACCGCTGTCAAAATCAAGCGCCCACTGCGGCAGGGCGGTCATGTAGTAGGAAGACGTGACAAAGCGGCCGGAGGCGCCATCGATCCAGAAGGCTCCATTAGCGGCCGCGCCGGCCGGCAGAATGGCCGCGCGATCCTTAAGGGAAACGCCGTAAACGCGGGACTGCCCGGCGGTGGCCAGGCGCAGCTCATCGCCGATGGTGGAGGCGAGAAGGTTGCGGGGCGACGCGCCGCCCGCCTTGGCAGCATCGGTCGGGGCGGTGTCGGCCTTGGTACGGGGAGCGGTACTTGCCTTTGCGGGATTTGCTTCCTCGCCTTCCACCGCGACCGGGGTAGCGGTTGCGCCTGGGCTGCTCGACTCAGGGCTGACCAGGGCGTAGCGATCGTCCTCTACCGAGGAAACGGGGCGCTGCTTGTTGCGCGCCAAGTCCCACCACTCGTTCGAGTTGATGCCGTGGCCGTCCGAGTAGGCACCGGTTCCGAGTGTGGCGTGGCCGGGCGCGGTCTTGGTGTTGGCGTAGCCGTAGTAGCAGTCCGGAAAGTACGCACCGCGGTCCAGAAACAACCGAAAGCCGCGTCCCTTGAACTCCGACCGGTAGCGCTGGAGATAGTCAGCGCGGAACTGGTCGATCACGATCAGAACGACGAGTTTCGGGCGGCCATCGTAGGCGGCGGCCTGGGCCCACGGGGTACCGGCGCAAGCGAGCGCGATGCTGAGGAAGCCGGCGAGCAGTTTTCGGGGCGCAGCGGCGAGCGAGGGCGAAGAGCGAGGCGGCATCGCTCCCATGGTACTGTGCCTCTGCGGTCCAAGGACGTGGTCCCCTGCGAAACTCGCCGGGCTTCCTAGAGCGAAGGACGGCGCGAACGTCTCTGATCGCACGATCGCGCCCTCAACGCGGACCATCAGACGGCAAGGAAAGTGCCGCAAGTTGGAGGAACTGTATGCGCCCGTCACGATCGATCTGTGCTTTGCCGCTGTTTGCCGCAGCTCTTGCGTGGCCCCAATCGCCGGTGCAGCTCCCTGCCCAGGGCCTGGGCACCATGCCGGACCCGACCCGCCAGCAAACCTATACGATGCACCGCTCGTCGAGTCGCGAAGCGACGGGCGCCAATGCGGACGCACGTGCCGTAACGCCCGGGCAAACACTGACGGTACTGGACGTGAACGGGCCGGGAATGATCTCGCACATCTGGTTCACGCTCGACGACGGGGAACCATACGCGCTGAAGCGGATTGTGCTGCGCATGTATTGGGACGGGGAAGCCGCGCCGAGCGTCGAAACGCCGATCGGCGACTTCTTCGGGCTTGGCAATGGGCAGTACTACCACTGGGAGTCGCTGCTGCTTTCAGCCGGCGGCGACAAGGCGCTGAACAGCTACTTCCCCATGCCGTATGCGCGCCACGCCCGCATCACCATCACCAACGAAGGCAAGCAGTCGCTCACGCACCTGTACTGGAACATCGACTACCGCGTGAACGCCGAGCCGCTGCCGTCCGACACGCTGTACTTCCACGCCGAGTACCGACAGGCGCAGCCGACGCACGGCTGGACAGGGCAGTGGTATGAGAACGGCGACCCGCTGGTGAACTACCGGCGCAATCTGGATGGGAAGGACAACTACGAGTTGTTCCGGGCCGAGGGTCACGGGCAGTTTGTCGGCGTAACCATGTCCGTGCTGCAGAACCAGGACGGCTGGTGGGGTGAAGGCAACGACCTTTTTACAATTGACGGCGAGCCGGCGCTGGTGGGTACGGGGGCGGAGGACTACTTCCTCGGCGCCTGGAACTTCGGCGGCGCCCAGGACTTTCTGCAGCACGGGGCGCCCGTGGTGGGCAAGGAGCTGGCCGGCGAGCGATCCAGTGTCTACCGCTTTCACCTGGACTCGCCGATCCCGTTTACGAAATCGATGAGGGCAAGCATCGAGCACGGGCATGGAAATCACCGCTCGGACAGCTACTATTCGGTCGCCTACTGGTACCAGGCCGAGCCGCACCTGCCGTTTCCGCCGCTGCCCGATGTCGACGGACGCATCCCGGTGCTGGAGTTTGTGGGCGGCCCTGGAAATGCGAAAGGGCCGAACAGCCCGGACAGCCTGCATCCCCGCTGAGGCTTTGGCCGGGCACCGCGCCCTTTTTCAATGAAGCACGAGCAGGAAGATTGCCATACCCAAACCCGCCGCGGCGAGGGTAAGTGCAAGGGCGACGGCGTTGAACGAAACACCCGGCTGCCAGGTGCCGGCGCGGAGCCGGCGCACGGTGCGAACGTGCGCGACGACGGCGGCAACGGTCACCACAATGCCGAGGCTGACCAGCGCGACGCCCGAGTACACCGAAAGCCCGGTCGCATGCGAGCCGGCATCCGGCCCAAGCCGGATCTGCCGCAGAAAGAGCCCGAACCGCGATACGGCAAAGCCGATGCCCATGAGTGCGAGCCCGGTGCGCAGCCACGCAAGAAACGTCCGTTCCGCGGCGAAGTAGATACGCGGGTCGTCGTGCGCTTCGGGCATGTGCTCTACCTTATCGTCCCGGGCCGGGTCGTTGTACGGTAGCGCATGATGGAAAATTTTCGGCTGCGTGTTTTCCGCGCGGTGGCGCAGCACCTCAACTTCAGCCGCGCCGCCGAAGAACTGCTGCTGTCGCAGCCCGCGGTCACGCAGCAGATCAAGGCGCTTGAAGAAGAGCTTGGGGTACCGCTGTTTGATCGGGGCGGCGGCCATATCCAGCTCACCCCGGGCGGCAAGGCGCTGCTGCCTTATGCTGAACGGCTCCGGGAGCTCTCCGCGGAAGCGGTAAGCGCAGTGAGCAGCGCCGCCGGCGAGCACGCGGGAGAGCTGGCACTGGGGGCGTCCCGCACCATCGGCCAGTATCTGCTGCCGCGGCTGATCGCCGGCTTCCTCAAGGAAAATCCGAAGGTGCGTGTATCCGTCTGCAGCGGCAATACCGATGCCATGCTGGAAGCCCTGCTGGCGCGCAAAATCCAGCTGGCGCTCATTGAAGGGCCGGACCAGCGAAAGGACCTGCGCATTGAGCCGTTCATGGAAGACCAGATGGTCCTGGTGGTCCCGGCGGGCCACGAGTGGGCCAGCGGGGAGATTACCCCAGAGATTACACCGGCGATGCTCGGGAGCGAGCCGTTGCTGATGCGAGAGTTCGGCTCCGGTTCGCGGCGCGTGGTTGAGCAGGCGCTCGCCGCGGTCGGGCTCAAAGCGAAGGACCTGCACGTCAGGATGGAAGTGGATTCGACTGAAGGGCTGCTGAACGCGGTGGAAGCAGGGTTAGGGGTGACGTTTGTTTCGCGGTGGGCCGTGCGCAACCAGCTGGCGCTCGGCACGGTCAAGGTCGCTCACGTACACGCGCTGCAGTTATCGCGGCGTTTCTCGCTGGCGTACCCCGCCGGGCCTGATGCGGTGGGTAATGTCGGCGCGTTTCGCAGTTTTCTGTTGTGGCACGCGCCGGACATGCTGCCCGCTGCTCCGCCGCGCCAATCGGTGCGGCGGAGCTAACCTGGCTTTGCCTGGCAGCAGGTTCGCGAGAATCCCTTACCAGCGTTAGCTGACGCGGGCCAGCTCCGCCTGCGGCTCGAGCTTGACCTTGAGCCAGCCATTCTTGTGCTGGTCAAAGTTGCGGTAGGCCTCAATCGCCGAGCTCACCGGGACCCTTTCCGTGAAGAACTGCTCGGGGTGCATCACGCCCGAGCGCACCAGCTCCACCAGCCGCGGCAGGTACTTGCGGTGGTTGCAGTTGCCGGCGCGTACGGTCAGGTTCTTGTTCATCATCATGCCAATGGGGAAGCTCTTGAGCTGCGGCGGGTACACGCCGATGATCGACAGGGTGCCGGCCTTGGCGACCGACTCGACCGCCCACTCGAGCGCCTGCGTGGGCGCGCCGCCGATGAACCAGTTCCGCCTGGCGGCGGCCGGCGCATCCGGAGCGATGGTGCCCATCTCCTGCGCGAACTGCTTCTTCTGGCTCCCGCTCGCGTGGGCGCAGGTCGCGTCCACGCCGACCGCGTCAATGACCCGGTCCGGCCCGGCGCCGAAGGTCAGCTCGTGAAGCACGGCGACCGGGTTTTCATCGCGGAAGTGGATGGTTTCGGCCCCGGGGCGGCGCGCCATGGCGAGCCGCGACTCCACCTGATCGATCACAAACACGCGCCCGGCGTTCATGTGCTGCGCGCAGGCGATAGCAACGATGCCGACCGGGCCCGCGCCGAAGATCGCGACTGTGTCGCCCGGCTGGATGCCGGCCATCTCGGCCGCCTGGTACGAGGTCGGCAGGATGTCGCTCATCATGATGCCCTGGTCGTCGGTGATCTCCTCCGGCAGCTTGACGAGGTTGGTCGCCGCGTAGGGAACCCGCGCGTACTCGGCCTGCAGCCCGTCCAGGCCACCTGCTGCTTCAGGGCCGCCAAAGAACACAGTGCCGCCGAGCGGCCCGGCGACGTTGATGCGATCGCACTGCGAGTAAAAGCCCGCCCGACAGTAGGAGCAGCTGCCGCAGCCGACCGTGGACGGGATGATAACGCGGTCGCCCGGGCGGAAGTTGCGGACCGACTTGCCGACCTCTTCCACAATGCCGATCGCTTCGTGGCCGAGGATGCGGCCTTTCTTCATGCCGGTAAAGGTGCCGCGGATGAAGTGGAGGTCGGTGCCGCAGATGGCCGAAGCCGTGATGCGGACGATGGCGTCGTTCGGGTCCTTGATTTTAGGATCGGATACTTTTTCGAGCCGGATATCGCCGACTCCGTTAAACACAACAGCTTTCATGGGGGAAGTTCTCCTGTCGAATGGGATGCGGCGCTTGCCGTTCGCTTTGTCGAGTTTGTAACTGGGAAACGCACAAATTCGCAGCCACCGGGAAGGTCCTGCTGGGGGTGCCTTGCCTGCTGGTGTGTTCTCGCGTGGAAGACGGCTTGTAAGATGGTGCGAGCATGCATGACCTGAGCCTGTTACGGAGCAATCTCGCGTTTGTGGAGGAGCGGCTGCGCGCGCGCGGGCTTAATCCCGCGGAGGTACTGGGCGACTTTCACCGGGCCGATGCGGAACGCCGGGCGCGCATCACCGAAGCAGAGAAGCTGAAGGCCGAGCGTAACCTGCTGAGCGACGAAGTGGCGCGGGCGCGCCGGGCCGGAGTGGACTCGGCGGCGATTGTAGACGAGGTGCGACGTCTGAAGGCCGAGGGCGAAGCGCTGGAGCGCGCCGCGGCGGAAGCGGAAGATGCGCTGCGCCAGATGCTGGCGGCGGTGCCGAACCTGCCCGCGGCGGACGTGCCCGCAGGCGCGGACGAGCAGGCCAACGTGGAGCTGAAGCGCTGGGGAACGCCGCGCGCTTTCGACTTCGAACCGAAGGCACATTACGAGCTGGGTGAAGCGCTCGGGATCCTCGACCTCGGGCGCGCGGCCAAGCTCTCCGGCGCGCGCTTTGCCGTGTACTGGGGTGCCGGCGCGCGGCTGGAGCGGGCCCTGGCGCAGTGGATGCTGGACGTACAAACACGCGAGCATGGCTACACCGAAGTGGCGCCTCCCCTGATGGTAAACAGCCGCTCGCTTTGGGGCACAGGTCAGCTGCCCAAGTTTGCGACTGACCTGTTTCACACGGCGGACGACGAGACTGCAGGCGGCTTTACCTCGGAAAAGGATTTGCGCGAGAACGACCATTGGCTCATTCCCACGGCGGAGGTGCCGCTGACCAACCTGCTGCGCAACGAGACTGTGGACGCGGCGGAGCTGCCGCTTTCGCTCACCGCGTCGACGGCCTGTTTTCGGTCCGAGGCGGGTTCCTATGGACGCGACGTGCGCGGGGTGATCCGGCAGCACCAGTTTACTAAGGTGGAGCGGGTGAAGTTTGCGCATCCGGACGAGAGTGAAGCGGCCCACGAGCAGATGACGCGTGACGCGGAAACCATCCTGGAGCGTCTGGAGCTGCCCTACCGCCGTATGCTGCTGTGTGCGGGCGATATGGGTTTTTCCGCGGCGAAAACTTTTGATCTTGAAGTGTGGCTGCCCGGGCAGATGGATGGGCAGGGCGCTTACCGGGAGATTTCCTCCGTGTCGAACTGCGAGGCGTTCCAGGCGCGGCGCGCGAATGTTCGCTATCGCAACGCAAAGGGAAAGGCAGAGCATCTGCATACGCTGAACGGGTCTGGGCTTGCTGTCGGGCGAACGTGGGTCGCCGTCCTGGAGAACTATCAGCAGGCCGACGGCACGGTGCGGGTACCGGCAGTGTTGCAGCCGTACATGGACGGGCTCAAGGTGATCGAACCGAGGCCGGGGCGAAGATAGCGAGAACCTGCCACGAAGTGGCCGCAAGTGCCTTTCTCCCGATCCCCTATGCTCGGAGTGGATGCGTCAGTGGCCCTTCTTTACGGAAGGGCCACACTGGCGATCGATGGTCCAGAAAGTGTTTCGGGAGAAAGGAAAGCTGCGTAAGCGGTTTTGCATGAGAAAGCAGAGCGATGGGACTACTCAAGAGCTATATTTTCTGGACGTATGAGCGGGGCAGCTTCCACTACGACGTGATGGTAACGCTGATCCTTGCGTTTCTCTTCGTGTCGCCGCACGTGATCAACTACCGCGACCACCCGGTAGCCGACCACCTGTCCCCGAGCGACGTGCTGGTACGTCCAACAGCAACGGGCGCCATTTACGAGGTACCGGCCGACCAGGTGCACCCGGAAACGGGTGTGCTGGCGCGGCAGATGGAAGCGCCGCTCGAGGCGGCCATCGCGCGGGTCTCCGGGCCGGTCACGATCGATCGCTGGGAGCCGCTCAAGGATGCCGGCGGCACGGTGACGGCGTATAAAGTATGGGCCCACCGGTAGGGCGAGAACCATCGCGAGCAGCAGTGCAGGTAACAATGCAGGCAACAAGGAGGCGGCATGGGACAGGAAAAGCATTTGAGCAAGAGCGCGGGCAGGATGGCGCAGTGGGCGGCTCTGGCTTTTGTTGCCGGCGGGCTGCTCGGCGGATACGCGGTCTGGGCCTCCGAGGGCGCTGCCGGGCAGGCTTCGGCGGCCGACACAGCCTTTGTCAGCAAGGTTTCGCAGGGCGGAGCCTATGAGGTGGAAGCAAGCCGCCTGGCTGAGCAGAATGGAAGCACGCCGCGGGTGAAGCAATTGGCCGTGACCGAGGTGCACGACCATGAGCAGGTCAATGCGGAGCTGAAAACCATCGCCGCGCGGACCGGCGTGCCGGTGGCGCCTGTGCTCAACCGGGAGTTTCAACAAAGGCTCGCGAAGCTGAAGAGCGAGTCGGGTTCCGCGTTCGACTCGGCGTACCTGGCCGATATGGCACAGATCCACGACAAGGACGAGAAGCTGTTCGCGCAGGAGGCCGTGGATGGCTCGACGGCGTGGAAGCCCTTTGCCGGGAAAACCGATGGGATTGTGAAACGGCACATCGCGGCGCTGAAAGCGGCCGGAGGCGGCCAGTGAGCCGCGCTCGTCGGGCAGCGCGGGCGACCCTTGCCGTGGTGTGCGTTCTGCCTGGCAGCGGCGCGGCCTTGGCGCAAGTGGCGAACGACGCGCAGCTGGTAAAGGTGTTGGGGCAGCTGGATGCGGCCGCGGCGCATTTTACGACGGCGAGCGCCGACTTCACCTGGGACCAGCTGACGGCTGTGGTGCAGGAACACGACGTGCAGAAAGGGACCATTGCCTTCCGCCGCGGCGCGAAAGGCACGGCCATGGTCGCTCATGTCGTAACCGAGGACGGGCAGGCTCGGCCGCGTGATGTGTTGTTCCAAGGCGGCGTGCTCGACTTGTACCAGCCGGAGATCCACCAGGAAACCACGGTGAAGGCGGGCAAAAACCAAAGTCAATTCGAAAGCTACGCGACCCTCGGTTTCGGCGGCAGCGGGCGCGACCTCCAGACCAACTGGAACGTAGCTTTTGCCGGCACGGAGACTATCGACGGCGCCTCTGTCGCGCACCTCCTGTTGACTCCCAAACAATCCACGCCGGACCAAATGTTCCGAAAGGTCGAGATCTGGATCGACCCGGTGACCGCGACCTCGCGCAAGCAGGTGTTTTACGCCACGGGCGGGGATACGCGCACGGCGCTATATACAAACGTAGTCGAAAACAAGACGCCGGACGCGGCGTTCAAGCTCAAGATACCGAAGGGGACGCAGGTAGTTCCGCGATGAAGCAGGGCGGCTCCGATAAAGCCACCCTCCTGAGGCAGAGTAATAGGGTCATCCTGAGCAAAGCCGGTCCCCGGTCTCAATGACCCCCCATTCCCTGGATCAGACTTGGCACACACCCTCTCAGGATGACTTTCGCGGAGCGCTAACCGGCACCCCATATGTTCTCAGCGGCATAAGAGCGGGGCGCATCGTGTGCAAACACGGCTTTCGCGCCGTGCGCGGCGACCGGAGCTCGTTGAATCGATATTACTGGCGGTCGCTGCCGTAGACGGGGATGCCGTGCTCGACCTTGTAGGCGAGGCCGGCGGCGCGGGCGGCGTAGTCGGCCTCGGCGTACTTGGAGAGCAGACGGCCGGCGGTGTCGACGGCGTGACGGCGGTCGGCATCGGCGCGCAGCGCGTGAGTGTCGGCGGTCCCCATATCGCCCGCGCCGGCCAGGCGGGCGGCGGGTTCCTCAAGGGCGTGCG
>CAXTMW010000041.1:21827-22144 GCA_964245455.1 uncultured Acidobacteriaceae bacterium
GCGCCTTGCCAGTCACCGCAAAGCTTGTTGTCAATAAGCGCGTAGGCGGCGTAGCCGGCCCATTTGGAGACGGGGAACTGTTTCTCGATGCGCTTCATTTCGGACTCATCCGGGAGCTGGCGGAGGTAGTTTTCTTTCTCGTGCGCGGACGGGAGCGTGGCGGCGTCCTGCTTCTGCAGCTGCCAGCGGATATCGGCCGAGCGCCAGGCGGCTTCGCCGGCGCGGGAGCTCGCGGGAAAGAGCTCAGCGGTCATGCGGTAGAGGCGGCGTGCGTCCTCGGCGAAGCCGGGGGCGGCGTGCGGCTCGGAGGCGGACTG
>CAXTMW010000041.1:22154-22429 GCA_964245455.1 uncultured Acidobacteriaceae bacterium
TGCCTCTGCGAAGAGTATCGGGTAGCCCTGCGCAGTGTCGGCGGCGATGACGGCGGTGTCCTGGAGCCAGCCGGAGATGGGGTGGGCCTGCACCTGGTCGGAGAACACAGGCTGGTCTTCGGCGCGGACCTGCGCGTCGTCGGTGTTGGCGTAGACGCGGATCCAGTGGCCGGAGCGCTCTGTACTTCGTTCCAAGATCGCCATTTCGCGGCCGGGTGCGACGGTAGCGAGCTTGTCGGAGCCCGGGTCGGCCTGGATGTAGAGCGGGGTGGGGC
>CAXTMW010000042.1:0-13708 GCA_964245455.1 uncultured Acidobacteriaceae bacterium
GGCTACAACAGCTCAGCGCGCATGATTACCGACTTCACCGGAGCGCAAGGCGCGCGGCTTAGCGTCGCGTTTACGCAGGCCAAGGCACCGGGTCGTGATATGGGTGTCATCGCTCCCGGCGGCCCGATGGACGACGGCGTGATCATCAATAACAAGGTGGTGGACCCGAACCTGCAGCGCGGGGGTTCGGCCGGCAGCGTGACCACTCCGTTGACACCCAAGGAGTTCCACCCGCTCAACGACGCGATTTTAGCGGCCGCAACTGAGCTTGCGAAGCAGCCGCGCAACAGCCGCCGCCGCGTCATCTACATCATCTCCGACGGCAAGGAGCGCGGCTCTAAAGCCTCCTACAAAGAGGTCGTTCGCTTCCTGCTTTCGAATGACATTTCCGTCTACGGCACGCTGGTCGGCGACTCCGCCATCTGGGGGCTCGGCTACCTCGACAAGTTTCATCTGCCGCTTGTGCCAACCATGCGCGACAACCTACTGCCCAAGTACTCGGTCGCGACCGGCGGCACGCTTGAGTCCGAGGTTTCAGAGAACGGGATGCAGCAGTCGTTTGCCAAGATCACCAACAGCATTCGCGACCAGTACACGCTCGCCTACTTGAGCCATGCGAGCACGCTGTCTAGCAACTTCCACACGATTGAGGTGCGGGTCGAGGGCATTCCCAACCTAGATATCGTGGCGCGGGATGGCTACTACCCGTCGGCGCGCAACCTGGGAACGGCGCGGTAGCGGCTCGCGTTTCTGCCACTTCCGGGGGAGAGTTTTAGGTGATTTTGTAACCTTCCTGTAACCAAAAACGGGCGAAAAGCGGTGTGTTTGCAACGGTTTTGGTGCAGAAAAAGAGTGGATTGAGTGGGCTCTCTTTTTGAGGCCGGGGTACCGGTGCTGCTCGGTCTGTCGGCCGCGGCGACATGGGGGGCGGCTGACTTCTGCGGCGGCTTGGCGACCCGGCGCGCGGCTCCGAGCCGAGTGGTGCTGGTGGCGCACGGCACCAGTCTCTTGATACTGCTGACGCTATCGTTTGGATCGCCGGCCCACCTGTCCGGCTGGGCGATCGTGAGCGGGGTGCTGTCCGGCGTCGCGGGCGGGGTGGCGCTGATGCTGTTTTACGAGGCACTTGCGCTGGGTGCGATGGGGCTGTCCGCGGCGATTGCCGGGCTGCTGACGGCCGTCCTGCCGGTGCTGCTCGCGCTCAGGAGCCAGGGCGCGCCGGCGCTGCCGCAGCTGGCCGGCTTCCTCGTCGCCGCGGCGTCTATTGTGCTGATTGCATATGCGCCGGCTCCGGCCGCTGCCGATGCGGCTTTCGACGCCGGCGAGGTTTTTGCGTCCGGCAAGGATCAAGGCGTGAACTTACTCCCTCAATCGAGAGCTTCGCCATCGCGGAAACCGCTGCTCTATGCAGTTTTAGCCGGGCTGGGTTTTGGATTGCAGCTAGTGTGGCTGCATAGCTCGGCATCGGCGGGCAGCACTGCGCCCGGGGTGGCGTCTAAGATGGCGTCGAGGCTGAACGCGCACCCACTCGCACCGGTGCTGCGCGCGCTGCTGCTGTCGCGGGCGGGCGGCACAGCGACTGCACTAACGGCTCTATTGTGGACGCACGCACGGCGAGCCAACCGCCTGCTGCCGAAGGCTGCGACCAGGCCCGGGGGCACGTCGATGACAGCGCTGGCCATTCTGGCCGGACTGCTCGATACGAGCGGCAACGGCCTGTATATGCTGTCGTCGCTGGGCGGCCGACTGGATGTGGCTGCGGTGCTGTCCTCGCTCTATCCAGGCGCGACCATTGTGCTCGCGGCTATCTTTTTGCGCGAGCGCGCGACGCGCCTGCAGGCGCTGGGGATGGTGTGTGCGCTGGTCGCGGTGGCGCTGATCGCCGCGTAAGAATCAGTCTGCTAAGAAGATTGGCCTACTCTTCCCTTGACAAATCTGAGATGGCTCACTCATCGTCTAGTCCGTACTCAACCACTCACGCGAGGATGGAACTTGATGCTCAAACTTCCCCAGATTAGCGCCTCTGTTGGCCCAACATTAGCAACGATGATGTTATTAGGCCCAGGGCTGCAAGCTCAAATCGTTCATATGCAACCAACTCACATCATTTGAGGTAACAAGACTGCTGACTTTTACACTCTAGCTTTCAATGACGCAGTAAACTCATGTGAATCTCCGTACGAGGTTTCGGAGGGGACGGAAAATACAACGCTGACCATAAGTGGAGTTCAAACATACGGACTTTACTCTTTTTGCAGGTTAAATCTTACGGCTAACAGCTATGCGATCTACGAAAATTTATATGTCTGGCAGCGTCCAAGTGGCCCGCCCATGACTTCACCCAAGTGCGTCGGGAGCTGTGTTCAGCCGAATCCCACTTCTGTAAGCATGCCGCTGCCCCCTCCATTTCCACTGCCGCCGCTCCCCTGTGTTATCGACGATGTGAATCTGTGCACTACAGGAAGCAGCGCGAATGCTGCTAATGAGGAAGGAGAGGAAGAAGAAGGAGAGATCAGTGTCCTTTCGCTAGGCCCACTTACACGTTAAACAAAGAGACTGTACTCCTAACGAGTACAGTCTCTAAGTGTTCTATGCTAGAACGAGTAGTGGGCTGCAAACTGAATAGTACGCGGCCCGTTCTTGCTCCCGGTAATCTGGCCGAAGTTCGTACTCGTCACGGAAGTATTGGGATTGCCATAGCTAACTAAGTTCATTACGTTGAAGGCATCGGCACGGAAGCCGACAGCCTGGCCTTCTGTGATGTGGAAGTCCTTGAACAACGAGCTATCAATTTGCTCAAACCCTGGCGCACGCTCTGTGCTGACCCGGGCCGACCCGAATGTATACGTCGCCGGCTGACCGTAGGCGCAGGTACCGTTATCGGCTCCACCGCAAGGTACAGCGGATGGATCCGTACCAAACCAGTTTCCTACACCTCGATTGACGACCCGCAGTTGTCTATACTGATTTGCCCGATAAGCTCCGAAATTCTGGGCATATGTGTTTGTATTACTGACATCCTGCGCCAGAATAGTAAGTGGCAGCCCCGAGTAAGCAATTGCTGTCGAGGACAGTGTCCACCCGCCTGCAAGCAGGTCCAACGCTTTATTGGTGTGCGCGCCGTACAACTGGCCGTGTCCAAACGGAATGGCATAGGAACCATTAGCGGAAAGGTTATGCCGAATATCAAGCTCAGATGGGCCATAATCGCCGCGTAGGTTATAGCCGTCTTGCAATCCATTCGGGCCCGAGCTGCCGGAGGCACCATAATTACCGTTTGTATCTGTCTCTGCTTTAGCCCAGGAGTAATTTACCGTAGCCTCGAAACCCTTGCTCGTTCGATGGCGCATCGTGATTTGTAGCGCGTTATATCTGGAAATGCCCTCGGTATCGAATGTTTCCAATTGGCTGCCCTGGCCAACTAAGTTGGCTAGCGGAGCCTGATCGGCCACCGGAATTGCGGCATTTGCCGGCAGGTTTCCGATCGCCTGTGCCTGCGCTAGCGTGAGCTGGTTGCCATTACGGAAGTTAATGAGGCGTTGGCCGATTTCGCCGACATACCCAAATTGAATTGAGGTGGAGTTATTCAGCTCGATTTCGTTGTTGAAGTTGAATTCCTGAAGCAGCGCCTGCCGGTATGTCTGATTGAAGGCGGTAAAGCCGTTAATATTCTGCGATCCGGCACCAATCTGAAAACCCTTTGTTTCCGCGAAGAACGTACCTGGGTTTGATAGTGATGACGGTTTTGTGGAGATAAGTGATGAGAAGTTTGTGAAAGGCGCATTTGCAGCCAACCCGCTTGTTCCCTCGAGAAAGTAAGTTTGGCCGTAGCCGCCTCGAAACACAATGCGTGGGTTAGCCTGAAAAGCAAAGCCAAAGCGTGGCTGCACAGCATTGTGTTGCGGGTTGAAGCAAGCGGGATTGCCGCATACAAGCGACCCAGCTGGAGCGCCTGCCGGAACGCTGCCCGCATACTCAGCCAAGCCTTGGTCCGGTCCGCTAAGAATCACGTTCGCGATGCGGTTGTGCGCCTCAATCCAGGGCTCGTCATAGTCATAACGGACGCCGAGATTGAGCGTGAGACGATCTGTAATCCTCCAGTCGTCCTGGGCAAAACCTGCGACACGGTATTGCCGCTCGCCGAAGAAGCCGTTCGAGAGGCTGATGGCTTGCTGATCTGCGCGGTCCAGAAACTCGGTAGCCTTTGCACCAGCAGGAAGTAGCGCGCTTGGTATCTCAGTATTCACACCAGAAAAGTCATAGGACCCAAGCTGACCGCCAGTGCCGAACTGAGTAAAGTTCTGCTGATATCGCAGCAACTGAGCACCTACAGTGAAGAGGTGTCGCCCACGCTGGATCGTAAGGTCATCATGCAGGCTATATGTATTGTCACGCAGCTGCTGCGGACTTGCAGGATCGCCAATACCGGAGACCTCACCTGTGCCTTGATAAGTGAAGCCGACAAACTGCTGAGGCGCCGGGGTTGGCAGGCCAACAATCTTGTCGCCATTGAGTCCAAACGCGCCGGTCTGGTCGGTGGGAATATTTGAGTCCCAGCGAATGCGCGTGAAGCCGAAACGCACTTCATTCACGATGGCGGGCGAGATGGTGCGGACCCAGGTGCCGCCGCCTAGCTTATCAGGGTAGGAATTTGCAATCGGAAAGGTGAGGGGTAGGACGTTGACACTGCCGCCGGTGGCGATTCCCTGCGAGTAGAAGGCTGTGAACTTGTCGGCAGGACGCGGATCATACTCGATCTTGATGTCGCCTTGATTGTTGGTGACGAAGTTACTGGTGAAACCAGTGTAGTTATTTTGATCTAGGCTATCGGTTGCAACCTTGTTCGGCAATGGATAGTACTGCGGATGCGCGATGATGTACTGTACGACCGGGTTCGTGATCGGCACCTGGTCATTCGCATAAGGAGCGTAGCCCTTTTGCGGGTCGACCAGCTGGATGGGCGCAGGTTTTCCGTTTGAGTCCACGAGCCTTTCCAGTGCCGAGAAATCCCCATTGCGTTCCGCCGCGGATAGCACGCTGGCCGTCGCGGCACCTGCGCCACCGCCATGGTTGCGGGTTCCTTCGTAGTCGACGAAAAAGAAGAGCTTGTCCTTGAAGATAGGACCGCCAAGGGTGCCGCCGAAGATGGACTGCGTGAACTTACCCTGCTTCGCGCCCGAGAAGTTATTGGCCCAGGTATTCGCGGTTAAGTTCTGATTCTCAAGATACTCAAAAGCGCTGCCGTGGAACTTATTGGAACCACTTTTGAGAACCGAGACAATATCGCCGCCATTTACGTTGCCGTACTGCGCGGGCGCGTTGGCTGAGATGACGCGTACTTCCTGCAGCGCATCGGGAGAAGGCGCGTACCCAATCAGATTATTCTGTGTTTCATCGATCGAAATGCCGTCGAGCGTGTAGGCATTGTCCTGCGCGCGGTTGCCGTTGATGGTCACGACGCCGGAGTTATACGTATTTCGCTGGATGGCGTTGTTGCTGGTCAAGCCGGTCGGGTCGGTAGCAACCGCGCCCGGCTGGAACAGGGTGAGCGAGGAAAAGTTCCGTCCGTTGAGCGGGATGGTCGCGATTTCATTCGCATCGAGCGACAGCCCAAGTGTGCCGTCGGTGGTATCGAGGATTGGGGCGACGCCGCCCTGCACTTCAACATTGGTGCTCGCGCCGACGCTGACGTGCGCGTCGATTTTGGCGGTCTGGTTGATCTCAAGCGCAAATTGCGGGACGGTGAGCTTGCTGAAGCCTGGCGCGGTTACCTCGACCGTGTAGGGGCCGATGGGCAGAAAGCGCAGCGAGTACACGCCGGCGTCATCACTCCTGGTGGGGGTGCGCACACCGGTGGCTGTATTTGTCACTACGACGGTGGCACCTGGGATGACCGCGCCGCTCGGATCGGTCACTGTACCGGTAACGGAGCCTGTGACTGTTTGCGCAAGAACGGACGACGCGGCCAGAACGGACGACGCGGCCAGAACGGCGACAGCCAGGGCAGCCGGGCTGCGATGCACCATCGATAGCCTGAACGCCGATCGACGAAAGAAAGTCTGTTTGAACAAGGTGATACCCCTCCACAAGATGCTGCAAGACCGACCTCTCGAAGGGTCGGACACGGAACATATCGGACTATAGCAGGGTATGCGCCTTGTTCTGGTATGGATACCGGATGGTTTGTGACGCTACCGATCCCGTGCAGAACTTTCGCATAGAGGTTACTCAGAGTCGCTGGTATGCCCGGACGCAAAGTAGCCCAGAGCCGAGTCCACCATGGAGACAGGGCTCCGGATGTACAGGACACTGGGCTGGCTAAAGTACTTGGCTGAAAGACGGAGCACCCGCTGTTGAGGCGCGCGATAAAGGCCGCTTCCTCAATTAATTCCTTGATTTTCGGCGCCTTACTTGATTTCCGGCGCGGGCTCGGCCTTGGCGGCTTCCGACTTGGTGGCAACTACTTCAGGGTCGCCCTTGATGCCCTGCTTGAAGCCGCGCAGGCCCTCGCCGAGACCTTTGCCCAACTCAGGGAGCTTGCGGGGGCCGAAGACCAGCAGCGCGATCACAAGAACAAAAATCAGGTGGCTCGGCGTGAACAGATTATCCAGCATACGGTCTCTCCATCAGGCGAAGTATCTCACAGACGAGGCCTCGGCTGCCGGTCGCGTTGCTGTGCGGCGCACACAGCCTGTACATATCAGGGCGCCGGCGCGGCGCCGAGCCGGGCGGCGAGCATGGCGTGGAAGGCGGGGATGCTTTCCCCGGCGCCGAGGGTGAGGCGGCGGTGCACCTTCATCATCGGATACAGGAGCGAGCCGTTGATCGCGAGGGTCGGGACGGAAAGGTCACTGCCGGGGTAGACAGTCATGGTCCACGCGCCGCCGTGGAGGGCGCGGAGCAGCTCGCCGAAATAGCTGCCCCAAAGCAGGGTGAGCCACTGGCCATCGCCGGCGGGGAGCGGCTCGGGGGCGGGGCACAGCCGGTTGAGGATGCGCTCGAGCGGCTCGAGCGAGGCCTGGGTTCCGTCGAGGTTCTCATGGAAGTCCATGCGCGCGACGAGCCTGGCTTCGTCGGCGTAGCCGGTGATCATGGCTTCGAGGCCGGTCCATTCGCGGCTGCCCAGGCGCTCCCGTGCGGCTTTCTCGCGTTCGCTCACCTTCTCAGCCTATAGGAGCGGGCGGGCCGGGATGTACAGTGAAGGGTGTACCCGGAGGTCCTGTTGCACGTTCTGTTGCGCTGTTTCGCATTGGTTGTTCCGCCCGCCGGGCTTTCCCGCTATGTTTCCCGTGTTTGCGCCCTGGCTACCCTGCTAAGCGGGGCTGTATCGGCCGCTCTGGCGCAGGCGCCACAGTATCACCCGCCCGTTGTGGCACCGAGCAACACGCTTGCCGGCGTTACGTACAACTCCCGGTACGAGGTGTACGGCGGGGTGGCCTACACGCACTTTGACGCGGGTCCGTCGCTGCTGCAGGGGTCGAACCTGGGCGGGGTTGATGTGCAGGGCGCGTACTTTCTGACGCACAAGTGGGCGGTGGATGGGGCGGTGCGCGCGTATCTGGGCACCTCGGGCGTGGTGCCAAACCCGTACGGGATTCGCGGGCCCGGGGTAAGCGACTACATGCTGCTGGCAGGCCCGGAGTACCGCGTGGCCTCGAACCAGCATGCGTCCTTGAACCTCCATGCGCTGTTCGGCGGGACCTATGGGCGGTTTACGGGGAGCCTGCAGGACCAGACCGGCCGATCGGTGCCGCCGCACACGCTGGGTTTGTTTAACGACCAGATTGCGTTTGGCGGGGCGATCGGGGGTTCAATTGATTTGAACCGGTCGCCGCGGCTGGCGTTTCGGATTTCGCCGGACGCGAACCTGACTGATTTTCTCGGGGCGTCTAACCGGGACTTTAAGGAGCAGTTCGCGTTGTCGGTCGGCCTGGTGTACCGGCTGGGGCCCAAGATCGAGGCGGACCGTCCGGGGATGCCGCAGCGTCCGGTGCGCTAGCGGTTGCGCAGCCGGGAGGACGCACGCCGCTCTTACCGCGAATAATTGATTCCTCCAGACGCGCGGCGATTTTTCGTCCGGAGAAATCACCCTATCGGCAGCCTGGAATATCGGAGAGAGTTATGTACGCTCAACGTGCCTTATTCTGCCTTGCACTTTCGCCCTTGCTTCTTCATGGAATGACCGTCGGAGTGGCCGCCGCCCAGCAGACTCCCGCTGCGGCAGGGATGAATGCACTTGGTCCCGAGAACTCAATGCTGGTGCAACGAACCGGTCTGTGGGACGTCATAGAGACGACCTGGGATTCGCCGAACTCTGGCCCGGTCTCGAGAAAGCTTGTCGCTGAACGCAGGATGATCGGCTCATTCCTTGAAGAAGTGCTCGAACCTGCTCCGAACTCGCCGCCGGCTGACATCAAGCGCATCGACTATCTCAGCTTTGATCGCATTGAGGGCCGCTGGAAGTACGTCTCCATGGACACGCGTGCTCCGGTCGGGATCATGCCGGCAAGCAGCGTTGACCGTGGCCAGGAAGGCGCAATCCAGCTGACCTTCGAGCCGTTTGCCGTTCCCGCCGCAGGCGCAAGCGTCACCGGCCAACTGGTTCTTATGCAGGAGACGATTTCACAGAATGGCCCTGATCGCGACCACAAGGATCAATACTTCAATCTAGCCGACGGAACAGGCAAGAGCCGGCTGGCACATCGCTATGAGTATGTGCGAAGACCGACGCGATAAACTCGGTCGTTTTTACCGGGCTGCTCGGTAGGTCTGTTTCTCATGCGGAGGAGCCGCACTGTCAAGGACCGGCAGCGCATGCTTCGTGTCTTGATGAAGAGCGCCTTTCGTCCTGTGTCCTGGCATGTGTGCCCGTGCTTAGTTCTCCGCCGTTGCGGGCGCGGGCTCCATGCGATAGAGCACCAGGTTGTTGCGGTCTTCGTCGTCGAGCGCGTGCCAATGCGCCACAGGGGTGAGCCGGTAGCCGGCGGCGTGGATGTCCTCGAGCGTTCCCGGGTCGAGCTCGTTCCACTGCGCGTACCAGCCGGGGCGGTAGCGCCGGATCCGCGTTTCCAGGTCATCGGTGCCGAAATCGTCGCAGATCGCCGGCAGGTGGGTGAACAGGGTGATTTCGTCGCCGGAAATCGAGAGCAGCATGCGCCTGCCTTCGGACGGGTGCTGATCGATATAGGTGGTGAGCCCTTTTGCGGCTTCGGCCAGGGTGTACTCGGGGTGACGCGCGTACCACAGGCTCGCGTTGAGGTCGTGCGCGAAGATAGCGAGCAGCGCGGCCGCGGTCAGGGCGACGATCACACGGCTGCGCCGGGCAAGCGCCTCGGCGGCGAGCATGGTGACAAACAGGACCGGATACACCAGCACCATGTAGTAGCGGGGCTGCGGGTTGTTGTGCCAGCCCGTAAAGAAGATGTACCCGGCAGCGGCCAGCAGTGAGGCGTGCAGGAGCGGCGAATGGCGGAAGGCTCCGGAAAGCGCGAAGGCGAGCCCGAGCAGCACCAGCATAAGGCACACCAGGGAGGGCCCAACCCAGAGCAGCCCGTGCGCCGCCCACCAGAACGCGAGCAGGTGATTGTGGAGGCCTTTCGGCTGGTCCCACCGGTTCGCCGTGAAGAGGTAGTGGAAGTCGACTAAGTGGAGCCTCGCGACCATGAGGAAGTAGGCAAGCCAGGGCAGACCGCCGCCCAGCAGCGCTATCCCAAGGGCGCGTGCGGCTGCCGGCACACGCCAGCGGACTGACCAGCAAATGATGACGCCGGTGGCCGGCAGTAAAAACAGGGCTGTGGTTTTGGTCAGCACCGCCAGGCAGCATAGAAAACCGATACCGGCGAGCACCTGCAAGCGTCGCACGCCGGTAAACGTCGGCAGGCGCAGCGCCAGCAGCCAGCTCCCAAGGAGCCAGAAGGTGAGCAGCGGTTCAAGAATGGCCAGGCGGCTGAAAGCCCACAGGTAGGTGCTGCCGGAGAGCAGCAGTACGGTTCCGCAACACGCGGCGCGCCGCGCGCCCGCTGCCCGGAGAACAAGAAAGCTGAGCACGAGATTGCCGCCCAAGACAAACAGCGCCAGCGCACGGGCAGCTTCGAGCGAAACGCCTGACAGGGAGAACACAAGCCATTCGAGCGCCGGCCAGACCGGCAGCGCGACAGCCGGGTTAAAGTCGCCCGGCAGGAGCGCCTGGCCGAACAATATGGCCCGAATGGCGGCATTGCCGTACCAGCCCTCGTCGGTGTACTTCGAGTAGTCCATCCAAGGAGAAAAGTTCGGGAAGTCGGCCCGGAGATGCGCCCAGTGGAGTAACCACAAGGCCAGAACAGCGAAGACAAACAAAGAGCCGAGCCATCGGGGAAGCCGCGCCGCGCTTCGGGTTGGATTACTCGTACGCAAGCGCGTCTATCGGGTCTTTGCTGGCTGCCTTCCAGGCCGGGTAGGTGGCTCCCAGCACAGCTCCCAGGAAAGCGATGCCGAGCGAACGGACCCACCACACTGCCGGGATGATGAACGGCCGGGTTGGATAGCGGTACTCGAGACCGGCCTTGATGCACTCGGTCAGCACGATGCCAACGATGATGCCGGCGACGGTGACCAGTGCTGCTTCCTCAAGCATGGTGAGCACGATATATGAGCGAGTAGCTCCGAGCGACTTCAAGATGCCGATCTCGCGCGTCCGCTCCATGACGGCGGTGTACATGGACTGAAAGATGACCAAAAAGCCCACGATGACCGCGATGGTGATAACGGAGTCAAGCGCCGGGGTGAACCCGGGCAGATGCTCAGGGGTCATAAGGGAAAGCCAGTCCTCAATGGTCTGCACCTTGTATTGGCCGAGACCGGGGGTCGCCTTGATCTCTGCCTCGACCAGGCGCTGGTTCCGCTCGCCGTCGCTGCGTAGATAAAAAAGACTGGCGTTGTTCGGGTTTCCAAGCAAGCCCCCGAGTGTGCGGATGGGGACGAACTTGCGGCCGCCTTTGCCGTGCTGCACTATGCCTGCGATGCGAAAAGGATGTCCCTTGATCTGGATGATTTCGCCGACATGGTGGCCCTTGTCGGTGCGCGCGAAAAAGTCGTCGACAATGGCGTCATCCGGACCCTGAAATGGGCCGCCCTCGATATAAACGAACGGCTTGAGTCCGTTGTAGCTCGCGTAATCGATGCCCCATATTGTCTCGACCGTACCGACCGTGCTCAGGTCAGTGATAACCGGGGCGGCTACGGCGACATGCGGCAGCCTCCCGAGTACCTCGGCGATTTTGGCCGGGACCGGTGCGCCGCCGATGGCGTTGAAAAAGCTGGCGTTGGGCGGCTGCACGATAATGTCGGCGCCGATGCCGCTGGTTTGCTCCCGGCTGTTGGCCACGTCACCAATCATGATGCCGACAATGGACAGGATCATGATCACTTCAACAGCAACCGCCAGCATGGTAACGACCGTGCGCACAGGCCGGTGAAGCAGGTTGCCAACGACGAGCTTGTTCATAGGGGGTGGACCGGAACGAATCCGGGCTGTGCCTGCCTGAGTGTAACAAAGGCCCGCTGCCCGGCTAAGAGAGTGTGAGACGTTCCAATAAGCGAAAGGGGGCATCCTGAGCGCGGCAAAGGATCTGCCTTTTGCTTTATCCAAGCGCAAAAGCAGATTCTTCCTCGCTTCGCTCCTCGGGATGATCCCTTTTGGGAGCTTGAACTTTTTGGGAGCTTGAACTTTTTGGGAACTTGAATTTGATACGAATTCTTTCTTACACACCCCTGAGGAGTCCTGCGCCGTTCCGCGCACGGTATTAAAGTAATGCGGACCTTTGACGCAGCGCAAGAAAGAGCACTAACGTAGGGGCAAGGCGCGACCGCGGAAGGGCTCATGATGAGCATGGGACAGTTCGGGCAGGAACTGCGCAGAGAGCGCGAGGTGCGCGGCGTAGCCTTGGAACAAATCTCAGGAGTGACCAAGATCAGCGGCAGGCACCTGCTGGCGCTCGAAGAAGAAAATTTCAGCGCGCTGCCGGGCGGGGTTCTGAACAAGGGCATTGTTCGCGGGTATGCGCGCGCCTGCGGCATGGACGAGGAAGCGTGGGTGAGCCGCTACCTGGCGGCTTACCACGGAAGCGGGCAGCTGAAGGACGACGACCAGAGCTGGATCGAGTTCGCCGAGAATGTAGGCAAGGCGCGCAAAGGTGAAGAACCTGGGCCGGAGATGGGGCTGCGCTGGGCTGGGGTGGCTATGCTGCTGCTGTTGCTTGCCGTGTTTACCTGGTATGTGGTGCATTTTGTTGGGGCGCGCTCAGCCGCGCTGCCGGGCGCGCCTGCGCATCAGCGGCTCATGGGGGCGGTGGAGCCGGGAGTCGGATTGTGCGTAGGGGAACGAGCGAGCTCGGGAGTATTCCTGCCATTCACAGTGCAGGCCGGCAACCTCTTTACTGCTGGACCGGTCGAGCCACTAGGCTCATAGCTGCGATGCCGGCCGCCTTTGAACCAAAAATGATTGCTTCGTTGATCGCGCTGCTGGTTGGTGCCGCTTTAGTGGTGCTTGCCTCCTGGCGGGCGCGATATTCCCGATACCCTGCGCTGCTCTATACCTGTGCGGCGTTTCTGCTGCTGCTCCATGCCGTTTGGATCGCGGGACTGCTGAGCAGTCAGCTGTTCGAGTCCGGTTTTGCCACGCTCCAGCTGCTGACGTTTCCCTGGAGCATGGCGGTGATTTTCGACATGACCATGGCCGGCTTTGGAACGCTGCACGACTTGCTGATCAACTATGCGCGGTTTGTTCTGGGCTTTGGCGGGCTGCAGTGTCTGCTGCTGACGTTGTTCGTCTGGGAACTCAGGCTGACTCCTCGCCTGCCTGGGCGCTTGAGGTAGCGAGACCTGCACGCGAGCGTCCGCGAGGGTCGAGCTCTGGAGTCTAGACGATTTTGCCGGCGTCCTGCGCGCTCAGGTAGCATTGGGGTTTGGCAGCGCGTTCTGGGCCGGCCTCCTGCACCGATGCCGCCGGCCCGCCGAGCTCTCCTGTGTTCCCCGGTCCTCGTCCCTCCTAAGAGACCTCGCCCTGGACTCGGAAGCGCCGGTTCGCCTGCCATCTGGAGGAAGACACCCATTGGGAGCACGCGATAAATCTCTTTTCACCTCGGAGTCGGTCACCGAGGGCCACCCGGACAAAATAGCAGACCAAATCTCGGACGCAATCCTGGATGCCTGCCTGGAGCAGGATCCGTATTCTCGCGTGGCCTGCGAGACCCTGACCGCAACTGGTCTCGTCGTCATTGCCGGCGAGATAACGACCAGAGCCTATGTTGATTTTCAAACGTTGGTTCGCAGTGTCGTCTCCGATATCGGCTACAACAATGCAGTATTCGGTTTCGATTCCAATACCTGCGCAGTGATTTCCTCGATCAACAAACAGTCTGGCGACATTGCGCTCGGCGTGGACACAGGCGGCGCCGGCGATCAGGGCATGATGTTCGGTTATGCCACGAACGAGACCGAAGAGCTGATGCCCATGCCGATTTCGCTCGCGCACAAGTTGGCACGTCGTTTGTCCGAGGCGCGTAAGAGCGGCCTGCTCCCCTACTTGCGGCCGGACGGCAAGAGCCAGGTGACGGTGGAGTATGACGGCGCGGGAAAGCCGGTCCGGGTCGACGCGGTTGTGATCTCGCCGCAGCACGGCGAGGAGGTCACGACCGCACAGCTTCGTGCAGCCATCCTCAAGCACGTC
>CAXTMW010000042.1:13718-22045 GCA_964245455.1 uncultured Acidobacteriaceae bacterium
CTAAAGAACGTCATCCAGGTTGTAATCCCTGCGGCCCTGCTCGATGCGGACACGAACTATCACATCAATCCGACGGGTCGTTTTGTGATCGGCGGCCCGATGGGCGACACGGGGCTGACTGGACGCAAAATCATCGTTGACACATATGGCGGCATGGGGCGGCATGGCGGCGGGGCATTTTCCGGCAAGGATCCGACAAAGGTTGATCGCTCAGCGGCGTATATGGCTCGCTACATCGCGAAGAACATTGTGGCTGCAGGGCTGGCAAACCGGTGCGAGGTGCAGCTTGCCTATGCAATCGGTGTGGCTGAGCCGGTGTCTGTGCGGGTAGATGCGTTCGGCACGGGCAAGATTCCGAATGCAGAGCTGCAGCAGCTTGTGCGCGAGCACTTCCAGTTGACGCCGAAAGGCATCATGGAAAGCCTCGATCTGCGACGGCCGATCTACCGCAAGACGGCTGCTTACGGTCATTTCGGCAGGACCGATGGCGAGTTCGGCTGGGAAAAGACAGACCGCGCACAGGGGCTCAAGGAAGCCGCGGCGAGCCGAGAAGTCGTCGGCGCAAAATAAGGAAGCGAGTCAGGGCAGGGCTCCAGACCTGCCCTTCCGTTTCATGACCACTCAGTCCGGTGTACGCCCTGCGTGCCGGGACTCTTTGCCGCGTATGGGGGGATGTCGGCCAGGCTAGGCCAGGCGAGTCAATCGACTGTTGCGTGATCTTCAAGGTAAGGACTACGAGCTGGTGAGCTTCCCCTCTCCTTCTTTGTTGACATGCGGGCGGACGGAAAGCCTAGTCCGTATGCTCACTCGGCGAGCACCGGCCAGTCGTTTTGCCATTCGATCTTCTTGATCCACGCGTAGGAAGCGGCATTTTCTGACATCTTGAGTGCTTGAAAGACAAGAAGGCTCTCGCCCGTCGTGCCGTCGATGAACGCTGTTGCTGCACCGGGAGCATTCCAAGTTCCATTACCGGCCAGAAGGATTTTTCCGCCGCCGCTCATCATGGGTATGCCGTTCGCGTCAGTGAACGGCCCATGAGGGTTCATAGACCGGCCGACTGCCTCCTTGTAATCGTCCGTGGAGCTGTCCTGGTTGCAACACTGGTCGATCGACACGAATAAGAAGTAGTAAACGCCGTGCTTCACAATCGATGCGCCCTCGATTGGGTGATACAGCACGTCCGGCCGCGCAGCTAAATCGTAGCGAACAGATCCCGCAAGCACCTGGCCAGTTGCCGGCTGCAACTGCACCTGCTTGATGCCCGACCAATAGCTGCCGTAGTTCAGCCAGGCGCCGCCGTCATCGGCAATCAGCACGTTGGGGTCGATCGCGTTGAAGTCGTCGCCGGCGCCGGACTCGATAACCTCTCCTGCGTCGACCCACCTGTACCTAGGATCTGCAGGATCAAGAGTGACGTTTGTCGCCAATCCGATGACTGATGTTTGTGAGTTGAGCAGCGAAGCAGAGTAATAGAGATGGTATGCTCCGCCGAAGTACGAGATGTCCGGAGCCCACAATCCACCGACTCCAGGAATCTTGTTCCGCACCCACTGTGGAATTTCTGAAAAGACATAGCCGCACTTTGCCCAGTTTTCCTTGTTCGGGGAACAACGAATGGGCAGGGAGCCGCTGGCTTCCGGTCCTGCGGTATCCGTGGAAAAAAGGTAGTACACGCTTCCCTGCCGAATGATGCTGGGATCGCGGACCGGGCTCGTGTCCCCGGCAAGAGAGTAGGTAGTCAAGGGATCCAAGAGCGCCGACTGATTGACGGGACCACTAACACTCGCAGCTGCGACGACGGAAGTGGATGGGGCAGCTTGGCCACCGCACCCGCACATGAGAAACATCAGGATCAGAGCGGAAACAAAGGGATGCCAGGATGCGGTATGTGGGTAGGTAGCCATAAGTTTGCTATTCACCGCAGTTATCGGCGAATCTGGATGACTTTCCAGAATGTGTGCGCACTTATGTACTTACCGGCTTGACTCTGGTTCCACTTTGGGCAAGCAGTTCCTTTCTGGTGTAAAAGCGATCTTCAGTAACTTTCTCTCGCCAGAATTGCACCCTCCGCTTACTGACCCGCCCAGGAAGTGAGCGCGGAGATGGTCTGCTTGCATAGAAGGGTTTACGAGTGCATCCTCGTCATGAAAAGCGCCGAGCGACGTTCTGCATCACGAACATTCAGGAGCGCCGTAGGCAGAACCGACATGCGCTGCGCGTTCGCCCCCGATGGGCATCTTTACGGCACATGGCGTCGAGCCGGGCTTCGTTTACCGGCATGCCGTTCCCTGTGCAATTCGCGATAAGCTCTATGTTCGCCCAACGCATTGCTCAGTCCAGGCGGTCGGACCTTCGCTTTCAGACCGAAGTGGGGCGGTAAAGACTTGGCATTGCAGGGTGAGGATGCATTGCTGCCGCAAAGCTACTGTAATCATGTTCCTGCAGTGATATGTCACGGAGTTGACCGCCCTGTGACTTTCGGCCTTGCGCGGGAGCTGCGCGCTGAACGGCAAGATTATTATAGCGATCGGCGTAACCTGGATTTGGACGCTTTCCAGTGACAAATCATTCTGCAGCCGCGCGCACTCACTTGATCGCTTCGGGACGCCCGCTTCTGTCGGGCTCCGCGGCCTGCTTGGACTCCGAAGCGGGCGTCGCTCTGGTTGCGCGTGTGCTCCATCCTGGAGGCGCTTGATGTACATCGTCGTCTCTTAGGTTCTGGCAGGCGCGGCTCCCGCTTGTCGTCGGTTAAGGATCAATCTTCCTGCACCACCAGAGACTTCAGCAGATCCAGCACTTCCGTGCCCGCATTTTCAGGCTTCATCAGAGCTACATCGAGAGCAACAGCGATGCCGGCAGCCTGTTTCTCAGACGGCGGCTGCACGTGAGCCATGGCCCAATCCGGAAAATCGCGTTCTCCGCCGGACCCGCTGGTGAGAATGGTCACATCTCCGTGACGTGCATCCCGCTGTATGCGTTCGAAGATGGTTTCGATCGCAGATTGAGGGCCTTCCAGCACCTGCGCGAAACACACGGAGTTATACAGCAGGGCTCCAGTGACGTTCTGCCGGCTGTTGTTCACCCGCGAAGTGTCGAGGATCTGTTGTATCTCAGCATCCTGCTGACCGGATTCTCCCTGTATCAAATTGCGGCTGCAGTACAGGATTTTATAAAGTTCATAGCTCATGTGTACCCTCACTCCAACTCAAGGTGGAATTGACTGCGGAAGCATTGCCTTCAAAAAACAGTGCCAGTTCTTTCGCCGGCACCGCCCTGCTGTAATAGAAACCCTGTACGGAGTGGCAGCCTTCGGCCTGTACCCGCGCCAGATGCTCCGGAGTCTCTACTCCCTCTGCCAGCGTTGAAATGCCGAGGCTTTGGCCAAGAGCAGAAATGGCGCGGACGATCGCGCGACTACGGGTGTCGTCCTTCTGCTGCAAAGCGATCAGTGTTCGGTCAATCTTGATTTTGTCGAAGGAGAAAGTGACGAGCTGACTTAAAGAGGCTAAGCCGGTGCCGAAGCCGCTGATGACCACGCGCACGCTGAGGGCGCGTAGTCCTTCCAAAGTCTGGCGCAAAGTCTCTCCGCTTCGCTGCAGGATTTCCTCTGTAACTTCGACTTCGAGCCGCGAGCCGGGCAGGGCTGAGCTTTCAAGAGCTTTCCGGACAGATTCGAGAAAGGTCTTGCTTTGGAAGTGCAGGGGCGAGACATTAATCGCGATTGTGACGCCTTTCGGCCACTGGGCAGCTTCGCGACATGCGGTCCTGATCACCCACTCGCCCAGAGGTACTGACAATCCGATTTCTTCAGCGAGTGCTATGAAGTCAGCCGGCAACATAAGCCCTCTCTGAGGGTGCCGCCATCGAAGCAGGGCTTCCAAACCCGTGATTTCGCGAGTTCTGGCGTCGATCTGCGGCTGGTAGTGGAGCTCGAACTGGCGAAGCACGAGTGCTTTGCGAAGCTCGAGTTCAAGCGCACGCCGCTGTTCAGCCTTTTTCCGCATAGACGCTTCGAAGAAGTGGAAGACGCCTCGACCCGCAGCTTTCGAACAGTACAGGGCCAGATCCGCATTCTTCAGTAGCTGACCGCCCGAGACTGCGTCTTCCGGAGCAGCTGCGATGCCGATGCTTGCGCCGACGTTGACGACTTGTCCCTCAATCAAATACGTACGCTGGATGAGGTCGATGATGCGGGTAGCCAGTTTTGCGGCGCCGTCCTTTTCGACAGGGGATTCAAGCAGGATGGCAAACTCATCCCCGCCCATTCTGGCCAGTGTGTCAGTGGTGAGCAAGGATCTGTGCAGGCGCTCTCTGACTAGCCTTAGCAAATTGTCGCCGGCAGCATGACCAAGTGTGTCGTTGACGACCTTGAAACGGTCCAAATCCAGAAACAAGACGAAAGCGTTTGCTTCGCCCGCCCCGTTCACTGAAAACATGACGCTGTCGAGCTTTTTTTCGAAAAGTGCCCGATTGCCGATCCCGGTGAGAGCATCTCGATGCGCGGCAGCAAGCAGCGAGGCCTCACGTTCCGCGGCGAGGGTCAGATCCTCAACGGTGACAACCCGGTACGTATCGTTCAAGGGGAAGATCCTGCATTGCAGGGAGCGCGGCTGCTCAGCGGACCCGGTTCTTCCAGGCAGCGTCAAAGCGCGCCGAGACACGGAGCTTTCCTTCAGGAATGACTGCAAGGTCGGCAAGGCATCACGGTCGCCGGCCGCCGCAGGGGAAAGAAGGTTGAGCAGCGGCGTGCCACATGGTTCCACCGCTTCGTTCATGCCGAGTATTGCATGCGTGCCTTCGCTGGCGAACGCGACTTGGCCGGCTCCATCGACGACAAGGAAAGCCTGTCTCGACAGGGCGAAGGGTAATGCATCGGTCGGAACCGCAACCCGAGTGATCTCAGCCAAAGCCGCAGCGTTAGGCATGATGACAATCCCGGCTTGACGGTGAAGGTGTGCGAATGGGTCTTTCCACTATGGCGCTTCTATCGGCCAATCCGAAAGGAAGTTCTTGAGAAAAGGAGGTGGTTCTTCACCTTCGCTGTGACTTAAGTACTTTGCCTACTAATCGAGTCTGCGCCGGCGGCGCGCAGCACAGTCATTCATGAAATCCGGCGAATTACCAGCTGAAGTATCGCGCGTGATTTGCCGATACAGGTGCGCGAAGAGGGAGGGTACGCGAAGTGTGCGGTTTGCCGGCCAGGATGCCATCGTCGATACGAGCGTCGAGCTCCTATGGAGCGAGGAGGAGCTGTCTTCCTCGCGAACATAGATTCGCCTGGGTCGTGTCGGGAAAAGCGCGACACCTAAGCGCTTTTGCCTATGGCGGGGAGCGAAGCACGTTGAATGACTCTGAATCGCGCGGTCGGGCAGAAGCCGGAGGTGGCTGCCATGGATAGGTCGTTCCGGAAAGCGCTCGATGCTCTGGAAGACAGCTTGCTCCTGCTGCGCACCAGAGCTGCTCATGCGGTATTCGCCTTGCTGATTGTGCGCCTGGATCTAGCGCGGGCACTTAGCGGAAGTCTCGGTTATGGCCTGGGGGACGAGGTCCTGGGTCTTTGCCATGAAAGGATCGCGTCGGTACTAGGCGACGGGGACGGGCTGGTACGGCTCGGTATGGATGAGTTCGTCATAGTGCTGACACAGGAAGATGAGGAGCGCAGTACCGCTCTTGCTACGAAATTGCTGGACTTGTTGCAACGCCCTTACTTCCTCAATGGACAGATTATTAATCTAACGTCAAACATCGGCATCGTCGTTGGATCAGGACCTGATACCGGCGCGGAGGTTCTTCTCAATCGTGCAGCCATTGCAGTGTCCTGCGCCCGCGTGGCCGGCCCAGGGGAGTACCGCCGGTTCCAAATGGCCATGGAAGAGCGCACGAGAGCGAAACACGCGCTTGCTGTCGATTTACGAAAGGCGCTGCTTCTACGCCAATTTGAGGTGCACTATCAGCCGCAGGTTGAGATGAAGCGGCGGTCCCTGGTCGGCTTTGAAGCGCTCCTTCGATGGCGCCACCCGGTTCTTGGCCTGGTGTCTCCGGCAGACTTCATTCCCGTCGCTGAAGAAAGCGGACTGATTGGCGTTATCGGCGAGTGGGTCCTCCGCACAGCATGCCGACAAGCCGCAAAGCTTCCGCAATCTCTGGGAATAGCCGTCAATGCTTCGCCGCTTCAACTGCGAAGCGCGTCTTTCCTAACGTCGGTTCAGAAAGCGCTGGCTGCTGCGGAACTGCCGGCAAGCAGGCTTGAGATCGAGATTACGGAAGGCATTCTGCTCCAAGGGACGAGCAGCGTTCTATCCACGCTGCATAGCCTGCATGCCATTGGCGTGCGCCTGGCGATGGATGACTTTGGAACCGGCTACTCTTCGCTCGGCCAGCTCGCGAAGCTGCCTTTCGATGTAATCAAGATCGACAGATCGCTGGTCGGAGCGAGCGTGCCGCAACGCGCGATTGTTCGATCCATCGTCACGCTCGCCGGCGGACTTGGAATGGCGACGCTCGCGGAAGGACTTGAGACCGAAGAAGAATTTCGCAACGCCTCGACGGCCGGCTGCGTTTCCGGTCAGGGTTACCTATTCGGACGAGCAATCCCTGCTGCGGAGATCGGCGATCTTATAACCTGCTTTGCCCGCCGTCCTTTCGCGATACCGATGAAGGTAAGCGAAACTTTTCCATCGCGGGGATTTTCTTACTTGCCAAAGCCGACCTTTGGCAATGAACAGCACATCGATGCGCGGTTCGACGCGCGCCGAATCGCTTCGGCGAGCGTGAAATAAATGATTCGGCGATGCATCCATGATGCGAGCGAATTTTACTGTGCAGCCGCTCCGCGCCCTGATTCCTGCCCGTGGAACGACGATCGGGTCATGGGAGAGCAACAGATTCCGTACGCTGAAGTTGACAGAGACAGCTACAGTCCCGGGGAACTTAGCCGAGTCTGGATCAGAAATCGAGTCGACGCGCTCCTCTACGGACACATTCTGCCAATACGTTCATCGTTGGGCAGAAATCAGATCGTATGGAGATACATGGTATGAGGATGACGAAGTGCTTTCCCAAGATACACCGTTTCGGCTTGAGGTTCCTTCATGAGGATGCAGGAGCAAGCCTTCTGGAGTACGCGCTTGTTGTGTGCATCATTGCGATAGCGACGGTGGTCACGCTCGGCAACGTCGGCGCAGCCCTGCAGAGAAGTATCTAATCAATCATTCAACAAGGTTATGCGGCTTACATGACAGGAGGATAAGTCACACACACGATCGAGGGATTGCCAATGATCGTTGATCCAACGCAGGGCGCATCGATGGCAGTTGCTACTTGCCGGTTCCGGAGCTGACGGCTCGCGGAGTCACCAGGCCCGATCCGCAGAGCAGCCATGGACAGTACGATCGTTTTGCGGGTTAAGAGGAAGCAAACTGGGCGGGTTGGAGAGATGTCATTCATTTGTCATTTCGCGCGCAGAATGAGACACATGCGGCCTGCTCGGGCCAGGATAGGTCATGGGTGCGATACACCAGCAGAGGGATGAGCTTCGGCGCGGCATGACAGCACCGATCGAAGAGCTAGGAACGGTGCTTGTGGTCGAGGACGACCCGCGTATGCAGAAGGTACTGCGCCGCATCTTTCGCGATGAAGGCTACCAGGTGACCATCGCTTCGGACGGCCTTGCCGCGGTGGAAGCCTTTTCCGCTTCGACGCCGCTTGTCGTTGTGCTGGACCTGGTACTGCCTCAGCTTTCCGGGCGCGAGGTGTGCAAACGCATCAAGGCGCAGTCGCTGGACACCCCGGTGCTTATTCTGAGTGCGATCAACGAGGTCGTGGACAAGGTTCTGCTTCTGGAACTCGGGGCCGAGGACTACATTACGAAACCCTTCAGCCCGCGGGAGCTGCTGGCCCGGGTGCAGGGTGCGATCCGGCGCCGGAGAAGGACCGAGCCGCCAACCACAAACCACTTTGGGGAGTGCGAGATCGACTTCGGCAAAATGATCGCGAAAAGGGCGGGCAAAGCCGTTACGCTTACCGCGCATGAGTTCAAACTTCTCCGCTTCCTGATGGAAAACGCCGAGCGGGTACTTAGCCGCGAAGAGCTGCTGAGCGATGTTTGGGGTTACAAGTGCTATCCCACCACGCGCACGGTCGATAACCAGATTCTCAAGCTCCGGCAAAAGCTTGAAGCAGACCCGGCAAACCCGCGTCATCTGCTCACGATCTACGGCGCCGGCTATAAGTTCAATCCCTGAGGAGAGCCCTCGTGCAGCAACCCTCAGGCATTCGTATGCGCGTCATGCTCGTTTCAGCGCTTCTGCTTGTGATCAGTATCGGCA
>CAXTMW010000043.1:0-3418 GCA_964245455.1 uncultured Acidobacteriaceae bacterium
ACACAGTGTTGATGGCCCTCAACGCCGCCGACACACACCAGCACAGCTTCTCCGACGCCCTGCTGCCGCTTGCCGTCGAAAAGCAGATGGGCATCATCGCGATGAAGGTTCCAGCGCGCGGGCGCATTCTGTCATCGTGGACGCCGCCCCCGGTTGAGAAGCAGCAGAAGATGTGGGAAGGCGGTGCCGAGATCTCAAGCCGCTCTGGGACGCTAAACATGCGCGAGGCGATTTACTATGTCCTCTCGCAGCCTGTCAGCACCATGATCATCGGTTGCGACACGATCCCGCAGCTAGAAGAAAATGTGCAGCTGGCGCGTGAGTTTACGCCGCTCAGCGGTCCGCAGCAGGCAGCGCTGGTGACCAAAACCGAGCCGATCGCCAAGCAGGCGCTCTGGTTCAAGCATTTTGAAAGAGCGTAGCTCGCGTCTGCTCGATGCCCGGCAAAATGGCCTGCCTCCATGGCGGGCCATTTTCGTTCTCTACCGGCGTCTTACCCCAGCCACTTAGGATTCTGCGCGGTCCCGTCGAAATGCGACGTCGTCTTGAAGAGCTCGTACCGTCCATCGCTTGCCGCGTCTACCGTCTTTGCGAGCAGAGCAGCCATCTCAGGCTGCGACATCGGCTTGAAATTTTTCACCGCGGCCATGGCCTGATCGAGGATCGGCATGGAATCAATACCGGTGATCACAACCGAAACCGGCTGCGAAAGTCCGTACTGTAAAGCCTGGATCGGGTCGACAGTCTTGCTGTCCAGTATGTAATGGTCGCCGAAGGTCTTCATCGCGAGCACTCCAGTCCCCTGTGAGTTCGCAACCGGCATCACGTCCTTCGTAAACGAACGAAAGTGCGCGTCCATCACATTGATGGGCATCTGCACCGTATCGAAGTGAAAGCTGTGTTTCTGCGCCATGTCGAGCATACGCAGCAGCACAATCGGATCTTTGTGGCCGGTAAAGCCGATATAGCGAATCTTGCCGGCCTGCCGCGCCGCAATCGCTGCTTCCATGGCTCCGCCCGGCGCGAAAATGCGATCGGGGTCGTCCAGGCGGATGACCTCGTGGAACTGCACCAGGTCGATCGTGTCCATGTGCAACCGCGACAGTGACTCTTCGAGCTGCTTGTTGTATTCCTTGGTGGTCCGACCATCGATCTTGGTCATTTGAAAGACTTTGTTCCGGTAACCGTCGCGCAGCGCCTGCCCCATGCGCACTTCGCTGATGCCTTCGTTGTAATCCCAGCAGTTATCCATGAAGGTGATGCCGCGATCAATGGCCGCGCGAATCAGGCGCACACTTTCTCCCGGATCCTGCTGCTTGCCGATGTGGTAGCCGCCGAGCCCAATCGCGGACACCTTCTCGCCGGTCCGGCCCAGCTCGCGATACTGCATGTCGGGCGACATGGGGCGCGTCACCGCCGTACCAGAAGGAGACGCTGCCGTGGTCTGCCCCTGCGCTCCGACGCCAGCGGCTGTTCCCACACCTGCAATTGCGGCTGTTTTCAAAAAGTCTCTACGCTCCATGCACTCCCCCTTGCAACGCCTGCGTTGTGGGATGCGAGCAGGGCGGGGCACAATCAGGCGTGGAACGAGCGATCAGGCAATTGTTGGTGAGTGTTCAAGGCTGTACGCGGCCATGGCGGCCTGCATGACCTGCTTGACGGCAACGCCGTGAACCGCTGCAGCCGCGCGGCAATCCTCAAACTCCGGATGCGCGTTCCACTCCTCGCCGTCGCGCATCCCGAGCTTTACGCGGATGTCGCCGTACTCGGTGGGCACAGTGGTATGGTGCCGGTCCAGGCAGGCGCGGTGCTCGCGGTGCATGCGCACGCCAAGCGTGCTGGTTTCCCGCAGCAACAGCTCTTCAAAAGTCGCGGCGTCCTCACCATTGCAAAGTACGGTGATCAGCGTGCCCGGGCGCCCCTTCTTCATAATGACCGGCGTCAGCATCACGTCCAGCGCGCCCGAGGCGAGCGCTCGTTCGGCAACGTGCGCCAGGATTTGCGGCGTCGTGTCATCCAGCGCGGTTTCCAGCACCGTTACCATCGCGCCCTGATGGCCGTGCTTTGCAGCGGGCGTGGGCGGCGCGGCGACCTTGACTGAATCGTCCCCTGCGGCAGCACCGGACACTGTTCCGACGCTTAAACGCAGCACGTTCGGGAAATTCTTTGGGTTACGGCTCCCGGCACCATAGCCGATCGCATCCACAATCATCGCCGGCTGCTGCCCGAAGGTCGGCTGCAGTGAGCGCAGCAAGGCCGCGCCGGTCGGCGTCACCAACTCTTTCTCGACATGGGCCGAATAGGTAGGCACACCGCGCAGCAGGTCCGCGGTCGCCGGCGCGGGTACCGGAAAGGTACCATGCGCGCACACCACCATACCGCCGCCCACGTTCACCGGGGACGCATGCCACTCGATCGGCTCGCTGCTGCCAAGGTGAACAATACCCGCGCAGGAAGCGACGATGTCAACGATCGCGTCGACCGCGCCTACCTCATGAAAATGGATGCTCTCCATCGGGACATTGTGAATCTTCGCTTCGGAGCGGCCGAGTAGCTCGAAGGTCTCCGTTGCCAGCTGCTTCACTGCCGGCTGCAGGCGCGAAGCCTGAATCAACTCGCGAATCTGCGAAAGCGAACGACCGTGAACATGCGCATGCGACTCGGCATGTGCGTGCGCGTGCACTGGCGGCGGGGGCTCATGCCGATGCACGAGCTCGCTTTCGTGGCTGTGCGGGTGCTCATGGCCGTGCTCGTGACTGTGAAGGTGCTCGTGCGGCGGGGGCTCGTGCCGATGTGTGTGCTCGTGCTCATGGCTGTGCTCATGGCTGTGGGCAGCCGGCTCTTCGTGCCGATGGCTGTGCGCATCATGCTCATGGCTGTGCGGGACAGCCCCTTCCGCAAGTTCCCCGTTTTCCAGCACGTGCACTTTGATCGACGAGATGCCACTTCGGTCGACGACCTCCATTTTCAACGAGGCACCAAGATCGAGCGCCGCGATCGCTTCTTCAAGCACAGGGAGCGGCACACCGGCACCCAGCAGGGCACCGAGAAACATATCGCCGGAGATGCCGGCGAAGCAATCAAGATAAGCGGTGCGCATGAATAGTTGACCCTCAGTAAAGGTGGTGACGTGCCGCAAGGCTCTTAGTTAGCCGCCGGCGCGATTGCGGAAATAGGCAGTACCGCATTCATGGAGCCGGAGCGGTACCCCTGTGTGTCGAGCGCGACATACAGAAAGCCCGCCGCTTTCAGGGCGTCCGTGATCCGGTCAAGCACCGGCAGCGCCAGCACCCGCACCATGTCTTCCCGCGCGATCTCGACCCGCGCCAGCTCGCCATGGTGCCGTACCCGCACCTGCGCGAAACCCATGCCGTGGAGCGACTCTTCTGCCTGCTCCACCTGCCGCAGCGTTTCGGCC
>CAXTMW010000043.1:3428-21927 GCA_964245455.1 uncultured Acidobacteriaceae bacterium
ACGCAGGTTTATCCCACACGCGCAGTCCGGCTTCGCGCGCCAGCGCGCGAATTTCAACCTTGGTCAGGCCGGCTGTGACGAGCGGTGCTTGTGCGCGATGAAGCGCTGCCGCCTGCTGCCCGGGCCGAAACTCGCCCCGGTCGTCCAGGTTCATGCCGTAGGCCAGGTGCGCGAAGCCTAACCGCTCCCGAGCTGCCTCCATGGCCGTAAACAGCTCGTCTTTGCAATGAAAACAGCGCTGCGCGTCGTTGCGGATGTACTCGGGTCTGGAAAGCTCCGTTGTTTGCAGCACCTGCGTGGGGATGCCCTGCTCCTCGGTAAAGGCAAGCGCTGCAGCAAGCTCGGCACGCGGCAGGGACGCGGAATCGGCGATGACGGCCAGCATCCGCGTCCCGAGCGCCCGGTACGCGGCATAGGCGAGAAACGCTGAGTCCGTGCCGCCGGAGTACGCGACCAGAACACTGCCCAGATCGCGAAGCGTCGCCGCGAGGACGCTTTCCTTGTCAGCCGCAGCCTGAGGGCGATTGGTCATAGCAAAATGGTAGCGCATCGGGCTGGGCGCGCCTGTGCGCTGCGCTGCACAGCACTTAGCGCACCAGCGCCGGCAGCCGGTCTGAAACGCCCGAGGCGTAAATCAGGCCGATCACGAGGCTGTAGGCAGCGGTCAGCAGCGTAATCGCGGACTGCACACGCGGTCGCCGCACGGCGCTCGCGAAGATGCCGGACGCGGAAGCGGTCATCAGCGTGTTCATCGTGAGCAAACCGAGAATAAAGCACAGCAGGCCAAACATGCCTCGGCTGGTGCCGCCAAGGTTGGCGGCCAGCAGAAAAAGCACCAGCTGGGACGGGGTTTCCGCGCCGAGCCCGTGCAGGATGCCGATGGTAAATACGGAACTGCTGCCGTACTGGAACCGAAAAGTGTCGGGCCGCGGCAGCATGGGATTGCGCCAGGAGCGAAGCTTCCAGTGCAGCTGCCGCGCGCCCGAGATGAGCAGCGCAATGCGGCTGGTCGGATGCGCATGGGTGCCGGGCGCTCGCCGGAAAAAGGCGAGCAGAATAAAGCCGGTCAATACCAGCAGCGTGACCCCGACCACGCGCTCGCCCACCGCATCCAGGTGCACCGGCAGTCCCAGTCGAAACACAACCACCGCCACGCCCAGCGCGGCGATGGTGCAGGCGTGGCCGAGCGCGTAGAGAAAACCGAGGCGCATGCCCTCGCGCCAGCCGCGCTGCACGCTTGTGATGTCAGTAATCGCGGCCAGGTGGTCGTAGTCAAAGCCATGCCGCAGGCCGAGCAAAGCGCACGATACAAGGGCCAGCTCCAGCTTGGCAGACATAGGTCCCACAATACCGGAAAGAGGGTAGACGGTCACCCCGTTGGATGCATGCCGTCACCGTACCCTGACAAGCAGATCGACAGAAGAGCAGAAGCTTTCACGCGGCCGCAAGGCATGGAAGCTCCCCCGCTCAGGCCAGCAGCTTATCCGGCGTGATTGGGGCTTCGCGGATGCGCTTCCCTGTTGCGTTATAGATCGCATTCGCGATCGCGGCTGTCGCGCCGGTGATGCCGATCTCTCCGACCCCGCGCGCGCCCAGAGCATTGAAGTTCTTGTCCGGGATATTCAGCGCCGACACATCGATCTCGCCGATGTCCAGGTTGACTGGCACATGGTACTCGGCCAAATTGTTGTTGACCGGCCGACCGGTGTTCGAGTCGATGTGTGTCTCCTCTTCCAGAATCAGCCCGACCGCCCACACGAGCCCGCCGATCAGCTGGCTTTTTGCGGTTCGCTCGTTCAGCAGCGTGCCCACGTCGTACACCGCGGTAAGCCTGCGAACACGCGCCATGCCGAGCCTTTCATCCACGCCGACCTCAGCAAATACCGCACCCCAGGAGTGCTGCGAGTACATCTCAACATCTTCTGACGCCTCCGCCGAGGCTTTTGCTTCTACCGGCGTCCCGCTGTTGCGCGCAATCACGTCCGTAAAGGCGATCCCGTTCGCCGGGGCCGTTTTGCGGAACAGCTTGCCGCCCTTGAACTCCAGCTCCTCCGGCAGCGCCCCGTAGAACGGCGAAGCCTTGTTCCCGATCTCAAGCGTCACCAGCTTCAGTACGGCCTGTTTCGCGGCCTCCTGCACGGCCGGCGTCACCGAGGCCGCTGTCTGCGAGCCGCCGGACACCGGCCCCTGCGGCTGTTTGGTGTCGCCAAGCTTCGCATCGAACAGTTCAATCGGCATGCCGAGCGTTGCCGCCGCTGTCTGCGCCATGATCGTGTAGGTGCCGGTACCCAGATCCTGCGTGCCTGAGATCACGGTCACGCGGCCATCCGTCTCAAAGCGCACCGAGGCCTGCGCTTGCGAGCGGTTTGCCGGGTACGTCGCGGTGGCCATGCCGTAGCCGATCAGCTCGTGCCCGTCGCGCGCGGAGCGCGTGATAGCCGAGCGCTTCGCCCAGCCGAACCGCTCGGCTCCCTGCGCGTAGCACTCGCGCAGGTGCTTGCCCGAGAACGGTTTGCGGCTGGTCGGGTCCACCTCGGCATAGTTCTTCAGCCGCAGCTCGATCGGGTCCATCTTGAGCTGTTCGGCCAGCTCATCCAGCGCGACCTCCAGCGCGAACATGCCGGTCGCCTCGCCCGGCGCGCGCTGAAAGGTCGGCGTGCCGACCGTGAGCGGCACCAGCAGCTGCGAGGTAGTGATGACAGGCGCGGCGTACAGCATGCGTGTCGCCGCTGATGACGGCTCGACAAAATCCTCAATCACCGAGGTATGCGAGTAGCAATCATGCCGGATCGCAGTAAGCGTCCCATCGCGTTTGGCGCCCAGGGTCACGTGCTGGTACGTTTCCGGGCGCCCGCCGACCGGACCGAACATCTGCGGGCGCGCCACCATCAGCTTCACCGGACGCTTCGCCACCTTGGCTGCCATCGCGGTCAGCACCACGTGCGACCATGTGGAGCCCTTGGATCCGAAGCCGCCGCCGGTAAACGGGCACAGCACCCGCACGTTGTCCTCAGGGATGCCGAGCGTCTTCGCTACCGTCCGTTTCACGCCAAAGATGTACTGCGTCGCATCGTGCAGGGTCAGCAGCTCGCCATTCCACTCGGCGATGGTGGCGTGCATCTCCAGGGGATTGTGGTTCTGCTTCGGCGTCGTGAAAACACGGTCGACCGTCACCTCGGCATTTGCGAAACCCTGGGGGATGTCGCCCTCACCCAGCACCGGCGGTACCTTGTTCTTGCCCGGGTGCGCGTCAGGGAAGCCGGCGCGGAAGTCGAGCTTCGGCGGATCTTGCTGATAGCGCACCTGGATCAATGACGCCGCGAGCTGCGCCTGGTCCAGCGTTTCCGCGACCACAACCGCGATCGGCTGGTTGTTGTAGTGCACCTCAGCGTCCTGCAACAGCTGCAGGTGACGGCCGGCCGGCGGCTTCACAGCGGCCTGGCCCGCATCGGGCAGTCTGGGCGCGTTCGCCGGCGTCAGGATCGCGACGACCCCCGGCGCACGCCCGGCGGCCGCCGTGTCCATGCGCGTAATCTTTCCATTGGCAATGGTGCTCGTCACCATCACGCCATAGGCGGCGTTCGGTACGGCGAACTCGGCCGCATACTTCGCCGCGCCGGTAACCTTCGCGCGTCCATCCACGCGCACTACCGGGTCGCCAATCTTTGTAGCGATTGTCTCTGCCGGTGCTGCGCTCATGCCTGCTCCCCTGCTGCAATCGTCAGCGCCCGCACGATCGCCTGTTTTGCCATCGGCACTTTGAAGGCGTTGTCCTTGTACGTCACAGCACCTGCCATCGCGAGCTCCGCCGCCGCCTGGTAGCTCTCCGCGGTCGCGGGCTTGCCGACCAGCGAGTGCTCCGCTGCTTCGGCGCGCCAAGGCTTGTGCGCCACGCCGCCCAGCGCAAGCCTCGCGCTCTTGACTGTGCCGCCTTCGACCTCAACGGCCGCCGCCACCGAAACCAGCGCAAACGCATAGGACGCGCGATCGCGCACCTTCAGATAGTGCGAGTGGCCGGCGTAGGGCGACCTGGGGAGATCGATCGACAAAATCAACTCGTCCGGCCGTAGATTCGTGTCCAGTTGCGGCGTTTTCCCTGCGAGCCGATGGAAGTCAGCAAACCGAATGGCGCGCTCACCCCGAGGTCCGCGTACCCGAATCACCGGATCGAGCGCCGCTAGCGCGACGCACATATCCGACGGGTTGGTGGCGATGCACTCCGGGCCGGCATTTGGGCGCAGCCCTTCCATGGCCCCCAGCACACCGTGTACGCGGTTGTAGCCCTCAAGGGCCGCGCAGCCTGAGCCAGGCACGCGCTTGTTGCACTGCGTGTAGGCCGGGTCATAGAAGTAGTAGCAGCGGGTGCGCTGCAGCAGGTTGCCGCCGTTGGTGGCCATGTTGCGCAGCTGCGCTGAGGCCCCTGCCAGGATCGCCTGCGCAAGCATCGGGTACTGCGTCCGTACCAGCGGATGCGCGGCCGTGTCGCTGTTGCGCGCCGTGGCTCCAAGGCGCAAGCCGCCATCGGGAAGCGGCGTGATCTCGGCCAGCGGCAGGGGATTGATGTCGATCAGCTCTGTCGGCCGCTCAACGCCCATCTTCATCAGATCGATCAGATTGGTACCGCCGCCCAGCAGCTTGGCCGTGTGGTTTGCCGCGAGCGCCTGCACGGCCGCGTCCGGGCCCTCGACGCGCTGAAACTCAAAGGGGTTCACTCAACTCGCTCCTTCGCTCTGCCGGGCGCTTTGCCCGGCCTTCTGACCAGAAGCCTGCTGCACCGCGGCCACGATCCCCGGATATGCGCCGCAGCGGCATAGATTGCCGCTCATGCGCTCCTTGATCTCGATCGTCGTAAGTTCAACTGGGCCCGCTTTTCGCAAGTCGGCGGTCACATAGCTGGGCTCACCCCGCTTTACCTCGTCCAGCAGCGCCACCGCGGAAAGAATCTGGCCCGGCGTGCAATAGCCGCACTGGTAGCCGTCGTGCTCCAGGAAGGCCGTTTGTACCGGGTGCAGCTCGTCGCCTTTCGCGAGCCCTTCGATCGTCGTGACCCGGTCGCCCTGGTGCACCAGCGCCAGCGACAGGCACGCGTTAATACGGCGCCCGCCGGCGATCACCGTGCACGCTCCGCACTGCCCGTGGTTGCAGCCCACCTTGGTGCCGGTGAGTCCAAGCTGTTCGCGCAGCAAATCGAGCAGGCTGATCCGCGGATCTACTTGCACCTCGTGCTTCTCGCCGTTGATCCACAGCGACAGCGGCACCTTGCGTACCGATGCGGTTGCGAGCTTTTCCTCCTGTGCGCGCGCGTCGGTCGCGGGAGCTGCCACGGCAAGCGCGCCGGCCACAAGCCCGGCGCCCTGCAGAAAGCCTCGCCGCGAGAGGGGTTCGGTGCCGATCGCGTTGCCCATCGTCGGCGACCAGGGGCCGCGCTGCCCGTCTGCCTCGGGTGCTTCGCACGGAGCACCGCCTTTGTGCCCCTGCCTTGCAACGTCAAAAGCGTCACTCATGCTGATACAAACTCCTGCGGACGGGAAGGGAACTCGCGATCGGAGCCGTGGCCCGTCGCTTTCGGCAACGCTACATTGCTATTACTGATGATACTGACGTAGATGCCGCTCTCCAGGCCGCATACGGCGAGAGTAGATATTCACTTGTGACTCGAAGTTAAAATCGATTCCATCCATAAAGTTTCAACCAGAAGAAAGCCCGGCAGTGACGCCGGGCTTTTCTGCAGCAAGGCAAGCCGGCGCTAAGGCTTGTTCACTCCGCCACACTCTGCCCCGTCCGTGACGCTCGCAAGTGCAAGCCCAACAGCAGTCAGCTCGCGGCTGTAGCAATGACCCAGGGTGTCGGTCGACTGATAGCTGGCTTTGCTTTGGATTGTCCGATTCACCGCCGCGCCGCTCGTGTTGAGCGAGTAGCCGTCGCTTGCGTCGACCACTTCCTGCGAACCCGCGCTGTAATAAGAAATGCCGTTCAATAGGCGTTGCTCGTACTCGAAATCCTGCTGGTAGGCGTGGACCGAAAGGCTCCCCGAATTATCTGGGTTGCTGACGGAGTTGTAATTGAACGTGAACGGGTACACGGTGTTTTTCTGCGTTTCTTCCACCAGCAGTCCGGTCTGCTTCTTGGTATCTGACTGCGCGCTGCTTACCTGCGCCAGGTCCTGCGTGTACACCGTGTTGTTGATCGTAAACAGCTGGTAGTTCGCAAAATTCACCTGTTCGTCGATGGTGGTCGTTACAGTACCGTGTGAGGTATTCACGTACCCGCTCAGCTCAAAACTTCGCTGCGAGGTCACAAAGGTTTTGGCGTGCGTCGTCCCGGTATTATCCACCGGTGCTTCGGCCTGCACGTCCGGGGTGGGTGCAGCGCCCAGGGTGTTTGCCGTCATTGCGCCGGTCACCTGGGCCGCGCCATGGTCGAGGTACAGCAACAGTGTCCCGGTCACGTCGAACTCAGCGTCCGCATTAAAGACGCCCATCGCCACGGTGTGCTGCTGCCCGTCTGACAACACTCCGGCAAACGGCGTCAGGTCCACCAGGTACGGCTTAAAGTTGAGCGTTTGCAGTCCCGTGATCGGCTCCCACAGCGCCGGGTCAATGCCGCCCGTGTAGATCCATGGGAACACCGGCGCAATGCCTGCAGGACGGCCGTCGACGTACACCTCGGTCTCGCGAAAACCGGTGTTGCCGCAGTTTTGCAGCTGGGCGGCAACGCTGTTCGGCGAGCAGGTGTACCAGAACTCATCATTCGCCTGGCTTTGCGAGAAAAGCTCGAGGTAGGCGCTTTCAATATTCTTCGGCAGGCTCGGGAACGTGCCGGTGAGCCGGTCCGCGGTAGTTTGCAGCGCGGTTGTCTGGCCGGCTGGGTTCAACGGCAGCACCGCGTCAGGCACGGTGGCTGCCCCATCCTGCGGGCCCACCGGATAAAACGCAAGCTGCGCGGAGCCGGTGATGATGCCGTTGTAATTAACCCCGCCCGAGACGCCGTAGAAGTTGCCAAGCGAGGCGACGCCGGGCTGCGGGGACTTGAGCAGCGCGCTCAGGTCGGTGATCTCGCGCTCCACATGCCAGGAGGGGCTCAGCGCGCTGCGCGGCTCGGCCGTAGTGCCGAAGTAGATGTTCGCGCCACCCAGGAAGAACTTAGCGGTACGGTCGAACTGCCGCCCGGCAGACACGTTGAAGTCACCACTGAAGACAACCTTGCTCCAAGGGCCCGGGCAGGCGCTTGGCGGCGCATAGGCGAACTTCTTGTCGTTGTAATCGATAAATTGCTGGCCGGAGAAGAGCGACACGATGCACGGTGTGATCGAGGGGCGCGTGACCGGCGGCTCGGCCGTCACCGGATTCGACGAGCCGACGACCGGGTTGGGCGGCACCGGCGTTTGCGCCGATAGCGAAGGCACCAGCAGCGCGGCGGCCAGTAGCGGCAGGGCTCGTTTGGCGGGGAACAACGGGGCTTTCAAAGATGCGTGCAAGCGGGAGCCTCCATTTCAGGTGCGCCCAGCATAACGGAAAAAATCGACCGGTTTCGAACCTGCATTTTTCGTCGCCGCGTTCAAGCCCCTTGCATCCATTTCCAACTCCGTGGTATCACACAGTTAGTTCAGATTTGCTCCCTTGGAGCGAGCCTGGATTTCATGAAGAGTGGTTGAGGGACGGGCCCTGTGACGCCACGACAACCGGCCGGTGCAATTCCGGACAACGGTGTCAACTCTCTCCTGATGGTGTCTGTTTTCAAACAGGCGCTGGAGGGGAACATGAAATTCGGGGTGTTGCCAGGCTTACCGCCGGCGCCATCTCGCTGATTTCCGCAGTGTAGTAGTACGACAAGTCGTCAGGTGTGCCCGTACCATCGGCTGCTCTCGTTAGCGAGGGCAAGGATGGCATTAGCTTACGAACTATGTTGTCGCGAGTGCGCGAAGCGCTTCGACAATGCACCGTTGTCGATCTGTGACGAGTGTTTTTCCCCACTCGAAGTGTTCGTCGATCTCCATCTGGCGAAACGGTCCGTGACCCGCGAGTCCATCGCGCAGGGCCCGACGTCGATGTGGCGTTACCAGGCGCTGCTGCCCGTTCCCGATACCTATGTGCCCCGCACCCCTGCCGGCTGGACTCCGCTGGTTGCCGCTCCCAACCTCGGCGCGCGTATCGGTGCAACTAATCTGCACATCAAAAACGACGCAATCTGCATGCCGACGCTCTCGTTCAAGGACCGCGTCGTCGCGGTCGCGCTGGCCAATGCGCAGGCCTTCGGCTTCGACACGGTCGGCTGCTCCTCGACCGGCAATCTCGCCAATGCGGTTGCCGCCCATGCTGCCCGGCTCGGGCTTAAGACCTATATCCTGGTGCCCGCGGACCTGGAAGCCGCGAAGATCCTCAACACCGAGGTGTATGGCGCGCACCTGATCCGCATCGACGGCAACTACGATCACGTCAATCGTCTAAGCTCGCAGATTGCCGACCGTTTCCACTGGGGCTTTGTCAACGTCAACCTGCGCCCCTACTACGCCGAAGGATCAAAGACGGTCGGCTACGAGATCGCCGAGCAGCTGGGCTGGCGCCTGCCCGACAACATCGTGTGCCCCATGGCCGGCGGCTCGCTCATCGTTAAAATCAAAAAGGCATTTCGCGAGTTGGTCGAGCTTGGCCTGGTCGACGACACACCGGTGCGCTTTTTCGGCGCGCAAGCCACGGGCTGCTCGCCCATTTCGGTCGCAGTTAAAAGCGGCGCCGACTTTATCGAACCGCAGCGGCCAAAAACCATCGCGCGTTCGCTCGCGATCGGCAATCCAGCCGACGGCGTCTACGCGGTGCGGGCGATCCTTGCCAGCGGCGGCTGGGCTGAGGACGTTTCCGATATCGAGTTGGTTTCCGGCATCCGCGAGCTGGCCGAGACCGAGGGCATCTTCACCGAAACTGCCGGCGGCGTCACCACCGCCGTCACCGCTCGCCTGTACGCGCAGGGGCGCATCCACCCCGACGAGCTGACGGTGACCTGTATCACCGGCAATGGATTGAAAACGACGGATGCGGTAGCAGACTGCTTTGAAAAGCGGGCAGCAGTGCGCCCGCGCCTCAGCGACTTCGAGGAGTACATCGATCGCCATCAATTTGCCGGTGAGCTGGTCTAGGAAGCTGGTTAAGGAGAAGGGAAGCGAGATGCCTGTGCGAGTGCTGTTACCGAATGCGTTTCAAAAACACACGAACGGAGAGCGCGAGCTGCAGTCCAAAGCCGCGCACCTCCCGGAGTTGATCGAAGATATCGAGACGACTTTCCCCCTGTTAAGAACCCATCTGCGCGATGCCGACGGGCAGGTACGGCGCTTTATCAACTTCTACGTCAACGAGGAAGATATCCGCTTTCTCGGCAACGATGCATACACCTTTCAAGACGGAGATGAGGTGCTTGTTATTCCCTCCATCGCCGGCGGTTCGGGTAATTGCAACGAGCCTGCCTGAAGGTTGCCGCCACCCTGCCCGGCGCAGGGTGGCGGACAGTGTTACAAAGGAAGAGCCTTTTCCCAGTCCATTGAGCGGTGCGGTAAGTTCTCGGCATCGTTGGCTGCGAAGAGATACTTCCGACAAAGGTTCGCACGATGACCCGAGAAGGAATGATCGCGGCGATTGAGGGAGAAATCTCGCGCCTCGAACAGGTGCGCGAACTGCTGCGCACCTCTACCAGCCACCGCTTCAGCGCTCCGGTGGAGGGACGGAAATCTGATGGTAAAAAGCCGCGCGTGCTGAGCGCCGAAGCGCGCCGCAGGATTGCACAGGCGCAGAAACGGCGTTGGGCCAAGCAGCGGAAAGACAGTGCAGCCCCTGTGCCGGACGGCGAGTAGGCCCCGGAACATGATCAAGGTCAAACTGCTGCATCCCGAGGCTCGCGTTCCGTCGGTCAACTACTCGGGCCACGATCTCGGGTTTGACCTGTATGCGATCGAAGACGCGGTGCTCCCGCCCGGTGTGCCGGTCAAGATTCGCACCGGCATTGCCGTTGAGGGGCCAGCCGGCATGGGTTTCGTGCTAGGCGATCGGTCCAGCATGGCCGCGAAAGGCATTACCTACGTTGGCGGACGCATTGACGCGGGCTACCGAGGAGAGATTCTCGTCTGCCTGGTCAACGTCAATCAGCCTCGATACGAGCTTGCGCTGGAGCGCGATCCGAATGGCAGCGTAACCGACGCGAAACTGCTGCACACAGACGTAAGCGTGAAGCTCTGGACCGGTGACAAGATCGCGCAGATGTCGCCGTTCCAGGCCATGACGCACCTGGAGCTGGTCGTTGTAGAGGAGCTCGCGGGCAGCCTTCGCGAAGCGAAGGGTTTCGGCTCCAGCGGCCGCTAGGCGAACAGAAAGGGCACCCGCCAGGGTGCCCTTTCTACATAACGGTTGCAACAACGCTTAGCTGACAGCCGGCATGGCCACGCGATCACTGGGCAGGATCGCCGGAATGCCGCCGTTCGGCCGCACACGGAAACGCTTGATCTTGATATTGAGCTGACGCTCAATCTTGCGCAGATCGCCCTTCTCGTTCGGCGTGGTGAACGTCGAAGCAACGCCCTTCAACGAAGCGCGTCCGGTACGACCGACCCGGTGTACAAAATCTTCCGCTTCCTTCGGCATGTCATAGTTCACCACGTGCGCCACGTGCGCGACATCGATTCCACGCGCTGCAACGTCGGTCGCGACCAGCACGCGCTGGCGTCCCTGCGAGAACGACCGCAGTGCCGCGTTGCGCTGGGCCTGGGTACGGTCGCCGTGGATGCGGGCGGCGTCGATCCCGCCGCGTTCCAGGCGCATCGCGATCCGGTCTGCGCCGTGCTTGGTCCGCACGAACACGATAAACGAACCGGCCTCGGACTTAAGCAGGTGCTGCAGCAGCTCGAGTTTCGAGTCAGCGTCGACTTCAAACGCCTGCAGCTCAACGTTCTCGGCCGGCTTCAACACCGAGCCGATCTCGACGCGCACCGGATCTTTTAGGTAGTCGCGCACAACTTCTCGGATCTGCGCGTCGAGCGTTGCCGAGTAGCAGAGCGTCTGGCGCTCCTTCGGCAGCACGTCCGCGATGCGGCGGATCGCCGGCTTGAAGCCCATATCCAGCATGCGGTCCACCTCGTCCAGCACCAGGATCTTGATACCGTCGAGCCGGGCCAGCCTGCGGCCGATATAGTCCTCAAGCCGCCCAGGCGTGGCGACAATCAGGCGAGCGCCGCGGCGAATTGCCTCAATCTGCGGGCCCTCCGCCATGCCGCCGACCACCAGCGCTACGCTGATGCCCGTCGTCAACTGGCGAAAAGCTTTCTCAACCTGCATGGCAAGCTCGCGGGTAGGCAGAAGAATCAGCGCTACGGCGCCGCGCGTTTTTTCCTTCTCAATGGTTTCGATGATGGGCAGCAAGAACGACAAGGTCTTGCCGGTGCCGGTCTGTGCTGTCGCGAGGACGTCCTTGCCTTCAAGCGCCGGCGGAATCGCGTCGCTTTGTACCGGTGTTGGAGTTGTGAAATTGCAGGCAGACAAACGCTTCTTGAGGATTTCAGAAATGTTGAGTTCAGAAAATTGGATCATGGACAAACGAGGTTCCCCTTAGGAACTGCACACACCGCACTCGCCTGCCCCGCGCACTTCCTGCACGGCTGAGACAGTCTCGATGGTGCTGCATGTCGCGGCCCGGCCGATAAAGGCCGGCGGACAAAAAAGATTTGCGTAAGGAAGTGCCCGGAGACTCCGGAAGAGGGGAATCGTGAACCCCTTCGCTCTACCACACGCAGCCACGAATCGGCGGCACTCTGCCGCGACTCTCGACCACACCTCCCGGGCCATGCTTCAAAGCAATCAGCCGAGGTGGGTACGCTTTAGGGCTTGGTGGAAGACATGTGCAGGGCGTCTGGCTTTGTAAGCGAGAACTACTGACAACCAATCACTTGAGCGCAACTAGAGAATAGCACGGTTGTCGAACATGGCTCAGATGGCGCCTCCCTTCGGTAACCGTCTCAGTTCTCTATCACTGCGTCACGCGCCTTCACAGAGCAGCCGGACCCGCTCCCGGAGCCATTGCAACGTCCGGCTGCTCTGCCTCTAGAACTCCAGCTTCATCGAAACTTGCCCCGTCCGATTGCCGCCGAAATCCGAACCGCGCGACTGCGTAATTGTCCCAAAGGAAGGATTCGTCACATCGAGCACCGGATCCGCCAGGTTGGTATGGTTCAGCACGTTTGTAAACGTGCCCTCGGCCCGCAGGTGCAGCCGTTCGGTCAACGCGAGCGTCTTGTTCACACCCGACGATAGATTCACCGTTCCAGGGCCTTCCACACTGCCGACCGACTCCGTCCCGAAGCGACCGATCGGGGCTGAGCCGATGCCGACGGTGCAGGTGCCTGCCTGCAGGGTACTGAAATTACCACCGCCCGGGCAGGCAAAGGCCGCCGTGTTGAACCACTGGTGCCGATTCTGTGCGCTGGTATTGCCCTTTGCCGCGCGGTCCGGCCGCTGCGCCCTTGCATACAGGCTGCCTGAACCGGTGCCGGATGGGTCGACGACGCCGGTCGGGATGAACGGCGTAAGAAAAGGCCCGCTCTGCCACACGAAGATGTTCGTCAATTGCCAGCCTCCAACCACCGCGTCCAGCGCGCGCGGCATCGAGCCGCCAAACTGCCGCCCACGCCCCACCGGCACGTCCGTGAGCCCGGTCAGCAGAAAGCGGTGTCGCCGCGTGCCGCTTACGTTGCCGTAGTCCAACTCGCGATTGCCGGCCCACGTCGCGTAGTAGCCGCCCTGCTCGTCGGAGAAAGACGCAGCATTGGTGCCGTACGCGCCAAAGGTACCCTGGTTATCCGAAAGATTTTTCGCAAAGGTATACGCCGCGGAAAATGAGAGTCCGCGCGCATACCGTCGACTCAGCTGCCCCTGCACCGAGTTATAGCTCGCGCCCGCTTCAGTGTTGCGGCTGTTGATGACCTGGAAGTTCGGAAAAGGGAAGGCCGAGCGCGGCTGCAGCGCCGCCGGAGTTGTCGTCGACAGCGGCAGGTCGTTGTAGTTCGGCTGCCAAACCAGGTGCCGCGTCGAAAGCCCTACGTAGGACAACCGCGCTGCCAGTTGGCCGGGAAACTCATGCTCGACCGAAAGCGCCGTCTGCAGCGAGTATGGATCATGCCAGTGCAGATCGACTGCCGAATTAAACGCGGACGACCCATACTGCGGTGCCACTGCGTTCCCCAATCCCACGTTGGGAAAAACGATAGAGGGCGCCGTACCGGGCGGCGAGTTCGTGAAAATTTGTTCGTCTGTCTGCAGCGTTCCGGTAAGTGCATAGAAGATTGCCCCCGAGGTCGTGATGTTGTAATAACCAGCACCGCCGCTAACCACGGTTTTCTCATTGTTGAAGGGCCGCCACGCAAACCCGAAGCGCGGCTCAAACCGTAGCTTGGGTACGGTGCGCAGCCCTGAGGTCACGCCGGCCTGCGTGTTTGAAACGATTGGGGTACACGGTGCGCCATTCACGACTGCGTTGTTTGCCGCAGGATTATTGACGCCGGGTACCTGACACGCGTTGAAGTTGGCAAGCTCAGGTGGGGAAAGCAGGTTGGCGTAGCCGGTGGGATAGATGAACCGCCCGGAGCCGGGGATGCTGGGGTCGAAGTTGCCCAAGTTGCCATCCAGCGCGTGAAACGGCGGATGATACTCATAGCGAAGACCGAACGTCAGATTCAGATTAGGCCGTGCGCGCCAGTTATCCTGCGCGTAGAAGGCGTAAGCGATGCTGCGCCCGCGATTGTTGGTCGTAATGTTATCGGTGTACGAATAAGTCGGCGTGCCGATCAGAAAATCGGCAAACTCCTGCCCGGTGTAAGGCCCTTTGTTGAACAAGAAAGAACCGTAATTATCACCGGCTGTCGCGTCCAGTGGCGTGTTGGCTTGCTGTGTACGAACGTCCGCTCCAAACCGCAACGTGTGCGCGCCCTTCTGCCAACTCAGGTTATCCACGTACTGAAACAGCCGCGACGACTCGTCCGAGTTTAGGCGCCCGCTGGTATTCGGCGTTGTTAGCGTCGTGATCTGCGCAAACTGCAGGTACGTGATGCCGTTGAACGGGTATGCCGGGCCAATTCCGTTAAACTTAGCCGCGTTCGTCACAGCCGCGCCGTTGAACGGCGTTGCGACGCCGTCCTGCTCAAGCGTGAAGCCGAAGCGGAATTCGTTCGAGATGTGCGACGTAAATGCGTAGGTAAACGAGCTCGCGAAGATGCGGTACTGCGCGTAGTCGTTCGAAGCGGGCAGCAGCAGCACGTTCGGCTGCGTCTGGTTGATGTTCTTCCAGGTATAGCGCCCGAACACAAACGCTTTTGAGCCAAACGCCTGATCGCCGCGTACATCGAACTGGTTCGACCCGATCGTGTTGTCTTTCAGCGTCAGATAGTTATAACCGAGCCCGCTGAGCGCGCCCGCCAGGGACTGCGTGTTTCCAATATTCGGGTCAGGGAAGAGCGAAAGAAACGCCGCGGAGCTTGGATTGATCCCGGGCAGCGTGCTGTTTGGGTACGTGCCGCCTGCAAATGGATTTTTGAGCGCGGTGGTCTCCTGCGAAAAATTTCCCTGCTTCATCGCAACGGTCGGCACCACATATTGCTCCACCGTCGACTGGGGGAAGCGCAGACCCTCGTAGGTTCCGAAGAAAAAAGTCCGGTCATGGCCGTTGTACACGTGTGGTATCACCACAGGGCCGCCAACCGAACCGCCAAAATCATTGGCCACCTTGTGCGGCTTGTTGACGGCCCCGTAGGGAATCGCGTCCAGGTCCTGGTTCTGGAAGTACCAGAAGGCCGAACCGTGCACCGTATTTGTACCTTGCTTAGTGACAGTTGTGATTTCGCCCGGCTGCCCAAACTCGGCATTGTTGTTTACGCCGTCGACGCGAATCTCCGCGATCGATTCAGCGGAAGGGAACGCGTCCGCCTGCACATTATTGGTCGTCAGGTTCTGCGCCGAGATACCGTCGACCGTCGTTTCCGACTGGGAAGGCAAACCGCCCTGGATCGAAAACTTGACCGCCGGATTCGGAGAGGTGGAAGCAGCCGGCGGAAACGAAGCCGAATCAGGCTGCACCCCGGGCAGCGTCTGGATCACATTGAGCGGGCTAGTCGAGCCGTTGCCGCGATAGTTCGCGGGCAGCGCCAGCACGTCAGCCGTGCTGAGCGCGGCGGAGATCGAGGAGTCCTCCGTGTTCAATGCGCCCGCGTTCTCCGCGGACACAGTCACCTGCTGCTGCACACTCTCCGGCTGCAACGTCAGCTCAAGCCGCAGCTGCTGCCGTGCGCTCAGTTGCACACCATCCTCCTGCTCGCCGGCAAAGCCCTCGTGCGCCGCAGCCAGCGTGTAGGTGTCCGGTTCCAGGTTCAGAAACGTGAAGGAGCCTCCCGCATCGGTCTGGACGTGCGTGCTTGTATGCGTCAGGGCGCTCGTTACGGTCACCTGCGCGTCGGGCACGGCAGCCCCGGTGCCATCATGCACAGTGCCTGTAAGGGATGCTTTAGTCGACTGGGCGTTCAGCGTGACGGGTAGAAGAGTCAGGAAGGGGAACAAAAGCAGAGGCAAGCACCTGGATGAGTGCTCGCCGGAAGCCGGCACCGAGGATCGCAGGGATACTTTACTAGGGATTTTCATAGACGTTCTAACTCTACGGGCAGCGCCGGGCGGCAGCCCGGTTCATTCGCGCGTCTTTCACCGCTTCAAAGCCAGGCCTGGGCGGAGCAATCGAGCTGGGTAACCACGGCGCGTGCATCGCGCACTTAGCGCAGACATGGCTCCCCACTGACAGATGCGCAGGTACCGGCAACACTCAGGCAGGCAACTCCGCGGCACTCGGATAGTTATGTTGATCCCGCCCGACAGCGGCGTCGTACTTAACCGTACTCTTAAATAGTTCGTAGCGGCCGTCATTGAACTGGCGGCCATGCTCTCGCAGCTGCGTCATCTGCTGCTCACCGAGCGGCCGAAAGTTTCGCAGAATTTCCAGGTTTTGGTCGAGGATCGCCATGGAGTCCATGCCGGACACCGTGGTCGACACGCCCGGTACGCTCATCGCGTAGGAAAGCGCCTCGGTCGGCGTCAGCGCACCGTGCACAATCGGCTCGCCCGAGCCGCCCATGCTCTTCATGCCGAATACAGCCATGCCCTTCTGCACCGCCACAGGCAGTACCTCGCGCTCAAACGACCGGTAACTCGGATCAAAGGGATTGATCGGCATCTGCACGGTGTCGAACTTGAAACCCCGGTTCAGCATGTCCAGGTGGATGGAAGGATTCTTGTGCCCTGTAAAGCCGACAAAGCGCACCTTGCCCTGCTGCTTGGCCGCGGTCAGTGCTTCCAGCACCCCGTCCACCTCGTAGCACTTTTCGGGGTCGTTGTAATACACCAGCTCGTGTACCTGCCACACATCCAGGTGGTCGGTCTGGAGCCGTGTCAGCGAGTTCTCCAGCATCCGCATCGCAACGTCCTTCTTGCGGCCGTGCGTGCAGACCTTTGTCATCACGATCATGTTGTCGCGTTTGCCTTTCAGCGCCGTGCCGACACGCTCCTCGCTTGCACCCTCGTGGTACTCCCACGCGTTATCAAAGAAGTTGATGCCGTGGTCAATCGCCTTTGCGACCATGTTGTTGACTTCCATCTGGCCGGATGCCGTACCCAGATGAAAGCCGCCCATGCCAAGAATGGAAACCTGTAGCCCAGTGCTGCCCATCGCGCGCTTCGGCACCTGGAAGCTCGGTCCGGTGCTTGCCGACCCAGTCCCGTCATACTGCCCCTGAAAGTTCGGCACGATCGGGTTCGGCAGCTCGGTCTGGGCGCCGGTGCTCTTCGGATAAGTCGCCTGAGCCGCGGCCGAGCCCTCGCCCGCGATCACGGTAGCCACCGGCACCACCGCAGAAACACCCGCAACCGCCGCACCCTGCAAAAATCGCCGTCGCGACAGCTCCCCCTGCGAACCCTGCGGTTCCTGCTCCGGCGCGCCCGTGTTGCCTTGCTTTTCTATCGACATCGGTCTCCATCCAAAAAAATCGCCACAGCGATGCGGCAAAGCGAGCGAATCTAAGCGCCCGGCGACCCGGTCACCTGCGGATAAGGTCGCCCTGTATTTTGCGTCTCGTACGCCATCTGCTTCACCTCCGGCTGTTCGAGGTCGAAGGGGAACTCATGCGCGATGCGGGCTTCCGGGTTGTCGAACTTGATGGAAGTCTTGTACAGCTCAAAGTGTCCATCACCCGCGTACGGCTTTGCGCGGTTCCGCAAAGCCTGCATCGCGTCCGCGCCGAGCGGCTGAAAGCTCTGCGCAATCTGCAGATTCTGCTCCAGGATCGGCATCTCCGACACCCCGGAAATCGTGGTCGCGACCGGCAGGCTCATGGCGTAGTGCAGCAGTTCGCTCGCCGTAAACACGCCTTTCTGCACCGGCTCGCCGGTCCCGCCGATCGGCTTCATGCCAAGTGGGGCGATCCCACGCTCGACCAGCACCGGTAGCACCTTCTGCTCAAAACTGTGGAAGTTAGCGTCGAATGGGTTGAGCGGCATCTGCACAGCGTCGAAAGGGAAGCCCGTGTTCAGCATGGCGAGGTGGATATCCGGGTCCTTATGACCCGTAAAGCCGACGAAGCGGACCTTGCCGGCCTTCTTCGCCTTGGTGAGCGCTTCCGCGGCCCCGCCCGGCCGCATAAACAGGTCGGGGTCGTTCTGAAAGCTGACTCCATGAATCTGCCAAAGATCCAGGTGATCGGTCTGCAGCCGGCGCAGGCTTTGTTCCAGCATCTGCATGCCGAGCGACGCATCGCGGCCGTGGGTACACACCTTGGTCATCACAAAAGCCTTGTCCCGATAGCCTTTCAGTCCCTGGCCCAGCCACACTTCCGACTTGCCGCGGTTGTACTCCCAGCAGTTGTCATAAAAGGTAATGCCGCCGTCCAGGGCGCGATGTACGATCTCCACCGCGGTCCGCTCATCCGAGGCTGCGCCGAGGTGGTGTCCGCCAAGGCCCAGGGCAGAAATCTTAACGCCTGTTTTTCCGAAAGGTCGTAAGGGGATCGAACCGGTATTCGCCATGATCTTGCACCTAGGATGCAGGGAAGAGCCGGCTCCGTTTCCTCCCGGACACGTCGCGATGAAGCCGCGCGCCGCTCGCCGCGGCCGAGCGCCCGCGGCAAACGAAACCCGGTTGGTACACTCGATACGAAGGCATGGAACGAAACACACAGCAGAAGGAAGCGATTCGCGGCGCGTTTACCGAAGCAGACCGCCCCTTGTCTCCGGACGAAGTGCTCACCTTGGCGAGCCGACAGGTCGAACGGCTTAGCCTGGCCACCGTCTACCGCAACATCAACGCGCTGGTGGACGATGCGATCCTGGTGCGAGTCGAGGTGCCCGGCGAAGCAAGCCGGTACGAGCTTGCCGGCAAGCAGCACCATCACCACTTCCAGTGCGACCGCTGCCGCAAGGTGTTTGAGATCGACGGCTGC
>CAXTMW010000044.1:0-7567 GCA_964245455.1 uncultured Acidobacteriaceae bacterium
GCTGTGATGTGGCGCATGAGCGCTCATCTGCGGGCCCCGCGCTACCCGTACCGCATGGAAGACGGAACGCTGCTGCGCATCGTGGGCGACACGGCATGGTGGACACTGCTGAGTGCGGGTTTCGGACAGAAGCTGGCCCGGGTTCCACGCGTGCTCGGCAACTACCACAGCCACCCCGGCCAACAGGCCGAGTTCCGCCCCGGCACGGTCAACGAGATCGACCTGCTCCAGAGTGACGTGCAGCTGTCACTGCTCTGAGCCTCTCCCTCCGCTTTCGCACGCTCACATTGCTTGCCTTCGGCCAAGCCCCGGCTCCCTACTGTGCTGCGATAAACTTGAGATTGAGAGCAGAGGAGACAGCCCATGGCAGATGCAGTCGCAACACCCGAGATCGCCGCGGCGGACCGGCAAGCACCTGACGCCGGAGAGCAGTTTGCCAAGCGCGGGCAGCCGGCTGTCAAACGCCAGACCATTGGTTTTACGTTTTATAAGATCCTGCCGGAATGGCGGCGCCTGCCCGCGGCGGAGCGCGCCGAGCACAAGCGCCAGTTTGCCGAGGTTTTCCACCGCTGGAACCAGCCAAACCGTATGCTGACGCTCTCGTACTCGACAGTTGGGCTGCGCGGCGACTGCGACATGGTTCTTTGGACGATCTGCTACTCGGTCGATGACCTGAATGCGATGCGCGCGGAGCTGCTCGCGACCCCGCTGGGCGGCTACCTGGAAACGCCTTACAGCTATCTTTCCATGACCAAGCGCTCGCAATATATCATCAGCGGCGAGGGTGACACACAGGCGGAGTCGCGCACCAAGCTGCGCCCCGGCGGGCAAAAGTACATCTTCATCTACCCGTTCTGGAAGACGCGCGGCTGGTACCTGCTGCCGCTTGAGGAACGCCAGCGCCTCATGAATGAGCACATTCGCATCGGCCAGGCGTATCCGCGGGTCAAGCTCAACACGACTTACTCTTTCGGTATTGACGACCAGGAGTTTGTGGTTGCGTTTGAAACGAATTACCCCGAGGACTTTCTGGACTTAGTGCAGCAGCTGCGCGAAACCGAGATCAGCCCGTACACGCTCCGGGATACGCCGATCTTCACCTGCATCCGGATGACGCCGGAAGACATGCTGGAGCGTCTGGGTTAGAAGGCTAACTGCCACAGAGAACCGGCACAGAAAAAGGGTGAGCTTGACGCTCACCCTTTTCTAAGTACGCCCGATACTTTACGGGGCTGAGGACGACGAACCCAGTAAGCCAAATACAGCAACCGAATTACTCGTGCCCACAAACACCATCCCGTTGCTGATCACCGGGGTGATGAATTTATTGCCCGTACCAAATGCATCTCGCCCGTTCGGTGCCTGGTTGCTGTTATACAGCTCATGCGCGACGTTTGTGGCGTCGTAGGCATGGAGCACATTGGGCGCGTTTGCAGCGTCTTCCACTGCCCACACGATGCCGTTCTGCGTTCCGTTCGCGGAAACCGCGGGAGTGCTTCCCGGGTAAGCGAAGCTGGTCGGCGACTCACTGGTCGGCATTGTGCTTAGCTTTGCGTTGCTGATCGTGTAGGCCTTAAGCACATCCTGTACGCCGGCGTAGTACACGGTGTTGTTGAAGTAAGCCGGTCCCGACCAGGCGCCGTTCGGCAGGGCCATCACAAGGTCCTGGTAGATATTGCTGTTGCTTGTGGCATTCGGCGTGTACTTGCCCAGGCTGTTACGATCTCCGACATAGATGTCGCCGTCCTTGCCTGCGCCGACCAGGAGCTGGTGCACGGCACCGGAGCCGTCCGTCAGATCCGGCAGCAGCATCGCTCCGCCGGCGCCAAGGTCGATATCCATCGCCGACTCCATCATCGTGTTGTACGGCTCGAAGAAGTCAGTGACAGTGAGGCCGACCGTGGTACTTAATTTCAACATGCCGTTACCGAAATCATTCAAGTTGGGGAAACCTGTAGCTGTGAGGGTGCTATCAAGGGTGCCATTCGCGTCGAGCAGATAGATGTTATTGCTCGTGTCCGCTGCCAAACCGTAGCCGCTCATCCAGATTGCGCCATCGCTGCCGTTCGGCGTCAGGTTAAGGACAGTGGATTGCGTCAGGGTTTTCTCGTTATATCATATGATCCAGCCGTGTTACTGTGCTACATCGCAGTGACTGCCCCACGCGGTGTAGATCGTTCCATTTACCAGCAGCATCGACACGCGACTTACCTGCTGGTGGGGATCGAAGGTGATCTGCCCAGCCTGGCTTTCTATTCCCGTACCGGGCGAGGTCGCCTTGATTTCGACCGGGCTGCCGGGCAGCTCGTTGCCGATCGTTAGATCAAGGGCATGCAGGCGGTAATGGTAGTTTCCGGTCGCATCCTTGGTCGCACCCAGCACAAAGATGGCGCCGTTCGGTCCATAGGAGCGGTCGATCACGGGAGTGGCCGTGATGCCGATGGTCGGCAGGATCTGGTTGCAGTTATAGGGCGCGTCGCTCACGGTTTCCCCTGCGCCAATGACAGAGGTCTTCCACTCCTGCGCGCCGGTAGCCGCGTTCAGCGCGTACACGCTGTCGTTCTCTGTAGCCACGTAGACCACGTTGTCTTTGTGGGTTTCCGTACCGGTTTGCAGGCTTAGTCCGCCTACATACAAGGGCTGCGCGTCGACCTTGCCATCCACCATGTAGTTGCCCATCAGCCCGAAGGAGGTGGAGTTCACGTTTTGCGGCGTGAGCATCGTTTCCTGCGCGTTTAAACCCTGCCGGGTATTGTCAAAGTGATAGGTGGTTACGTCAGGTCCGGTCGCCGAGGTCATCGTCGGGGATGAAACCACCAGGGAAACGGTCGCCGTGCTCGTCAATGTGCCGGATGTGCCGTTAAAAGTCACGGTCGAGTTCCCGATCGCCGCGTTGCTGCCGGCGACGATGCTTAGACTCTGCGAAGTGCCGGGGACCAGGCTCAAAGACGTGGGTGCAATGGTGATGCCGGTCGGCAGGCTGGCCGCGGTGACGGTCACGGTACCGGTAAAGCCGCCTACCGCGGTTGCCAGCAGGGTCACCTGATGACCCTGCGCCTGGCCGGCCATCAGCATCTGGCTGGTTGGGCTTACGGAAAGCGTGAAACTCGGGGCGGGCGGTGGCGGCGGCGGCGCTGCGGCAAGCGACAAAGCTACCGTGGCCGTGTGCGTCAGCGAGCCCGCCGTTCCGGTCAGCGTCACCGTTCCATTGGCCACGGCTGCGCTGCTCGCTGCCGTCAGTGTGACGGTTTGGGCTGCGCCTGCGGTCAGGGTCAGAGTCGACGGACTCGCGGTTACACCCGCGGGCAGACCGGTGAGCGCGACCGCGACGGGCTGGTTGAAGCCGTTCGTGGCAGTGGACGTCACGCTGAACGTTCCTGTGCTGCCGGCAGTAAGCGATAGGCTCGCCGTGGTTGCCGTCAGGCTGTAATTGCCTGAGCTGCCGCCGCAGCCCGCTACGAGTAACAGCAGGCACAAGGGCAGAAGGAACATGGACTTCCAGCAGGTGCGTGACATCTTGCCTCCGAAATAACTCTGACTACGATGATGATTCCTCAGATGAGCAGCAATGGAGCGTTCGGAAGCGGGCATCTGTAAATAAATGGAGTCGATGAGCCAAATATATTGGTCTCCCACACATTTCTATGCGCCTGGTGAAGCCGGCCCCGGAGCAGCTCGCCGTCGGTCCTCACATGACTCCCGGTGTTACTTCCGAGCCTTCACCCATGCTCTGTTCCTGGGCGAACTGATGCGAAAATAACTTGTGAGCGACCCGGCGCAGGCAAATCTACCCTTTATCAACCTTGAGGCGCAGTACCGCGAGCTGAAAAGCTCGATCGACGCGCGCATCCATGCCGTGCTTGATCACGGCCAGTACATCTTGGGCCCCGAGGTCGCCGAACTTGAGGAGCGCCTTGCCGCTCGTCTCGGTGTCCGGCACTGCATCTCCTGCTCCAGCGGCACTGACGCGCTGCTGATGGCATTAATGTCGCTCGGGATCGGCCCGGGTGATGAAGTGATCACCTCGCCATTCACCTTTTTCGCCACCGGCGAGGTCATCGCCCTGCTCGGTGGAGCGCCGGTGCTGGTCGATATCGAGCCGGACACCTACAACGTCAATCCGGCTGGGATCGAGGCTGCCATTACGCCGCGCACCCGCGCCATTATGCCTGTTTCGCTGTACGGGCAGCCCGCGGAGATGGACGAGATCAACGGGATTGCCGACCGGCACGGCCTGCCCGTGATTGAGGACGCCGCGCAAAGTTTTGGAGCCGTCTACAAGGGTCGGCACTCGGGCGCGCTCAGCACGGTTGGGTGTACCAGCTTTTTCCCGTCGAAGCCGCTCGGCTGCTACGGCGACGGCGGGGCGTGTTTCACGGACGACGACGCGCTGGCCCTGCGCATGCACCAGCTGCGCAACCACGGGCAGCAGGCGCGCTACCGCCACACCGAGATCGGCCTGAACGGCCGGCTGGACACCCTGCAGGCCGCGGTGCTGCTGGCCAAGCTCGATGTGTTTGACCGCGAACTGATTGCCCGGGGCGAGATCGCCAACAGCTACAACGGTTCGCTGCTGGCACTCGCCAAAGCTGGCAAGCTGCTTAGGATCCCCGCACTGCGGCCGGGACGCACCAGCCCCTATGCCCAGTACACCATCGAGGTAGAAAACCGCGATGCCGTTGCCAAGGCGCTCGGGGACGCCGGGGTGCCGACTGCCGTGCACTACCCCGTGCCGATGCACCGGCAGCCTGTGTTCGCGGCAGGGAAGCCGGAACACCATGCCGGGGCAAACGGGACTCACTTGAACGGCGCCGCAAACGGCCGGCACTCGATCTCGTCCACGGAGACCGGTTTCGCGGAGATCGGGACAAGCGGCGACTACCGCCGCCCGGTGATCCATGCGACGGCGATGCCTCACGCCGAAGCCGCGGCCGCGCGCGTCCTGAGCCTGCCCCTGCACCCGTATCTCACCCGGCCGGAGATGCTGCGCGTTACGTGTGCTCTGGAGCAGGCCCTGCAGGCCTCGCCCGTGCCGGTCGGCGAACCGGCCGGCTGAGGACCGCCGGCCCGAAGCCTTTTGCTTAGTGCCTGCGGCCGGGCATAGAGTGGTGCAGCCGCGTGAGCCGATTCGATCGTCCGCGCCCGGAGACCTCACCATTCCTGTCCATCAGCCAGGCCTGCTACCCGACGGCGCGATCGCGAACATCGACCGTCGCCGCTTTCTTTCTGCATCCGCCAAAGCCGCGGCGGTCGCCGCGGCGCTTCATGCGGCACCCGGTTCGCTGCTTGCCCTCCCGCCGAGCCTGCAGTTTCCGTCGAACTTTGCCTGGGGTGCCTCGACCTCAGCCATGCAGGTCGAGGGCTCCCCCTATGCCGACGGCGGCGGCCGCTCGGTTTGGTCCGCATTCGACACAGATACGTCCAAGGTCAAGGACGGCACCAACATCCTCGTCACCGACGACACCTACCACCGCTGGGCCGCGGATCTCCCGCTCATGCGGCAGCTGGGCCTCAACAGCTACCGGCTGTCGATCAGCTGGCCGCGCGTGCTGCCGCAGGGCCGGGGCACGCCGAATCCCGGCGGGCTTGACTACTACGACCGCCTGCTCGACGGCATCCACCACGCGGGCATCGCGCCCTGGGTCACTGTCTTCCATTTTGACTACCCTGAGGCGCTGCAGCAGTTGGGCGGCTGGCTCCACGAGGACTCGCCGAAATGGCTCGCCGACTACGCACACCTGCTGTCGGCGCGGTACAGTGACCGGGTCAGCCACTGGTTCACGATCAATGAGCCCAACATCGCCTGGACGCTTTCAGCCGAAGCGGGCATGATGCCGCCGTTCAACAAGCTCCCGAGGGAGCAGCTGGCGCTCGGCGCGCACCACATCCTGCTCGGCCACGGGCTGTCCGTGCAGGCGATGCGCGCCGCCGCGAAACGGCCAGTCGAGATCGGTATCCCTTTTGCCGCGCAGATGAGCCTTCCGGCTAGCGACAGCTCCGCTGACATTGCGGCGGCACGCACCCGCTCCTTTACCGCGCAGGAAGAAAAACTAGGGCCGGACTTTCCTCCGCTGGCCATGATCGGCAACGCCTGGTGGCTTGATCCGGTTTACCTCGGCAAGTACCCGCAGGAAGGGTTTGCGCTGTTCCCGACGGCCGAAAAGCTGGCGACTCCGGCAGCGATGGCGATGATCCGGCAACCGCTCGACTTTTGCGCGATCAACCTTTACTACGCGCAGCATGTGCAGGCCGGGTCCAGCGGCAAACCGGAAGTAGTGTCGGAGCCGGAAACCATGCTGCGCAGCTATTCCGGCTGGGCCATCACCCCGGAGCTGCTCTACTGGGGCCCGCGCTTCCTCCACGAACGCTACGGCAAGCCGATCGTGGTCAGCGAGAACGGTATCTCGCTGCACGACACTGTGGCCGAGGACGGCCGTGTCCACGACCCGCAGCGGGCCGCGTTTCTCCGCGACTATCTGCGTCAGTATCTTCGCGCGAGCACGGAAGGCGTTCCGCTGCGGGGTTACTTTCATTGGTCGCTGCTGGATAATTGGGAGTTTCAGCAGGGCTTCACGCAGCAGTTCGGGCTGATCCACGTCGACCGAAAAACCCTTGCCCGCACCGTCAAGGACTCCGCCGTGACTTATACGGAGATCATCCGCTCAAACGGGCGTGTCCTGGCCGTCTGAGGCGGGCCTCACCAGAATGTAGCGGCTACGACGCGCGGCGGTCCGGACCGGCCGCCGACCACCTCCGTCTCAATGACTGCCTCCACATTGCGCCGGGCCCAGCCCCCCTTCGGGGCAAAGGCGTCCAGCTCCTTTAGGTAGCGGTCGCTCGCGATAAACTCGCTCGCCGCTGTGGTGCCGCTTTCGCGAAGCCCGGCTACCAGGACCATCTCCTGTTCTGTTTCCGGGTTTAGGTAGCGCGCCACAATGGCATAGTCGTGGGGCAGGGTACGCATCGGCTGCTGGCAGTCCACACCCCAGCGGGCGCTCGCCCCTTTGGCCGTGTCCTCGATCCATTCATAGTGTGAGTAGCCGGGCGGCTGGTCGAATCGCAGTCGATACCGAAGCCTTTCGGTCGCGTGGAGCGTCCATGCGTTGTTGTACGCGCCGAACAGGATGGACGGACGCGCCCGCAGCTCTTCGAGGCTCGTCAACTCCGCGCTCGTGGCCGTGTAGGAAAACCCGCGCCGGCTGATCAGGCTTGCCACCCGCGCAAACGACAGCGCATCCCCGACCGCGATCGTGTTGACGCGCTCCTCGGGAGCAACGGTCCCGGCAGGGCGCGCGCTTCGGGGTGCGGGGGGCGTCGGAGGCTTCGTTCCGGCCAGCGGTGATCCATTGGCCAGCGGCGTCCCGTCCGCCAACGGTGTGCCATCCGAAGCCAGGTATACGGCGATGCGTCCGCCGAGTACCAGCATGGGCGGCTGCTGTGCCGTCGTTACCGGCGTCCAGAACTGCGCGAGCGCGTCCTGCCGAGCGCCCGCGAGCCGTAGCGCCGCCCCGGCCGCTGCCAGCAGGCGCAGCCGCGCCGGCGCGGCGCCGGGAAGCGGCCCGGCCAT
>CAXTMW010000044.1:7577-12892 GCA_964245455.1 uncultured Acidobacteriaceae bacterium
CAGCTTTGTGCTTGCTAGCCCTGCTTTTTCAATCCGGGGTGGCAGCTGCTCCCCCTCGCCCGCCACCGCATCGACGGAGACGGCACTGATCAAGCCGGGCTCCAGCGGAGGAAGGAAAGGGCGCTCCACCGTGACCTGCTCCACCATGACCTGCTCGATCACGACCTGTTCGACAAAAAGCGCCGGTTGAAACTGAGGGACATAGGAGCCGGACGGCAATCCGATGCGCAGCTCTGACCCGTGGTCTCCGTAGTACTGCGCGAGTCGCTTCCGCACTTCGCCCGCGGTCACACGCACCACCGGGTCGGCATTGGTATCGTAGTCGGGGGAGCGATGAAACACAGCGACCCCGAGGGTCCGTTCTTTTAGTTGATCCGCCGCGCCGGCCAGGGTCTGGTCCACCACATAGCGCAGCAGCGCGGGGTAACGCTGGCTGTTGCGGAAGGCATGACTCGCGAGCACGCGGCCCAGCTGCTCCTCCACGGCTTGCTTTTCTTCCGGCGTGACCGGGAACCACAGAACATCCAGACGCGTCGCCAATCGGTTAAACCCCGTATCTTGGTATACGCTGCGTCTGCCGGGAGAGTCTACCCGCGGATGCAATGGTTTGCGACGTATCATACGTCGCCTGACCGACTTCGAGACGTACCTGTAAAGACAACTGGCTGATATGGTTACCATCGAAACAGGCCTTGATACGTCCACCCCGGTACCGTATAAAGCTTGCAGACTCCTGAAGGGCGAGTTTACCTTCGGCGTCGCAATGGATCTGGGCTCACATGCCCAGGCCTGCAATGAGGGACAGGACAACAAATGGCAAACACACGCAGGATCCGCATTTTTTCCGAGGCAAGCGAACGACGCATACGCATGGCCGCGGGTGCGGCGGTACTGACCGGGTGCATGATGCTCTCGGTAACCCCGCTCGGTCGGGCACAAAGCACCACTGCAGACATCACCGGTTCCGTCACGGACGCGTCCGGAGCAGCGATCCCGAACGCAACCGTCACGTTGACTGAGGTAGACACCAAGGAAGTCAGGACTACTAAGACCGGCGGCGGCGGCGACTACACTTTTTCGGAGCTTGGCCCCGGCAACTACACGGTGCAGATCAGTGAACCTGGATTCAAGAGCTACTCGATCCAGCCGTTCGCGCTGGCTGCGAGCGATCGCGCTCGCGAAGATGCCAAACTTGAGGTAGGCTCCGCCGGCGAAACTGTTCAGGTCACTTCGCAAACCCCTGCGCTCCAGACCGACTCTTCTTACGTGGCCTCAACCGTTACTGAGCAGGCTGTGCAGGATCTTCCGCTGAGCGGCCGTAACTACATTAACCTGGCGCAGATCACCCCCGGCGCAAATGAAGGCCCCGGCAACGGCCTGACTTCGGGCGCACGGCCTGACGATCGCCGGCAGACCTCCGCGATCTCGGCGAACGGCCAATCTGAAATCCTGAATAACCAGACCGTCGATGGTCTCGATAATAACGAGCGCATCATCGGCGGCATCGGTATTCGACCCTCGATTGAGGCGATCAAGGAAATCGCCGTCCAGACCAACGACTACACGGCCGAGGTTGGACGTACCGGCGGCGCGGTGGTCAACATCATCACCAAGTCCGGTTCCAACGCCTTCCATGGTTCGGCGTACGAGTTTTTTGAGAATGACATCCTGAACGCAACTCCGTTCAATTTCACTCCGGAGCCGAAGCCCAAGCTGCGGCAGAATCAGTTCGGCGGCTCTTTCGGCGGCCCGGTCGTCAAGGACAAGGTTTTCTTCTTTTTCGATTACGAGGGTCTCCGCCAGATTCTCGGGCAGAATCCGCAAACCTTCCAGACCGTTCTGCCGAGTGAATACCAGACGCTGCACAGCGGCAACCTCCAGGCGATTGCAGCCCTTGCGCATACCACTCCGAACCAGATCGATCCGGTCGGCTTGAACTATGCTCTGCTTTATCCGCTGGCGAACACAGCGTTCGATCCTAAGAGCCCGAACACGCAGGGCTTTACAGGATCCCCCATCACGAGCCGCAACTCGGACACGTATGACGGCCGCGTCGACTGGCAGGTCGACCCGAAGGACCTCCTCTTCGCGCGCTTCACTTACAACAATGTGCCCTCGAACTTCCCGGGCCTTTTCCCGACCGTCAACGAGGCCGGGATCAACATTGCACCGGGCGGTGCGATCTTCAACTTCTACGGCGCTGCGATCGACACGGCGCAGAACGCCCAGATCAACTTCGTTCGCACGATTAGCCCGACCACCCTTTTGCAGCTCGGTTTCGGCTACACACGGGTGAATAATCAGTCGCTGCCGCTCAATTATGGTACGGCGGTAGATACGGCTCTCGGGCAGCCCGGCATCAACCTGAACGCGAACACCTCCGGCCTGACCCCAACGGGCGTTTCAGGGTATGGTGACATCGGTGACGGTGCATTCATTCCGATCATCGACATTGACAACACGTTCCAAGAACAGGGCTCAGTCACCATCAACAAGGGTTCGCAAAGCATCAAGATCGGTGCGGCGCTGATCCGGCGGCAGGCCACCAATGTCCAGAATAATTATGGTATCGGCAATTACAACTTCAATCCGATCTCCAATCCTCAGAACGGCAACACGCCGGACAATACGGCGCTCCCGGCTTTGCTGCAGGGCATTTTCAACAACGTGCAGCGGTCGAATAGCCTTGTTCCGCCGCACTATCGCGACTTCGAGCCAAGCGCTTACTTCCAGGATGACTGGCGTGCGACCCAAGGGCTGACCCTCAACATCGGTCTGCGATACGACGTACTCACGCCGTTCACCGAGGTTAGAAACGGGCTTAGTAACTTCGATCCGGTCGCGGGCAAACTGCTGGTCGCAAACTTGAACGGCGTCAATCAATACGGCGGCGTCAACCCGACCTTTACCAACGTCGGACCGCGACTCGGCTTCGCTGCAACAGTGGCGCCGGGTACGGTCATCCGCGGCGGCTACGGTATCTCCTATTACCAAAGCAACTACACCTCGAACAGCTCCGAGAAAGCGCAGCCCTTTGTTTCGGATTACCAGTGCAACAACGGCAACTGTCTGACCGCGCAGATCAATGGTCAGACGGTAACGCCGACTCGTCTGGCCCAGGGCCTGCCTGCTCCAACGCCGGCCAGCGCTTCCAACCCCTCCGGCAGCATCAACGACGTTCTGAATGCAAACTTCCGCACGTCGTATGTGGAGCAGTTCAACCTGACGTTTGAGAAATCCTTCGGCGCTAATGTGTTCGAGGCGACCTACGTGGGCGAACTGGGCCGTCACCTGGCGCAGATCACCAACGACCAGAACGCGGCACCGCTGATCTCAAACGAAAACCTGAATAACCTTGCCCGGGCACAGCACACCACACCGGCAGCGGCTTACCAGACGCTGCGCCCCTACCACAATGTGCTGCCGAACGTGACACAGATCGGTCAGTTCACCAGCACGGGCGCGTCGAGCTACAACGCGCTCCAACTCTCCCTGACACGCCGCGCCACGGCGGGGCTCACCCTCGGAGCCAACTACACCTACGCTCACCAGCTTGACAACGTTCTCTCGTACAGCAACGAGGTCAACGATGGATACGGTGCTGTTCCCACCCAGCTCAGCACGCTTGAGTACGGCAACAGCGATCTGGACCTGCGCAATCGCGCTGTCTTCACGGCCGACTACGCGCTGCCGTTTGGCAAGAACCTGAACGGCTACAAGGCAGCTCTCGGCAAGGGCTGGGAGGCGAATACCCTGCTTCGCTGGAGCAGCGGTTTCCCCTTCACCGTCCTCACCAACCAGGGCGTTGTCAGCACAACCAACGGCTCCACCGGCAACAGCCGTCCGAACCAGCTTCGGCATGCCAGCCTGGGCGGCGGTCATATCAACGGGTTCTTCGACACTGGTGCGTTTGCTCCACAAGCATCAGGTACGCTCGGCAGCGAGGCCAGGAATTCGCTGTACGGCCCCCACTTCCGTCAGCTGGATCTGTCCTTGTTCAAAAGCTTTCCGGTTTACAAGGAGTCGACGGTTCAGTTCCGCGTCGAGGCCTTCAACCTCTACAACACAACCAACTTCGCCAATCCGCAGAACACGCTCAACCTGAGCAATGTGCCCCTGCCTGCCGAAGCGTACCCGGGTGACGGCGCAGCTCCCGGTGCCACCGTTCAGCTTCCTTCCAACAACTTCACCACTGTCGGCAGCAAGTTCGGTCAGATCACCGCGACCAATGCGAACTACGTACCGCGCCAAATTCAGTTCGCGCTCAAGTACCAGTTCTAACCTCACCCGCAACCACGAAGGTCCGGCGAATGATCGCCGGGCCTTTGTCTTGTGTTGCTATGTGCGCTCGGATGACAACGCAGGAAGATCCTGTTGAATACACGATGGATTCGTTTGAACATAAGACGGCGTCATCCTGAACGTAATGAAGGATCTGCTTTCCCCCGTAGTAGGCGGAGAAAAGCAGATCCTTCATCGCTACCCTTTTCAGGATGACCTTATGCTTAGCCCCAATGGGAGAAAGGTATGCAGAGCCAGTGGCGCTTATCGCCGGCCTACTCGTCGCATCATCACCATCAGCATTTCTCTGACTTTCTAGCCCGACTTCTAGCGCATTCCTTCGATGATGGACCCAACAATCCCGCCGACCACTCCGGTGGCTCCTTCCCTCGCGCCTCCGCCGGCCATGTACTGCTGCAGCTTGTGCGCCAGCTGCGGCAGTGGCAGCGTTTGCAGCCACACCCGGCCCGGCCCGGTAAGCGCGGCCAGGAAGATCCCGTCCCCGCCGAAAATCATGTTGCGGATACCCTGGATGCGCGTGATTTGAAAGTTCACCGATGCCTGAAACGCGCCGACATGCCCCGGATGCACCCGCAGCGTCTCGCCCGGGCGCAGGTCCTTGACCACCAGCTCGCCTGAAAGCTCGAGCCATGCCACGCCCGCGCCAGTGATGCGCTGCAGCAGGAATCCGTCGCCGCCGAAGATGCCCGCCCCGAGCGACTGCTGGAAGCCGACGCCGATATTGACCGCGGGCGTCGCGCACAGAAAGCCGTGGCGGTGCACGAAAAACTCCTGCCCCGGCCCGACTTCGACCGGCACGATATGGCCGGGCATCTTGGCCGCGAAGGCAATCTCTCCCGGCGCGCCATAGGCGCGGTACTCGGTCATAAAGAGGCTGCCGCCGCCGGCCACGCGTTTGAACGCGCCGAACAACCCGCCCCCGCCAGCAAACTGCGTATGCGTAGTCAGCTGGATGGAGCTCGACATCCAGCTCAGCTCACCGGCCTCGGAGATGACGACCTCGTTCGGCTCCC
>CAXTMW010000044.1:12902-21557 GCA_964245455.1 uncultured Acidobacteriaceae bacterium
TCCAGAACCGGCATGGTGCTGCCGAGAATGCGGCTTTGCATGATTATCTCCAGTTGCGGCCAGGAGCAAGCGTGTCCTCGCCTACCCGAAATCGTGCCGCCCGACTCACCATTGGTGCGTGTAAACTCGCCTCGATCGGATAGTTTAAGAATACCGCCCGGGCCGGCCTGGCAGGGCGGCATCTCGCAAGCCAAGCCTTCGATCTCCCGACGAAGTCTTTAGCCTTTGGCTGGTGCGCAGACCCGTCCGCCGACGGGTTGACCCTGGCGAGCTTATTTAAAGCCAAGCACCGGGTGCGGCACATACGGTGCTTCCAGCTCCGCGACCTCCTCGGCCGAAAGCTTTACATCGAGCGCCGCCACCGCATCGGCGAGGTGGTGCGGCTTGGTCGCGCCTACAATCGGGCTGTCAACATACGGCTTCGCGAGCATCCAGGCCAGGGCAAGCGAGGCCTGCGGCACCTCTTTCCTCGCGGCCAGCTCCGCCGTACGATCGATGATCTTGCGATCAGCCTCGGCTGTACCTGCGTACATGGTTTTGCCGAACTGGTCGGTTTCGAGCCGCGCCGTGCTTTCCGCTTCCGATGGCCGCGCCAGCCGCCCCCGCGCAAGCGGGCTCCACGGAATCACGCCCACGCCCTCGGCCTGGCACAGCCCCATCATCTCGCGCTCTTCTTCGCGGTAGATCAGGTTGTAGTGGTTCTGCATGGAAACAAAGCGCGTCCAGCCGTGCCGGTCAGCCAGATACAGCGCCTTGGCAAACTGCCAGGAGTACATCGAGGACGCGCCGATATAGCGCGCTTTCCCCGCCTTGACCACGTCGTGCAGCGCTTCCAGCGTTTCCTCGATCGGCGTGTCCGCGTCCCAGCGGTGGATCTGGTACAGGTCCACATAGTCGGTCTGCAGCCGGCGCAGGCTTGCGTCGATCTCGTGGAGGATGGCCTTGCGCGAGAGCCCGCCGCCGTTCGGCTCCTCACGCATCACCTGGTGCACCTTGGTCGCGATCACAGTCTGCTCGCGGCGCATGTTGCTCTTCAGAAACCGGCCAAGAACCTCCTCGCTCGCGCCGCGCGAGTACACGTTGGCCGTGTCGAAGAAGTTGATGCCAAGATCGAGAGCCTGCTTCAGGAAAGGCTGCGACTGCGCCTCATCAAGCGTCCAGGCGTGGCTGCCCGGGGTGAGCGCGCCTTTCACGGGCGCTCCGTACGACATGCAGCCCAGACAGATGCGCGAAACGTTCAGTCCGGTTTTGCCCAGACGCGTGTACTCCATGCTTCCTCCCGGCTTTTGCGGAACCACTGCGGTTCACAAGCCCGTCGTTTAGGATGCAGGGCGACCCGCCCATTACACCCCAAAGCAGAAGCTCCTTATGCGGACCAGGCGAGACCCGGCCGGCAGGTCCGCGGCAGAATGCCGTACTTGTCCGCAAGAAAGACCTGCAGCTCGCGCGGCACGGCGCCTGCAAGCTCTTGCCAGGTCAGCAGCTTGCACCGTGAGCGAAGATCCGCCGTACGCACCGCCGCCTGCACCCGCGCCCATATCTCCATCAGGTCGGCCCGGCGCTCGTCGCACAGCACGCAGAAGCTGCGGCCCATCTGCTCGGCCGCCAGCACCCCGCGAACCAGCTGGTAGCCCATGTAGTCTCCGGCTACGGTGCGCGGCAGTGCTTCGGCGTCAAGGACTCTATCGACGCCTACGTAGCGGGCCAGCAGCGCAGGCCGCGCTACCTGGAAATCCTTTTCGGTCAGCTTGCTTTCCACCAGGAGTTCGCCGAGCTCCATGTCGATCTCTGTCGTATCGAACAGACTTTTTTGCAGCGGCAGTCTGGGATGAACGCCGAAACGCGGCCGCGCGCCCTCGTCCATGCCCAGCAGCCCGCGAAGCTGCGTAGAGGCAGCTATGCCGGGATAGCAGAAGATGTTCATCATAAGCGCGTCGGAGCTGGCGGCACAGTCCAGCGCGCGCCAGGACCAGTCAGCCCGCGGGCGAGCGCGGCGACTGGCGGTATGCGCTTTTGCAAGCCGCATTCGCCACTCTGCACTCTCAAGAATGGCGTGGTAACTTGCGGGATGAAAGTTGCCGTGCTGTTGTTCGGCGTCCTCGCCGAAAACCACACTCGCATTGCGACCGGGCAGTATGTCATGCAGCAGCGCATGGGCGCGGGCAAAGTCATAAGCGCACATGTTTACTTCGCGGTGCAGTTGGCTTGCGTTGTACCGGTTCCACGTAGATTCTGAGCCAACGATCACACCCGCATCATAGGCGAAATAACGGCGAAGATGAAAGTTCCCGCGCCAGGGCCGTTTCCAGTCGATCGGCCCCAGCACAGGCTGGCCGCAATATCAATCGCGGACCGGCTCGTCGGGACGCTTGTCTCGTGCGAGCAGCACGAGCACAACGATCAGTGCGCTGATGCTGGTTACGATCAATGCAATCAGGGGTCCTGCGGTTTCCGGCGGAATGCCAAGTGTCGGCTGCTTGTCGTAGCTATTTGCCATGTGGTGTTCTCCTCCCTCGCATGGATGCTATGTACGGCTGAGAACACACCTTTGTGACAGGATTTTCGTTTACGCGATACAGACTCTTCGATCAGTCGGATTTTTTATGGACGGAGTCATCACTTACCAAGTGAAGCCGGAAATCGCCCGTAGGCGACGATCTTTCCCATGACGCGCACCGGCACCTGATACCGTAATTTCGGGCGACGTCTCCGCCTGAGGAAAGCCCGGCAGGGAAGCGCCTGCCGTGACACCACGCGCATGGAAAGCACTTGGGAAGGCGGTGCAACTCCGCCACTGCCCCGCGACTGTGAGACGATACACCACCCTGGCGGCTCCGCCACCGGCGAAAGTCGGGAAGGCTATCGCACGACATTTCGACACAGGGATCGTCAAGTCAGGAGACCGGTTCGCACGCGCTCTACCTAACCAGCCGCTGTTCCGAGGGGAACAGGGAAAGCCACACTTTTGCCCACACACAACGCTGTTTCATCCACTCGACTCTTTCGCCTGCTCGCCGTCGCCACCACGGCGCTGCTGTCCACATCTCCTTCCCGCGCCGTCGCGGTCCACGGCATCGTCACCGATCCGCTGAATGAACCTATTGTGGGCGCGGTCGTCGCGCTGGTCGACAACGGGCGCGTCATTGTGACGACGCGCACCGCGACCGACGGCAGCTACCGCTTGTCCACCGCAAGCGCCGGGCGCTTCTACGTGCTCGGCTCGGGCAACAACTTCCGGGAGCTCGCCACGGAGAGTTTCTACGGCGGGGCGCTGGAAAGCGTCGAGCGCAACGTAGTGCTTGAGCCCGACACGCAACGCGAGTTCATCGTGGTTACCGCAACCGGGACGCCGCTACCGCAAACGCAGGTGAGCGCGTCCATTACGGAGCTGAGCCGGACTGACTTTCAGAATTTGCAGGACGTGACCGAGGCCCTGCGAACCGTGCCCGGCTTCTCGCTTGCTACCAACGGCGAGCGCGGCGGCGTGACCTCGCTGTTCATCCGCGGCGGCAACTCCGATGACAACAAAGTCCTGCTGGACGGCGTGCCGCTGGAGGACATCGGCGGCACCTTCGATTTTGCGAACGTAGCGACCACGGGCATCGCGAGCGCCGAGGCGTACCGTGGGCCGGACTCGGTGGTATACGGCACGGACGCCGGAGCGGGCGTGGTTGCGTTTACGACGCCGCGCGGGTCTACCCCATTCCCCTCGTTGTTCTACGAGGGCGACGGCGGCAACTTCGGCACCTACCGCAACGAGGTGCAGTCCGGCGGGACGCGCAATGCGCTCGATTACTACGGTGCCTTTGGGGATTTTGCCACCGCAAACACCGTCACGCAGGACAAATACCACAACGTGACCTCGGCTGCAAACCTCGGCTACGCGCTCTCAACCGCGACCCACCTGCGCGTGACCGCGCGCAACAGCGATTCGGCCGGAGGCACGCCGGGTCAGTACGCCTTTACTCGCAGCCCAACTGACCAGAAGCAGGGCGACCAGGACCTGTACCTGAGCGGCACGCTCGACCACACCTTCTCAGACACCTGGAACGCGGAGGCTGAATACGGCCTCGCCCGGAAGCGTGAGCGTGCGCAGCAGTTCGCGCCGACCGGCACGCTCCACGTGTCGACCGGCCCTAACGACCCCTTGAACGGCACCTACCTGGGCCAGTTCGTTACCGTCACCGGCGCCAACGGTTACACGGTGAGCGGCCAGACGCCGACCGGCTACGCATCCTTCCCGACCTACACCTTCGACTCCGCCTCCAATCGTGACTCGCTCCACGCGCAAACCAGCTACCAGTTCACGCCGCACCTGCTCGGCGTCGTCGGTTTTCGCTATGAAGATGAGCGCGGCCTGTACGTCGCACAGCCGATCACCCGCACCAACTACGACTACACGCTCGCTCTGCAGGGCGACTACGCCGACCGTTTCTTCTACACGCTGGGCGGCGGGGTCGAAAAGAACGGCCTGTACGGTACAGTCGGCGCGCCACACCTGGGCGCGTCCTACTACATCCAGCGCCCCGGCGGCGGGCTGCTTCACGGTACACGCGTTAACTTCAACTTCAGCAAGGGCTACAAGGAGCCGACGCTCGGCCAGCAATACGGCTCGCTGCTCGCGTTTCTGCAGCAGAATGGCGGCACGGGCACCATCAACGGCTACCGGGTGCCGACCATCGGTGCCGCGCTCACCCGCTCCTATGACGGCGGCTTCGAGCAAAGCATCGCGAACGAGCGCATTCTGCTCAAGGCCACGTACTTCCACAGCGAGTTCGGCCGCCAGATTGAAAGTGTTTCCCCGGGAGCGGTGCCGCAGCTTCTGCCCCAGCTAAGTGCCGCGCAGCAAACCGCGTTGGAAGCGTTCCTGACAACGAACTTCGCCTACGGCATCGACCTGAACTCGCTTGCCTTCCGCGCGCAGGGCGCGGAGACGGAAGTGCAGTACAGCCCGAAATCGAACATCTTCTTTCGGGGAGGCTACACCTATCTCGACGCAAGAGTGCAGCACTCCTTCACCTCGGACGCGCTCCTGGTCTCCGGGTACAACAGCAATCCCGCCTTTCCCGGCATTGCCATCGGGAATACTTCGCCGCTCGTCGGCGCGCGCCCGTTCCGACGACCTCCGCACACCGGCTTCGTCTCCACCACCTACACCAGCGGCAAGTGGAGCGCGGTCGCGACCGGCGCCTTCAGCAGCCGCAGCGACGACTCGACCTTTCTGGGCGGCCTCGACGCGAATGGCAGCAACTCACTGCTGCTGCCCAACCGCAATCTAGACTCGGCCTTCGCCACGCTCAACGCCGGCGGCACCTACCAGGTCTCCGACCGCATCGGCGTCTACACCCAACTCACCAACGTGCTCAGCCAGCAGCACGTCAGCCCCATCGGCTATCTTTCCACGCCAATGACTGCTCGCGGCGGTGTGCGGATCACGCTTGGCCGCAACCTGAAGTAAATACCTTGCGTCCAGCCGCTTATGCGAGAACACCGGTAAGGTGGCCTCGCATCCAGCGTTCCAGGTTTGTTGTGGTTATGCCGCGCCGCGCGTTGAAGGTCCGGGCTATCTCCCAGGCGACGCCTTTGCCCTGTGCGAAAACCACGCGGTACTTGCGCAGGGCATCCTCGGGGTCTTTGGCCAACTCGTTTTGCAGGTGCGCGACAGTCCACTCGACACGCTTCACCTTGCGCTGCAGCACCCAGTCGATTAAGTCCGCGAGGCGCGCGTACGTTACCGTGTCGCCTGCGGTGTAGATCACCTGATTGCCGATCCGGGGCGCAGCGAAAAGCACCTCCGCTGTGAGCGCACCGATGTCCTCGGCCGTTGTCACAGTGACCGAGTTGTCGAAGCTGCCCAAAGCGTGCACTGCGTTGTCGGCCAGGTCGACGACGCCGAACGACGGTTCGAAGAGAAAGCTGGTAAACATGCCCGTCGAAACGATGATCCACTCCGTTTCGTGCTGCCCGCGGAGAAGGTCGCGCACGTCGAGCTGCTCATCGAAGAGGTCCTGCGCGCTGCCTCGCCCGATCACGTTGTAGTCGACGCAGGACGGTGAGCGTGGTTCCCGGGTGCAGAGAGGCATGCCTGGCCAGGCCGCGGAGAACAGCCATGCCAAGCTCGCCCGCACCTAAAACCAGAATGGAATCGTCGGAGGCCATTCTCCAATTACAACAGCAGGGCGGACGCTATTCGCCGCGCGCCACGAAACTTACTGAGGACGTTGTAGACTGTGTCACCGATAAGGTTCGGGCCGCGGCGGGATGCGCCCCACGTCGGTATTTTAACAAGTAAACCAGATTCTGCATCAATATACGCATCAAATGATGCTACGATTTGCAGCTAAAAGGACACGAGTTATGAGGACAACAGTCACGTTGGATGACAAGCTGCTCGCCGATGCAAAGTCGTACACAGGCGTGCAGGAGACGGCAACACTGCTTCGGATGGGATTAACCTTGCTGGTCGAACGCGAGGCGGCTCGTAGGCTTGCGCGTTTGGGAGGCAGTGATCCGGACGCAGGCATGCCACCTCGTGAGCGTCCGGGAGAGTGATCCTTGTTGATACATCCATCTGGATCGATCACCTGCGAATGCCGGAGACTTTCCTAACAATACTGCTCGAAAAAGGGCAGGTCCTGACCCACCCGTTTGTTATGGGGGAACTGGCGATAGGTAGCCTCAGGCAACGCGATAGCTTCCTGAAGGCATTGCATCGCCTGTCTCAAGCGACCATGGCTTACAACGAGGAAGTGCTTGAATTTATTACGGCCCATAAACTATTTGGCACCGGAATCGGCTACATCGACGCACACCTTTTGGTTGCGGTGCAACTCACGGGAAACGCTGTTCTCTGGACGCGCGATAAACGCCTCCTGGCAGTCGCACAACGACTGAACCTGGCTTGGTCTGAATCGAAAGCGTTCTAGCCGCTTCCTGATCAATCGCTGCGATGCCGCCGGAACTCCCCAATCACGTTGTACATAGCATCTGCCGCAAGGTTGAGTCCGATCGTTGTCGCCAGCACACGGTTGGAAGCCAGAGCCGGCGTCCCTAGCCGCGGGTAGTACACTTCTTTTGCCATGTACGCCGCGCCAACGGTCCCGACCAGCACCGGCAGGTTCACTGTCTTGTTGCCGGCGTCGGTATGACTCACCACCAGACCTTCAAGCGCATGCCCGAAGCGCTGGCCGCTCGTGTAACCCTCGCCCAACGCAACATAGCGCGGGTCCATGTTGAAGAGCACGGGGATGGCCAGGTTCCCGAGCAGCATCTGCGTTTCCGACTCGGCAAGGCCTCCGGCAAAGCGTCGCTCGTGGTAGCGAAGATTGTTTTCAACCTGGTCCTTCCAGGTCAGCAGATTGTCGCCATAGTTGTTGTAAGCGTCGTTGTACGTTGGGTACCGGTTCCAGGTACTTGGATTGCCGGGCTTGGGGTCCTTGGGCCGGTTCTCAATCAGGTTGGTGTCCGGCAAGCCGCTCGCCAAACCGGCCGTGACGAAGTTGCGCAGGGCATAGGTGCTTCGCAGCCAGTAGACAGTTTTGCCGCCGATCGACATCGGATAGCAGGAGTCGTCCGTGGGGCGACCGTGCAGGTTGTACATCGTCATGTCAGGCTCGCGCGCGGCACGCACCAGTTCATGGCCGACGTTGGTCGCAAGGTCACCCAGCAGGCTGTACGAGATATAGCGCACGACGAAGTGATTTGAGTCGAGCGAAGGCGCCTTGAAGGCGTTCGCGTACAGCGCTTTGCCCAGGTAGGCAGCCGCTACGGTTCCGCCGAGTTTGGAGTAGTTGGGCACCAGCGCTCCGCTGTCGGTACGAGTGACGACGATTGAGGCGACAGCGTTTTCCATGCGCTGACTAAAGTCGGAGTTGACCGGGGCCGGCAAATAGCGCGCCTGCTGGTGTAGGGCGAGCGGCAGCACGAGGTTGCTGAAGAGCTGGCGCGTTTCCGCGGTCGCGAGACCAACTTCGAGGCGGTCCGAGCGTAGACGGAGCGTTTTCTCGTTGACGTGAAACCAGTTGTCAAGCTGGTCGCCGTAACTGTCGAGTGCCTGCTGGTAGTTAGCATCGCCCGCAAGGGGACGCCGCGGCGCGGTCGTGATATTCGGCACGCCGGTAACCGCGAACGCCTCCAAAAGAACGCGCAGGGAATAGGTGCTCTCGAGATAGTAGTGGACCTTGCCGGGTACGTTCGTACGAGACGAGGCCGGGGTAATACGAAAGTTGCGAGGCAAAATGAGCGGCTGCTGCGCGGCGGGTACCACGGCGCGTACGATCGGCGGGTCGGCGCGAGGCGCTTCCGGCAGGGGAGAAACGGCGGTGCCTGAGAACGAGGATGCCGAGGGAACCTGCGCCAGAGATGGCAGGACGGCGCTGAACACGCAGGCCGGCAGCAAGGAACGACGGAGCTTTCGCTTGACGCACATGGCGACTCGGCTCAATAGGGATTCCTTTGACGAGGTTATGTCGAGAGTACCCCAGCCATTTACCCCAGCAACCTGAGCTTGCCCGCTTGCACCCGCGAGAGCAATTGTCTAAACGGCAACTTTTACGCAGGCCACGGTACTTCCGTATGCGTCTTACTCGAATGAGGTAGAGCTTGAAGAAGTAAAGTAACGACAACCGCGCAAAGAACAAGACAAACAAATTTTGA
>CAXTMW010000044.1:21567-21855 GCA_964245455.1 uncultured Acidobacteriaceae bacterium
GGCTGGCAAGAGCGGCTTAGTACATGCCGTCCATGCCGCCGCCGTGCGAGTGTCCGCCGGCCGGCGCTGCTGCCTTCGGCTCTGGGATGTCGGCGACCATGGCTTCGGTCGTCAGCATCAAGCCCGCGATCGACGCCGCGTTCTGGAGCGCAGTGCGGGTCACCTTGGTTGGGTCGATGACGCCGGCCGCGACCAGGTCCTCGAAGTGGTTGGTGCCTGCGTTGTAACCGAAGTGATGATCCTTCGACTCGTGGATCCGGCCCACAACCACCGCACCCTCTTCACCGG
>CAXTMW010000045.1:0-21435 GCA_964245455.1 uncultured Acidobacteriaceae bacterium
TTTCCCGATCGGGTCTTCGCCCGGCGAAAGAAAGCGCCGCACAAAGGTTTCGTTCACAACCATCACGGGCCGCGTCGTTGCCGTGTCGAGCGCGTCATCGAACAAACGCCCGCGCAAAAGGCGCGTGCCCATGGCGGTGTAGTAGCCGCGCGTGGCGATGCGGATCTCCGCAAGCCGCTCCTGGTTGGGTGGGCTCGGTGGATGGCCGAGGATCTGGATATCGCTGTTGGAGCCGTAGCTCTGCACAGGAAGTATGTTGATGAGCGCCGCTGACTGCACCCCCGGGATCGCCTGCACCCGCTCCAGCAGCGGGTTGTAGAAGGTCTGCATCAGGTCGCGGCCAGCCACTGTGGCAGGCGACAGGTTCACGTCTTCCACCAGCAGGTGGTCGGCGCGAAAGCCGAGATCAGTCGAGCGCAGCGCCGCAAGCGAGCGCAGCAACAGTCCGCTGGTCAGCAGCAGCACCATGGCCAGCGCCATCTGGGTTGCAATCAGCGCACCGCCAAGCCGCTTGTGTGTGCGGCCGGCACCCGTCGCGGCACCGCCCGAGCGCAGAGCCTGCGCCGGTGCAATGGAGAGAAGCTGTCGCAGGGGCAGCAGCCCGGCAACTACCAGTGTGAGCAGCGCGGCGGCGAGCGAAGCAAGCAGCACCGGAGGGTTGAGCGACACCTCAGACCCGCGCGCGAGGGAAGCGACCAGGAGGGTGCGCGTCACCTGCAGCAAGGCCCACGCGGTAAGGCCGCCTCCTACGGTTCCAGCAACGGCGAGCAGCACGATCTCCCCGAGCAGCTGCCGAGCCAGCACCGCACGCGAGGCGCCAAGCGCGGCACGCAGCGCCAGCTCCCGCTCCCTGCGCAGCCCGCGCACCAGCATCAGTCCGGCGATGTTGACGCAACCCAGCGCGAGCACTGCGAGGACCGCAAGCGCCAGCACCTTGACAAGGCCGCCCGTCTGACCCAGAAGATATTCAGAGGCCGGCAGGAGGGCCATGCGCCGTCCCTTGCTGTCCGGAACGACCTTTGCGTAAGCCGCGAGCACACGGGTCATGTCCGCTTCGGCCTGTGCGCGCGTTACACCCGGCCGGAGGCGTCCTATGGTCCGCATCCAGTGTCGACCTACCAAACTCAAGTCGTCCTGCTGCGCGGTGAAGGGAGCGTAAGCGACCTCACTCTCCTCCAGCGGAAAGCGAAAGCCCGCGGGCATGACGCCGATCACCGTCACGGGCCGTCCGTCGAGCTCGATTTTCGAGCCAATCACGCTCGCCCGGCCGTTGAAGTTCTTCTGCCATAGCGGATAGCTCAGCACGGCCACGTCCGTGCGGTCACGTGCATTTTCATTCGGCAGAAATGTGCGGCCCAGCATCGGCTGCACACCAAGCGCCGTGAAGAAATTATTTGTGGAGTGCACAGCATGGATCGCGGCTGGACCCTGCGGCCCGCGCAGGTTCATCGTCTGCGTCGAGAAGCCGGCCAGCGCGGTGAACGACCGGTTGTTTTCGCGCCAGAACCGGTACTCGGGCGAGCTCGCAGGCTGGGTGTAGCCCGAAGGCGAGCGCGGCACCGGCATCACGATGCGCTCGGGCGCGCCATAAGGCAAAGGCCGCACCAGCAGCGCGTCAAAGACGCTGAACACGGTCGCCGCCAGCCCAACCGTCAGCGACAAGGTAAACACAGCCGTAAACGCAAAGCCGGGCGAGCGGCGCAGCTGCCGCAAAGCGTAGCGGGTGTCCTGAAACATGTTCGGAAGGATGGTGGGCATGTTTGCTTACTCCGAGCGCAGGGCGAGCATGGGGTCGATGGAGGTGGCGCGGCGCGCAGGGATCACGGCAGCAGCGAAGGCAGAGGCGAGCAGCAGGGCAGCGACGCCCCCCAGAACAAGCGGCTGGAAGCTGCTGGTCTGGTACAGCGAGTGCTGGAGCAGGCGCGCGGCGAAGAAAGTAAGCGGCAGGCCGAGCGCGAGGCCGAGCAGCGCCTGCGCGAGTGCGGTGCGCACGATCATAGCGAGCACGCTCGAGCGGCTGGCGCCGAGCGCCATGCGGATGCCGATCTCGCCGGTGCGCCGCGCGACCGCGTAGGCGGTGACGCCGTAGAGACCGATGGAGGCGAGCAGGAGCGCGAGCGCGCCGAAGAGGGTGGTGAGGCGCACGACGAGGTCCTGCTGGGTGAAGTTGCCGCTGAGCTGGTCTGTGTAGCTGCGCATGGCGAGGATCGGTATCTCAGGGTCGATCTGCTGCAGCGCCTGCCGCACGGAAGCCGCGGCGGCGCTTTCGTCGCTGCGGTAGCGCACGATAAGGTTGGTGGCGAAGTGCTTCTGCCGCTCGATGGTGGTGTCCCGTTCGGTCTCGAAGCTGGTGGCCTGCCGAACCGGGGTATAGAACATGGGCCTGACCGGTTCTGCCGGGTCGCCGTACTTTGTGTTCTCGACGACACCGACGATGGCGAACTCGGCCGTCTTCTTTGGGTCGGGGCCGAAGTGTTCGCCGATGGCCTGTTTGCCCTTGAGATAGTGATCGACGAACATCCGGTTTACAACGGCGACATGCTGCGTTGTAGGTGTGTCCTGCTCAGTGATGCCGCGGCCTTCGAGCACGCGGGTGCCAACGGCCGCGAAGAACTGCGGGCTGATGGCGCTGTAGGAAGCGCCCATGTTCGGGTCACGGTTCTGCGCATCTCCCGGGAACCACACGCCTGTGCCCCAGTTGTTGTAGGCCATGGGGCCATAGGTGCCGTAGCCGAAACCCTGCACCCCGGGCAGGCGCGAGAAGGTGTCGTCGATGCGCTGGTACAGCCCGGCAAGGCGGTCGTAGGTGTACCCGGCAGCGGCAAGATCGGTAAATACGATCAGCCGGCCTTCAGGCTCGAAGTGAAAGTTCTGCTGCTCCAGGTGGCGCAGGCTGGTGATGAGCAGGCCGGCGGTCGTGAGCAGCACAAGCGAGAGCGCGGCCTGCAGGATGACGAGCAGCCGCTGCGGCAGGGCGCTGCGGTCGCTCGCGCTGCTGCGGTTCGCGCCGCGCAAGGCTTCGACCGGGTTCTGGCGCGAAGCGATCCACGCCGGTGCCGTGCCGAAGGCGATGCCGGTGACAAGCGAGAGCAGCAGCGCAAAACCCAGTACGGGCAGCGAAGGCGACGCGGAAACAGGGCTGAGCTCGACGCCGCGCATGGCGAGCGCCAGGATGCCGCGCGTGCCGGCGTACGCGACAGCAACAGCAGCGAGACCGCCGAAGAACGAGAGCAGCACCGCCTCGACCAGCATCTGCCGGACCAGGCGCCCGCGCGGCGCGCCGAGAGCGCTGCGCACGGCCAGTTCGGCCTGGCGGGTCATGCCGCGCACCAGCATCAGGTTGGCCAGGTTCGCGCAGGCGATAAGCAGGACGAAACCGGCGACGAGCAGCAGCAGCTTGAGGCTGCGCTCGTACTGGCCCTGCAGGTTGTTGATGCCGCTTGCAGCGGGCGCGAGCTCGGTGGTGGCTCCGGCGATCTCCTTCGGCGGGAAGCCGGTGTAGAAGTTAGGGTGCGCGGCGATCCACTGACGCAACTCTCCCTTGAAGGCGAGTTGCGCGGGTGCTACGGCATGGGGGTCGGGGATGCGCACCAGCAAATCGAGCCAGTTGGAGGCGGCGAAGCGGATGATCTTGCTGGCCGGTTCAAGCACCGGCTCCTGGGCGAGCGGCACCCAGAGTCCCGGGGGGTCGGTTGTGTTGCGCTCGCCGAGAAAGCTTTCTGACGAGATCCCGACGACCGTGACCGGGTGGCCGGTGAGCAGCAGCGTGCTGCCGACCAGCTGCGAGTCGGCGCCGAACTTGGTGCGCCAGAGCGTATAGCTGAGCACCGCGGTCGGGGGAGCACCCTCACGGTCATCGTCCGGCCGCAGCAAGCGGCCGGCAAAAGGCCGCACACCCAGGACGGAGAAGTAGTTGCCGGAGACGAAGTGCATCGCCAGCGGCTGCGAGACTGAGGCGCCACCGGCGCGGCGTGCGCTTACCACGCTCGTGCCGGCCTGCACTGCGGCAAGCCCCGCAGTCCCAGGCGTCTGGTCGCGGAGGAAGTGGTAGAAGTCGTAGGAGAACAGGCTCCAGTCGTCCTGAATGCCGCCCAGCACGCAGCAGTTCAGGGTTTTGCCGACCTTGTAAAGCTGCTCCGGGTGCGCAACTGGAAGCGAGCGCAGCATGACCTGGTAGACCAGCGTAAAGATAGCGGTCGTTGCGCCGATACCGAGCGCGAGCGTGAGGATGGCGGTCGCGGCAAAGCCGGGCGAGCGGCGCAGCTGCCGCAGGGCATAGCGGATGTCGGCGAATAACGAGTTCATCTTTCCCCTACTTTCGCGGTGGAGCGAGTGCGTTGATCAGCGTTGTGCTGTAGCGGCAGACCAGACACGCAAAAAGCGCTATTCCGTGCGCAGCGCCTGCATTGGATCGATGGAGCTGGCGCGGAGCGCCGGGATCAGCGTCGCGCCCAGCACAGCTGCTGCCAGGACGGCCGCCGTGGGAACGGCGAGGAACGCGAAATGCGTGTCCCCACCAAGAACGACGCCGAACCCGGCCGCGAACAGGCGCGCGGCTGCCCAGCTTCCGGCAGCCCCAACGGCAAGCCCCAGGCCAAGCAGCCGCGCGGACTCCGCCAGCACCAGCCCGAGCACACCCCGGCGCGTAGCCCCGAGCGCCAGCCGGACCGCAAGCTCGCGGCTGCGCTGCGCGACCTGAAATGCCACCAGCCCGTACACGCCGACGACCACCAGCAGCAGCGACAGCCCGGCAAAGGCGGTGAGCAGGGCCGCGTTCCAGCGCGGCTGCTGGAGCGAGCGATCGACGGAGCGGGCCAGCGGCGTAAGCGGTCCGACCGAGGCGGATGCATCGAGCGAGGCGACCGCGCGGCGCACCTGCTGCTCCAGCACCGCGGACGGCAGACTGGACCGGATGGCGAACTGCAGATGCGGCCAGCCGGCGTTGCCCGCGTCGTAGACCTCCGGCTGCGGTGGACTGGTCAGTGTCCCGTCCGTACCCCGCACGTCGCCGATGACGCCGATGATCTCGCTGGAACCGGCGTTGCCGGTGACGGCCCTGCCGCCTAACAGCCGCTGCCCCACCGCATTGCGGCCGGCGAAGTAGCGTGCGGCTAGCGCTTTGTTCACCACAACTACCGCCGGCGCGTTCGGCACCGTGTCCTGCTCGGTAAAGGTGCGTCCAGTGAGCAGCGGAATCTGCAGGGTGTGCAGGTACCCCGGGCTGAAAGCGCGCCCTTCGGCGACCACTGCATCATGCTGTGCGGTCGACGGCTGCCCCGCTATATCGAAGGTGCGGCGCAGGCTGAAGTTGCCGAGCGGCAGCGCTGTTACCGCTCCCACACTGTCCACGCCCGGTAATGCGGCGAGCGCGTTCTCTATCTGGCGGTACACGCGGTCGCGCTTGCTGAACTCCATCGCCCACGACAGGTCGACGCTACAGGTTTGTATCCGGGCGGTAGTGAAGCCAAGGGGTGTGTGGAGCAACGCGTACAGCCCGTGGAGAACAGCCATCGAAAGCGTCAGCAACACTAAAGCCAGCGCGATCTGCGCAGCGCTAAACACCTTACCGAACAGCCGGGTCGTGGGTGCGGTGGAGCGCGCAACTCCTCGCAAGCTTGCGCGTGTGGATTGGATCGCCGGAACGATGCCGGTAAGCACGCCGACCGCTAGAGCGATGCCACAGGCCGTCAGAAGAACCGCAGTATCGATATGCGGCTTCTCGATCCGAAGCAGCGCCGCCGGAAGTTGTGTCGCAAACCCCTGCAGCAGCATTGCGCCGACGGCTACCCCGGCGAGCGAGCCCGCAAGCACCAGCAGGACGCTCTCGGTAAGCAACTGCCGCGCCAGTCGAAGAGGCGAAACGCCCAGCGCGCTCCGGACCGCAAACTCCGGCTCCCGCACCGCATTGCGGGAAAGCTGCAGGCCTGCAATGTTGACCGCAGCGACCAGGAGCACCAATGCGACCGCTGCTGAAAGCAGCAGTAGCGCGTGTCGGTAGTCCCCAAACAGGCTGCTGCGCAGGCTGGTGAGCTCGAAGGCCCAGGTCCCGTCGCTTTGCGGGAAAGCGTGTGCCAGCTGCGTCGCGAGCAGCCCTGCCTCCTGTGTCGCGGAGCCGAGTGTCTCCGATGGTGCCAGCCGGGCAAAGACGCGCACAAAGCGGCTGCCGTCGCCGCGGTAGCCTTGAAAATTGGCCGCAGAAATCTGGCCCGGGTACCAGAAATCAACGCCGGCCGGCAGGTTGAACGCTTCCGGCATCACGCCGACGATCGTCGCCTGCTGCTCGCCGAGCCGCACGCTGCGGCCGAGAATCGCCCGATCGCCCGAAAACGCCGACATCCACAAGTGCCGGCTGATGACGGCGACCAGCGGGGCGTTGCGTACGTCGTCTGCTTCCGTCAGGGCACGGCCCATCAGGGGAGCCATTCCGATCGTCTTGAAGAAGCTGCCCGAGACTGCGGCCGAGGAGGCTCGAATGGGTTCGTGGCCGGAGAAGGCGAGCTGCCCGTCGTTCCAGTAGAGAAAGCTGAAATCGGAGAACACCGTGTGTCCGTCGTGCTCGATCGCCGCAAGATCCGCCGCGCGTGCCACGGTGATCAACCCGTTTGTCTTGAAGCCCTGCAGGTTGCGGTCGCCAATCTCGAGCAGCCGGTCGGGATGCGAATAAGGCAAAGGATTGAGCAGCGTGGCCCGCAGCACGCCCGTCATGGCCGCCGTGGCCCCGATCGCGAGCGCGAGGGTAAGCAGCACCGTCAGCGAGAAGCCGGGAGCCCGCCGCAACTGGCGCACTGTGTAGGGCGCGTCCCACGCCAGCTCCGAGAAGAAGGTCGTCATGCCGTGCCTCGCGGCACGCTCACCGTGCTCGCGTTGCGCTCGGGCTCGGCGAGCAGCTGCAGCAGCTCGCCCTCGGCCACCACTTTGCCGTCGAACAAATGCACCTGGCGATCGGCGTGCGCGGCAAAGCGCGGGTCGTGCGTCACCATGCAGATGGTCTCGGCCAGCAGCTCCATCACGGCCTCGCCATTGCGCGAGTCCAGGTTGCCGGTCGGCTCGTCGGCCAGCAGGATCGACGGTGCGCCGGCGAGAGCGCGGGCCACCGCAACACGCTGCTGCTGGCCGCCCGAGAGCTGCGCCGGGTAGTGGCGCACGCGGTGCGCCATACCCACGCGCTCGAGTGCCCGCTGCACGCGGTCGCGGCGCTCACTCGCCGCCATGCCCGCGCGGTAGGTCAGCGGCAGCTCCACGTTCTCGTACACGGTCAGGTCGCCGATCAGGTTGAAGCTTTGAAAGATAAAGCCGATCTCCTGGTTCCGAATGCGCGAGCGCTCGGCAAAGCTCAGGTTCGCGACCGGCTTGCCGTTGAGCTGATAGCTGCCGCTTGACGGCGTGTCGAGCAGCCCCACGATCGAGAGCAGCGTCGATTTCCCGCAGCCCGAAGGGCCGGACATCGCAATGTACTCGCCGCGCCGAATGCTCAGGTGTACGCCCGACAGCGCGTGCGTTTCGATTTCCTCGGTCAGGAAGACCTTGGTCATCGCTTCGATCTGGATCAGTGCTTCGCCCTTCGCTTCCATCGTTCCCTCCCTAGTTCAGTCGCACGCGGTCCACGTTGTCCCACCGCGACATGTCCGACAGAATGACCGTGTCGCCGGCATCCAACCCGCCCAGCACCTGAATGGCATTGACCGAGGCGCGCCCGACCTTGACCGGCGTGCGCACCGCTTCCCTGCCGTCCGGCGTCAGCCGGAACAGGCTCACCGTGCTGTTCTCGTTGCCGAACGCCGGCCGGCCCACGTACAGCACGTCCTGCAGGCGGTCGAGGTCGATGGTTCCGTCGACGCTCAGGTCAGGCCGCGCGCCCTGCGGCAGGGCGCCGATAAGCTCTACGTCCACGGTGACGGTTCCGTTCAAAACCGCCGGATCGATCCGCGTGACCTTGCCCGCGATCACGCCGTTGTGGGTGTCGATCTCCGCCGGCTGCGCGATCTGGATGTCGCGGGCCTGCGTTTCCGCAATCTTGAGCGAGGCTTTCAGCTGGTCCGGCTGCACGACCTTCGCGAGCGTCGTGCCCGGCGTTACGTGCTCGCCCACCTGGTGCGGCAGCTCCACCAGCACGCCCGCGATGCCCGCGCGCACGCTCAGCGCGTTGCCCTGCCGCTGCTTCAGCGCCAGGATCGCCCGCGCCTCATCCACCTTGGTCTGCTGCACTTCAAGCTGCGTGGCGATGGCTTTCTGGTTCACGGTCAGCCGCTCCCCTTCGATCCCGTCCCGGGTTTTCAGCTCGTCGGCCTTGCCTTGCGACGCGCTGTAGGTCAACCCGCTAATCACGCCCAGGTCGTAGAGCGCTTTGTCGGTTTGCGCCTGCTTTTGCGCCTGGTTGTGGTCCGCCGCGACCGTCGCCGCACCGGCCCTCTGGGTCATCAGGTCGCTTTGGAGCTTGGCCTGCAGGTTGCCGTACTCCACCTGCGCCGCCTTCAGGTCGAGCTGGGCGGAAAGCAGCTCCTGCGCCAGCTGCGGGTCGGTCAGGTCCATCACGATCGTGTCCGGCTCGACCCGCGCGCCGGGCAGCACCCGCAGGCGCACCACGGTGGCCTCGGTTTCCGCAGGGATCAGCCGGATGCGGTCCTCGCGCGGCACCAGCGTGCCGATGCCGCGCACCTGGCGGACCATGGGTCCACGCTTCACCGTGTCGGTCCATACGGTGCTGCGGTCGACGGAAGGCGCGGCCGGCTTGAGACGGGAAACGGCAAACGCAACCGTCGAGAGAACGATGATGCTGGCAAGGGCAAACACCCAGCGGCGTCGGGTTCGTTTGCGTTGCAGGTCGGGGCGGGCGATGTCCATACGCCTACTACGCATGCACGGCGTTGACCGTTCCAGTGAGCTGGCTAAGTGACCTGGAATGAACACTGACTGGCCCGAGCCTTGAGAAAGAAGCGTCCAAAAACAGTCATGGTCGTGCATACCTGTCCGGAAACGGACAGTGCGCCGACACGGTTCGGTGCGCCCGATACACTCATCGCACGATGAAGATCATGCAAGCGGAAGCGCTCAACTGCCTTCAAGGACCCTCGGAGTGGTTCACCGGCACAGTCTGGATCGACGAAGTTGTTGCCGGGTCGCCGCCCGCGCGCCTCAATGCCGCGCGCGTTTCGTTCGCACCAGGCGCGCGCACCGCCTGGCACACGCACCCGCACGGGCAGGCGCTCCACGTGCTGTCAGGCGTCGGCTGGGTGCAGCTGCAGGGATACCCGGCCCGCGCCATCCACCCCGGCGACTCCGTGTGGATCGAGCCCGGCGAGGTGCACTGGCATGGTGCGGCCGCAGGGCGAACCCTGGTCCATCTAGTCATGCAGAATGCCAACGAACAAGGGTTGAGTACGGTATGGCTCGAACACGTGACCGACGCGGAGTACAGCCAAGCCGGAAGCGAGTAGGCGCTGGGGTTCCGGTCGGTAATCGTCTCGGACGAGCCCTTGTCGGCGGGGATGAACAAGCTCGCGCGGGCAAGTTCCGCCAGAAAAGAGCCGCGAGCGCCTCACCGGTGACTACACATTGCCCCGTTCTGGCGATAATAGAGTTCTATGCCACAGCGTGAGTTTCAAACCGAAGTCAGCCAGCTGCTCCAGCTCATCATTCACTCGCTCTACTCGCACCCGGAAATCTTTCTGCGCGAGCTTATTTCGAACTCATCGGACGCGCTCGACAAGCTGCGCCACCTGACCCTCACCAACGACGCATTCAAGGCGCTTCCCTTCGACCCGCGCATCGACCTGGAGCTCGATGAGGAGGCAAAAACGCTGACGATCGCCGACACCGGCATCGGCATGAGCGAGGACGACCTGGTTTCCCACCTGGGCACCATTGCCCGCTCCGGCACCAAGAACTTCCTGTCGCAGCTCTCGGGCGACGCGAAGAAGGACTCCAACCTGATCGGCCAGTTCGGCGTCGGCTTTTACAGCGTGTTTATGGTGGCCGACCGCGTGGAGGTGACCACGCGCAAGGCCGGCGAGGAGCAGGCCTGGCGCTGGACCAGCGACGGCAAGAGCGGCTTTGAGCTTGAGCCCGCTGAGCGCCCGAGCGTCGGCACCACCGTGCTGATCCACCTGAACGAGGAAGGCAAGCAGTACGCAAACAGCTGGCGCCTGCAGGAGATCGTTAAGAAGTACTCAAACCACATCGCCTTTCCCATCTTTCTGACCTACGACAAAAGCGAGTGGAATGCCGAAGAGAAAAAGTCAGACAAAACCCGCGTCACCGAACAGGTCAACGCAGCCAGCGCCCTGTGGCGGCGGCCCAAGAGCGAGCTGAGCGACGAAGATTACAAGGAGCTGTACAAGTCCATCTCGGGCGACTCCGAAGACCCGCTTTTCTCCGTGCACACCAAGGCTGAGGGCAGCCTCGAGTACACGACGCTTTTCTACGTGCCGGAGAAAGCCCCGCTCGACCTGTACCAGTCCGAGTACAAGGTCGGCGTCAAGCTGTACGTCAAGCGCGTGTTCATCATGGACGACGCCAAGGAGCTGCTGCCGCAATACCTGCGCTTTGTGCGCGGCATTATCGACAGCGAAGACCTGCCGCTCAATGTCAGCCGCGAAATCCTGCAGCAGAATCGCGTGCTGACCGCGATCCGCACCGCCAGTGTCAAAAAGCTCCTGAGCGAGTTCAAGACCATTGCGACCCAGCAGCCGGAGCTGTACCTGCGCTTCATCACGCAGTACAACCGGCCATTGAAGGAAGGGCTGTACAACGACTACGCGAACCGGGAAGCGCTGCTTGACCTGATCCGAGTCAAGTCGACCAAGGTGGACGGCTTGACCAGCTTGGCCGACGTGAAATCGCGCATGAAGGAGGACCAGAAAAGCCTGTACTACATCACCGGCGGCCCGGAGTCCCTGCTGCGTACCTCGCCTCTGCTGGAGATCTATAAAAAGCGCGAGATCGAGGTGCTGATCCTCGATGACGAGATCGACGAAATCGTCTTCTCGGGCATTGACGCTTACGGCGACCTCGACCTGAAAGCGGTCAACAAGGCAGCGACGAGCGAGGACCTGAAGGACGAGGCTGAACCGGACAAGGCGGAAGCCTTGAAGCCCCTGCTCGACAAGGTCAAAGCGACCCTGGGCGACCGCGTCAAGGATGTGCGAGCCTCGGTGCGGCTCGCCGACAGCCCGTCCTGCATCGTCTCCGACGAGGAAGAAATGTCGGTGCAGATGCAGAAGATGATGCGCGCCATGGGGCAGACGGACATCCCGACGCCCAAACCCACGCTTGAGATCAACCCCGATCACGAGATCATCCGCAAGCTGCTCGCGCGGCCGGAAGACGCGGTCACCGAGGATGCCGCATGGCTGCTGCTCGACCAGGCGCTGCTGATGGAAGGCGTAGCTCTTGGGGAGCCGGGCTCGTTTGTCCAGCGGCTGAACCGTGTGCTGAATCTCTCGATCTGAGAGGTTGCTCATCACCTTGCCAGCAGGGCCGCAGTTACGAAACGAGCAGCATAGACCGCCGCACTGGTGCTAGGCTGTGGTTGCAAAGGTGTGTCCGTGAGAATGGCCCGAGGAAAAAAGCCGCCCCTGCCCACACCCGCTGAAGCGCGGCTCCTGCGCGTCCTTTGGAAGCTTGAAGAAGCCACGGTCGAGCAGATCGTTCACGCTTTCCCTGAAGGCGAGCAGCCAAACTACAAAACCACCCAGACCCTTCTCCGCATCATGGAGACCAAGAATCTTGTGGCTCACGTAGCGCGCGGCAAGGTTTTTGTTTTTTCGCCGCAGGTGGACGAGCAGACCGTCGCTCAGCTTTCCGTGGGCATGCTGCTGCAGGAGAACTTCGGCGGCTCGGCCAGCGGGCTGCTGGTCAACCTGCTCCAATCCGATGGGCTCCGCGGCAGCGATCTCCGGGAGATGGAAGCGCTGATTCAGAAGTTCCGGCGGGAACGGGAGTCGCAGGAGGAAGCGAAATGAGCTTTGGAGAACTGCCCGGCGCCGTAGCCCTCCAATGGTTCTCCTTGTTCTGCGACTTCATGCTGGAAGTCAGCCTGGCCTACTGCCTTTGCTGGATCCTGGCACGCTTTTCCACCTCCGCCGCAGTCCGCTTCGCGGTGTGGACAACGTTTCTGCTTGGCTCCGCGACCTGCTGGCTGCTGACGCTGCTCCGCGCCGTGATCTCCATACCTACTGTCTCGGTGGCCGCGGTGGCTCTCCGGCCAGCTTTCCCGCTGCATCCTGCCCCGGAGTGGACGGTACCGGCAGCGGCGGCCGACGCAATCAGCCACACGCTCCCCCTGGTGGGCGGTTTCTACCTGGCTACCCTAGGTGTGCTCGCGGTCGCCTTGCTTCATCGGCAACGACGGCTCAGGAAGGCGCTTTCCTTCCGCACCGCACCTCCCGCTGCGCTCCGTCGTGCGCTTGCGATTCTTGCCCGCCAGATGGGCGTCGGCCGTGTCCAGCTATGGCTGCTTCCCGCTCTTCCCTCGCCTGCGACCACCGGCTGGCACACGCCGTGCATCTATTTGCCGCCTGAGTGCGGTGAAGAAGACGGGCTTGCCCTTGAAAACATCCTGCGGCACGAACTGGCCCATGTGCGCCGCCGCGATACGGCATGGGAGGCCGCTGCCCGGCTGTGCCGCGCCCTCCTGTTCTTCCATCCCGCGCTCCACGCCGCCTTTGCCGCGCTTCATCTTGAGCGTGAGCTGGCCTGCGACCTGATTGTGCTGCGTGCGCAGCCGGAGCGGCGCGATGTATACGCCGATGTGCTGGTACGCTTCGGCTGGAAGGCTTTGGCTCCCAGTCCGACAAACAGGCAAAAGATCGGCATCGCGTTCGCGGCCAGCGCTTCGGTGCTGCACTCGCGGGTGCAGGCCATTCTCGCCGGGGAGTCCGCTACCTCGCCGGGCGCCTGTACGCTGCGCGGCCTGCTGTCGGCTGTTGCTTTCTGCCTAGCTGGGTTGCTTGCACCGGCGTTGTGGATCGGCTTCCACCTGCCGGCGGCCTCCCCAGTCGCGGCGGTCGCAGCCGAGCCCTCTGCACAGCCGCTCCGCCATGCCAGACATCTCAGCACGGTCTCGCGGTCGGTTCCCGCAATCCCTGTCCCTTCTCAAACGACTTCTGTTTTGCCGATTTCCCAGCCCACCTCCGCAACGCTTCTGCCGAGCGTGGGAGACGCGCCGCTTCGCGAGGTCAGGTACCACAGTGATGCCCCCGTGTTGGCGCAACGCGACGCCGCACGGGTCGAGTCGCCCGCGGACGATGAATCTATCGGCGGCCAGCTTCCGGGCGCCTCTCCCCAAAAGCGCAGCAAGGGTGTTTCCGCCTCGACAGTGACTGCGCTGGTAGGCGCAGCCATTGCGCTGCATGGCGTGCTCGACCACGATCACGGCCGCGAGTAGTACCGGGCACATCAGGGATGTCTCCGTTCTGCACCGGCCTGGAGCCGCTACAGTAAACGCGAAAGCGAAAGGGCAGTGTGAGCATAGAAACAATCTCCTACCTGGGGCTGGAAGGCTGCATCAAGGTTTCCAACGGCGACGTTGACATCATCGCCGCGACCGCGATCGGGCCGCGGATCCTTTTCTACGGCCCAACGGGCGGGGCCAACCTCCTCGCCTTCTTTCCGCAAAACTCCATGGAAACTGCTCTGGGCACCTGGAAGCCTTACGGCGGGCATCGTCTGTGGGTGTGGCCGGAGCTTTTCCCAGCTACATACGCGCCGGACAACGACCCTGTCGAGCACAGCACCGAGGGCGAACTCTCGCTTACCCTTCGCCAGCCCGTGGACGCCACCGGTATGCAGAAGACGATCCGCGTTTCGCTTGAAGCGAGCGGCACCGGCGTGCGGCTCGACCAGACGGTCACCAGCCACGCTCTGTGGCCGGTCGACATCGCCGCATGGGGTATCACGGTCGTTGAAGGCGGTACCGCGATCGTACCCCGCGTTCCTTTCCAGTCGCACGATGAGTACGTCACCGTGACGCAGCCGCTGGCGCTGTGCGCCTTTACCGACCTTCAAGACCCTCGGTTTACCCTGGGGCTGCCGTACATCCTGCTGCACGCCGACCCGGCCCTGCCCCACTCGCAGAAAATGGGTTTGCGCAACAAGGAAGGGTGGTGCGCTCACCTGGTGAGCGATACCCTATTTGTGAAACGCTTCGTCCACAACGAAGCCGCGGAATATCCGGACTACGGCGTGAACAACGAAGTCTACGTCGAAGGCAGCTACATGGAAGTGGAATTGCTTGGACCGAGGCAGACCGTCCAGCCCGGAGGTTCACTTACCCTGACCGAAACCTGGAACCTGTTTGAAAAGGTGGGCGTGAACGCCGGTACGCGCGATGGCAAGTTGATTCAGAATGCAATCGCGGGCAGGGTGCGGTCGCTATTTGCGTAGCCGATGTTCCTGATGAAGCTGCCCCGCGCGGCTTCTTGGGCTGTGTCGTTACGGGCTGTGTCGCTACAGACCGTGGCGGGGGCTGAGAACTCCCGCCGTTTCAGCCGCTCCCCCTTGTGCGCCAAGGGTGAAAGCTGCCGCCCGCGCATCCTTGCGCCGGGCCACGCAGCCCTGGATCACGCTGCGTATGTGTTTCATCTCGACTGGGTAGGTCAAAAAAGCATCGGCGCCATGGGGCGTGTCGACCGGCGAGGAGCCCGAATGAAACACCACCGCGACATGCGCCAGCTCGCTGTTCCGCCGGATCCTTCGACAAACCTCGTAGCCGTCGATATCCGGAAGATGCACATCGAGAAGCACTGCATCGACCGCATTGCTTTCGAGCCGCTCCAGCCCGGAGCGGCCGTTGGTCGCGTACGTGGCCTTGAAACCTGAAAGCTCCAGTAGCTCGGCAAGCCCGGAAGCGTGGGCTTCATTGTCGTCGATGACGATCACGCGTAAAGCAGGCATGGGGAGGATTCTATGCCAGGTTGCCTGCCGGCCCGGTGAATGTTCACCACGAAGGGTTACCTTGGATACCGCGAAATGTGACTTCCGTCTGAGAGTGCCGCGTCCTCCAGGAAGTCGGAGCAGCTCCTTCACTTCGTCCAGGATGACACTGCGCCTGTGTACCTCAGCAGCTACCCTTGGAAGCGCAGATGAAAGGACATCTGCACGATGCGGCTGCTGCCGATGGTCTCCTGTACCGCAAATCGGTCACACGTACGCCGTTGTAGCCGAGAAAGAGGAAGATTTTGTCCCTCAACAGCGGCCCGCCTACTGTGCCGCTTGCAACCACGCGGTGCAGATACAGATTGACTTCATTGACCGGCATCGTGCCCCCATAGGCCGCGCTCTGCTGTGTATAGAAGAAGGGCGCCGCGTTCAGCGTATTCGTGCCCCGGTACACGTAGCCTTCGCCAGGCACCTTGTTCGAGCCGCTCAGCGTACCTACGTCCATGTGCGCGCAGCTTTTCGCGCCTGTTGCGTGTCGTACATGGAGGTATTGACCCGGATCTCGTTGATCTGCTCCGGGCTAGGGCTCGGGATGGCATTGCCGATCGCGTCGTACACCGATGTGTTGGCCTGAATCGTGCCGCCGGCCAGGAAGTTTTCTCCCGTGTTCGGCGTCGCCCGGCCTGAGGCCACCTGACTGGAGCTGTTGCCGTTGAACAAGTTGCTTACGTCGACGCCGTCGACCAGAAACGTGTTGTCGGTAGCCCTTTGCCCATCGGCATAAATGGATTGATTGCCGAGGCCCTCGTTGGTCCCCGTGCTGTTCACAAATTGTGAGCTGACCCCGGGCGAGAGCGGGATGAGCTGCGTAAACGAGCCGGTCGCGAGCGGCACATCTTCGATCTGCGAATGACTCAGGACGAGGCCATTGGTCGTGTCGGAGTCGTTCAGCGAAGGGTTTGCATTGACCGTGGTCGACTCGTTGACGTTGCCGGTCGCAAGCCGGACCGGCAGCGGCGCCGTGCGGCTTCCCTGGATCAGAACCGAGGGGAACTCTTGCTCCGCAAAGCCGGTTGCCGCGACCGTGACGCTGTAAGTGCCGCCGGGCAGGTCGTTGAACTGGTACTCACCGCTGCTGTTGGTAACGGTGCTGCGCGTCAACCCGGTACCGAGGCTGGTGACAGTCACGGCGGCGCCGATGACAGCTCCGCTGGGATCGGTCACGCCGCCGGAAAGGTTCCCCCGAGTACCTGCTGCGCCAGTGCGGGCGCGGCAAGCGCGGTTACCGCCGCAAAGCTGAGAGTCCTAACTGCTTTCCGCATCGACGCCACCGAACGATGGACCTGCGCCCGGAAGCCTGATGTGTCCGGCTTCCTCGGGAAAGCCAACTGTGGCCGAAGGATATGAAAGCCTTATAAACATGCCATTCTCATTCGCGCTTCCGCGCCATGACACAATGGCGAGGCAAGAACAACCTATGGCAATTCACAAGAGAGCACCGAAGCCGAAGCCGAACCCAGAACCGACGCCGGATGCGTCGCACTTTAACGGCTTCGACGGGCGCGCCCTGGACTTTTTCGCGAAGCTTGCCCGCAACAATCGCCGGGAATGGTTTGCCGAGCGCAAGCCCGTATACGAGCAGACCCTTCTGCAACCGATGCAGTTGCTCATGCAGGACCTTGCCGCGGCCCTGCACGCGGTGGACCTGCCGTTGGAAGCGCCGCACCGCTCGCCGGTGCAGCGCATTTACCGCGACACGCGGTTTTCACCGAACAAGAGTCCCTTCCGCACACACATCGCCGGAGTGCTATATCGCGAGGGCGACAAGTCTCGGGACGGCGTGATCTATGTGCACCTCGATCCGAAGGAATCGTTCACGGCGGCAGGCTTTTGGCAGCCGGAGAAAGATGCGCTTCGGCGCTGGCGTGGCGCGATCGCTGCGGACCCGGCTCCTTTGCTGCGGATCGACAAAGCCTTGCCTCTCGACGCGGAGGACACATTGCAGCGTATGCCGCGAGGCTATGAGCGCTTCGCCGAGGAGCCGGGCGCCGCACTGCTCAAGCTGAAAAGCTTTGTGGTCCAGCAGCCCCTTGCGCCGGGCGAGTTACAGTCGCGCGCCGTTCTCGACTCCATCGTCGCATTTGCCCAGCGCGCCGCACCGCTGCTCCGCTACGGCTGGAGTCTCGAGTAAGCGCGACTACCACTGCTCCCTGGCCGCCGCGGCACGCCGGAAGATCAGGGAAGCATTGGTGCCGCCAAAGCCGAAGGAGTTCGTCATCGCGTATTCCATCGAGACCGGAACGCTGCGGTCGCGAACTAGGCAAAACGCTTCCGTGTCGGGCTCTGCCTGCTCGATATTGGTCGTGGCCGGAGCCATGCCGTCGCGCAGCGCCAGCACCGTCAAACCGGCCTCCAGGCTGCCGGCGCCGCCCAGCAGGTGGCCGGTCATGGACTTGGTCGAGCTCACCAGCAGCTGCTTCGCATGGTCGCCGAAGGTTTGTGCAATTGCGCGCGCTTCCGCCCGGTCGCCCAGCGGCGTCGAGGTCGCGTGGGCGTTCAGGTAGCCGATCGCCGACGGCGTGAGCCCCGCATCGCGCAGGGCCAGCTGCATCACCCGGCGCACGCCTGCTCCATCCTCGGGCGGCGCGTTGGTGTGGTAGGCATCGCAGTTCGCGGCGTAGCCGACCAGCTCCGCCAGAATTGTCGCGCCCCGGGCGCGCGCATGCTCCAATTCTTCCAGCACGAGTATGCCCGCGCCTTCGCCCACCACAAAGCCGTCCCGCTGGAGATCCCAAGGGCGCGATGCGGTCGCGGGGTCGTCATTGCGCGTCGACAGCGCACGCATGGCAGCAAAGCCGCCGACCGACAAAGGCGTCACCGCGGCTTCGGACCCGCCGCAGATCATCACATCGGCGTCGCCGCGTTCCAGGATGCGAAACGATTCGCCAATCGCGTGCGCGCCGGTCGTGCAGGCCGTCGCGACGGTAAGGTTCGGCCCGGCCGCGCCGTAGCGGATCGAGATCTGGCCCGCGGCCAGGTTGGCAATGCTGGCCGGAATGAAAAACGGCGAGATGCGGTCCGGTCCGCCGGTGGTCAGCTTGGTGTGCTCGCGCTCAATCACCTCAAAGCCGCCGATCCCGCTGCCCACGTACACGCCGACGCGCTCGCGGTCTTCACGCTCCATGCGCAGGCCGCTGTGCTCCACTGCACCGTGCGCGGCGGCGAGCGCGAACTGGATAAAACGGCCCATTTTCTTTACATCTTTGCGCTCGATAAACTGGTGCGGGTCGAAGTCCTTGACCTCGCCCGCGAACCGGCAAGCATGCCCGGCGGGGTCGTACAGAGTGATGGGTGCGATGCCCGGCTCACCCGCGAGCACGCCGGCCCAGGTCTTCTCGGTACCGGTACCTAAGGGGCTCACCAGGCCGATGCCCGTGACGACAATGCGCCGTTTGTGGCCGCTTCGCTGCGCTTCCATGCTTTCGCCCACTCGCGTCACTCTCCCGGCGGCTGCGCCTCAGGTACCGGCGAAGCCCTCCGCGCCGGCTCTCCCGCGCGCGAGTCCGCCATCCGTCCCCAGCATAAATCGTGCTTTGCGCAGTCTGCAGAAGGGCGAGGCATCGCCTCATGCTTCAGGTTTGATTAATCTCCCTGCCCTATGCTGAGAACGATGGCCAGATACTGCTTCGGGACATACATGAACCGTGCGAGCTTCTGGGTAGGCCCGCTGCTGCCCTTGCTTGCCGGCGGCATTGCGGCGGCGCAGACAGCCGGTGTCGCGGCTCCGCCCTCCCCTGTCGCGATCACGCTTGCCGATGCCATTGGACGGGCAGAAGCGAATGAGCCGAACCTGGCCGCGCTGCGCGCCGAGCAGAAAGTAGCTTCGCTGGACCGGGGCAACGCACGCGCTGCCCTGCTGCCGAGCGCCATTTACCACAACACTTTCCTCTTCACCGAGTCGAACCACACGCGGAATACCCTAGGGTCTGCCGTGTACACGCAGGCGCCGGTATTTATCGCAAATAACGCCGTGCACGAGTACACGAGCCAGGCCGTTGTGACGGAAACGCTGGGCCTGGCCCAGCTGCGCAACGTGCGGGCGGCCGATGCCGCCGCGGCGCGTGCGACAGCGGAGCTGGAAGTGGGGCGGCGCGGACTAGTCGCCGCGACCGAGGGCCTATTCTACGGCGTGCTCGCGAGCGAGCGCCGCGTCGCCCTGCTGGAAACAGCGCAAACCGAGGCCGCGGACTTTGTCGCGCTGACTGAAAAGCGGGAAGCCGCGCGAGAAGCCGCGCACGCCGACGTGGTGAAAGCGGACCTGACGCAACAGCAGCGGGCGCGCGACCTTGCCGACGCCCGGCTCGCCGCGGACCGTGCGCGTCTTGAGCTGGCGGTGCTGCTGTTCCCAGACCCGCTCACGCCCTACACACTCCAGCCGCCGCTGGCCTCCCCGCCGTTGCCGCCGCTGGCGGATGTGGAAGCCGCCGCACGCGTACGCAACCCGGAGCTCGCAAGCGCCCTCAGCGGCTTGGCGCTCAGCAACGCTGAGGTTTCCATTGCCAAGGCCGCGTACCTGCCCGATCTTGGACTCAACTTTATCTACGGCATCGACGCCGCGCAGCTCGCGCGGTATGGTCCGCTGGACACCAGCGCGGTTGTCAGCCCGACGATCCCTGGAACGCCGGGCGGTCACGCGCGCAACCTGGGCTACTCGGCCGCCGCTACCCTCGACATCCCCGTGTGGGACTGGCTGACCACGCAGCGCCGCATCCGGCAAACCGAGGCGCGCCGCGACGCGGTGCGTGTGGCCCTGAGCGCGACCGAGAAGCGGCTGGTGGTAAACCTGCAGGAGAGCTACTCTGAAGCGCAAACCGCGCAGAACCAGCTTGCCTCGCTCGACACCACGGTACGCACGGCGGCTGAAAGCCTGCGCCTGACCCGGATGCGCTACGAGAGCGGCGAGGCGACCGTGCTGGAAGTGGTGGACGCGCAAACGACGCTGTACGGCGCGCAGGTCGCGCAGGAAGACGGCGAAGTGCGCTATCAACAGGCGCTCAGCAGCCTCGAAACCTTAACGGGGGTTCTATGAGCACTGACATGGCTGCTCCCGCCGCAACCCTTCAGCCTGCGTCCTTGCCGGGCAGACCGTTCCAGGGTGATGGTTGGCTTGGGACCGCGCGCCGCGCGGCTCGCTCGCGCTCTGCCCTGCTGTGCGCTGCCCTGCTCGCGCTTGTGACCGTGGGCTGCGGCAAAAAAGCGGCGGAAGACACGCCGACGGCCCTGGTTACGGTGCAGGTAGCGCACCCGGAGCGCGGCGTCATCGCGCAGCACGTTCTTTCGGACGCCGTGCTTTCCCCTCTCGCGCAGGCGGCGCTGTCGCCGCGCATCTCCGCGCCGGTGCGCCGCTTCTATGTGCAGCGGGGCTCCCCGGTTAAGGCCGGCCAGCTGCTCGCCACGCTTGAAAATCGCGACTTGGAGGCAGCGGCAGTCGATACCCGCGGCACCTACACCGCGGCAGAAGCCGCCTTTAGCAGCACCAGCGGCGCCCAGGTGCCGGAGGAAACGCAGCGCGCCCAACTAGACGTAGCGCAGGCCAAGGCCACCCGCGACCTGGATAGCAGCATCGCCGACGCGCGACAAAAGCTGTTTGACCAAGGCGCCATCCCAGGCCGCGACCTTGATACCGCTCGCGCAACGCTGGTGCAGGCGCAGGCTGCCTACGATGTAGCCGTCAAGCACCTTTCGGCGCTGGAAGCTGTGAGCCGCAAGGCAACCCTCCAACAGTCCGAGGGCGCGATGCTGAGTGCCAAAGGCCGGTATCTTGGCGCCGAGGCGCAGGTTTCCTACTCAGAGGTGCGCAGCCCGATCGCCGGGGTCGTCACCGAGCGCCCGCTGTTTGAAGGGGAAACCGCTGCCGCCGGGACGCCGCTGATTACCGTCATGGATACGACGGCGCTGCTCGCCAAGGTGCACCTGGCCCAGAGCACGGCGCAACTGCTCAAGGTGGGCGACCAGGCCAGCGTCGCGCTGCCGGGCGTGGCCGATCCTGTTCCGGCGCGCGTTTCGCTGGTAAGCCCCGCGCTCGACCCTGGCAGCACCACGCTGGAGGTCTGGCTGCGGCTCGACAATCGCGGGGGCCAGTACAAGGTCGGCACTCCGGTGCGTACCAGCGTCAGCGGCCACACGGTTGCCGATGCCCTGCTTGTGCCTGCGTCGGCACTGCTGACCGCGACTGACGGCAGCAAATACCTGATGCTGCTGGGTCCCGACAAGGCAGCGCACAAGCGGCCCGTCAAGGTGGGCATCGCCGACGGCGACCACGTGCAAATCCTGGACGGCCTGGCCGTGAGCGATTCTGTTATCACCGACGGCGGCTACGGGATTGACGACGGCACCAAGGTGCAGCTGGGTGAAGCAGGCGGCCCCTCAGGCGGCACGGACGACGCAAAGCCGGCGCCCGGGAGCAGCAAGAAGGGAGACGATTAGCGATGCGGGACACCCCTGCCCTGCCGGAAACGACGCATCTCGAACAGGCAGACTCGGTCACGCTCCCGCCTG
>CAXTMW010000046.1:0-2244 GCA_964245455.1 uncultured Acidobacteriaceae bacterium
GGTCGGGAATAAAGCCATAAGGCAAAAGCCCAAGCGCTACGGTGTCGTCATAGGCTAACGGACAGTCGCGTAGCTCTTTGGCGAGCTGGGAGCTGTGTTGCTTCCACCATTCTTCCTGCACGTGCACTCCGAACTGATAGCCGTCGCGATGAGGGCGCAGAAAGAAGGTCGGCACATCTTTGATCTCTCCAGGGCCAGCGCGCCAGGCTGGCGCGCCACAGGGAACGTCTTTGTAAATGTCCGGATGCGCGCTGTACAGCCGATCGTCAGACCGGGCGAAGATCGCCGCGCTTATGGCGGTCAGCGTGATGTTTTCGAATTTTGGTCCCTCGGCTGGCACTAGCTTCAGGTCTTCCCACAGTGCGCCATAGCTTACGCCTATGACGAGACGATAGGGTTTGAACGTGGCAAGCTGGCCGAGGCCGTACAGCCACGTTCCTACGATCGTAAAGCCTGTGCCGATCATGATCGACGCTGAGACACCAAGGTCGCCGTAGAAATGCAGCAGCGAGGCGGCAGCACCAGCGATCACGACCAGGCTCAGGCGTTCGACCAGGCCGGCGGCGATTTTTCCCATGCCCGATGGTACAAGGCGGCGCAGTATCCACCGCCATGCACTAGCGTCATGGATCGCACTTCGGCCATGAATACCTGCACATGACAAGCGGGATTAAGGACACCAAACGCGTGGAGCGATACGCTGCCTGCACCCGCGGCTGCCAGAGCGTGGGCTTACCCCAGGATGATAGGTTCAGGGATGCAGCCATGACCCGGATCTCGCTGACACGACGACGATTTCTCCAGACCGGGGCCGCGGCTGCAACGCTGGCTGCCCAGGAGCTTCGGGCTGCGCCGATCTTTCTGATTGCCGGGCAGCGGCCGCTGGAAGAAGTGGGCTACGGGCAGGTGACGGTGCGCAGCCCGCGGCATATGGCGCAGGCGGAGAACACGCGGGCGGTCCTGCTGGGATTGTCGGATGACGCACTGATGAAGCCGTTTCGCATGATGGCGGGGCAGGACGCGCCGGGTGAAAATATCGGTGGCTGGTATGAGTATAAGGCCGACTACGACTACAAGAAAGGCGACGCGGGGCTGAGCCCGGGGGCGAGCTTTGGGCAGTGGACCTCGGCCATGGCGCGGATGAGCGCCGCGGCCGGCGGGGCAGGCGATGCCGCGTTGGCGGGAGCGCTTCGAGAAAAAGTGTTGCGGCTGACCGGGCTGTACGCGCCGACCATTACGCCCGCGTACTACACGCTGACGCGGCTGCCGGCGTACTCGCTCGACAAGACCGTGTGCGGGTTGAAGGACGCGCACACGCTGCTGGGCGACCCGCAGGCGTTTGCGGTGCTCGACAAGACGACAGACGCAGCGGTGCCGGGGCTGCCCGGGCGGCCGGTGGACCGCGAGGTGCCGTGGCACACGGGGCGGGATATCTCGTGGGACTGGGACGAAAGTCCGACCCTGCCGGAGAACCTCTACCTGGCCTACCAGGAGGGCGCGGGGCGGCGGTACTTCGACATGGCCGAGCAGTACCTGGATGACAAGACGTTCTTTGATCCTTTGTCGCGCGGGGAGAACGTGCTCTATCGCAAACACGGTTACAGTTATGTGAACGCGATGAGCTCGGCAATGCAGGCGTATCTGGTAGGCGGGAGCGAACCGCACCTGCGGGCCGCGGCGAACGGCTTTGCCATGCTGCAGGGGCAGAGCTTTGCCACGGGCGGTTGGGGGCCGGATGAAATTCTCGCCTCGCCCGAGTGGGACAAGCTGTACCCGAGCCTGACCGCCTCGCACAATAACTTTGAAGCGCCGTGTTGCGCGTTTGCGCATATGAAACTGACGCGGTATCTGATGAGGGTGCTCAGGGACGGCCGCTACGGCGACAGCATGGAAGCTGTGATGTACAACACGGTGCTGGGCGCGCTGCCGATGCACGAGGATGGGCGGGCGTTTTACTTCCAGGACTACAACAACGTCGCGCGCAAGGATTACTCAAAACACAGGTGGCCGTGCTGCGCGGGGACGCTGCCGCAGGTAGCGGCGGATTACGGGATTAACTCGTACTTCCGCGAGCCGGGCGCTGTCTGGGTGAACCTGTACATTGCATCGGAGCTGCGGTGGCAGGAGGGCGGGGCGCAGATAGCGCTGGAGCAGGAAGGCGAGTACCCGGACACGGGCGAGGTGCGCTTTCGGGTGACGGCATCGACGCCGACGCGCTTTGCGCTGCGGCTGCGGGTGCCCGGG
>CAXTMW010000046.1:2254-5134 GCA_964245455.1 uncultured Acidobacteriaceae bacterium
GGTGCCCGTAGCGCGCCTTGTGCCGGCTGTATGCCGTTTCCTTCGCACCATTGACAAAGATGTTTGGTGCTGCTGTAGATGCGGAGAGCGTTTCGGACTGAAGTTGCAGGGCGGCGAGGGCGAGCCAGATGATCGGCCCGCTCTCCGGGTCATCCAATGAATCTTTCGATTCACGCAGGACTTCGGCGGTCGCGTGGGCGACGGAGGCGCGGACCCCGGTGGTGCTGCGGGTCAACGGGCGCCCGGAGCCGGTGCGGGTGCAGGCCGGGTTTACGACCGTCGCGCGGGAGTGGCGGACCGGCGACACGGTCGAGCTTGAGCTGCCGATGGAGCTGCGGCTGGTGGAGATCCCGGGATCGGTGACGGTGACCCACCCGGAGACTGTCGCATTGATGCGGGGGCCAATGGTGCTGTTTCCGCTGGGGGCAGGCCCGCACGCGGTGCATGCGGTGGATGCTTTGGGGGCGAAGCAGACCGGCGCGCGCGCGTGGACGGTCAAGACCAGGGCAGGGGACGTACGGATGGCGCCGTTTACCGAAATCGGCGAGGAAACGTACTCGACCTATCTGCGGTTGAGTTCGGGGGCGAGTTAGGGCGGGATAGGTGCAGCTTGCCGACCTGAGCCTGCAGGTCCTGGCGATCCAGAGCAGCGGGCTGGTGCCGGATCAGGACAACGACGTGGCGGGCGGATGCAGCAAAGCATGGATGACACGCGCGCGTACTATGAGCTTTCCTTCAGACCGCTGCCGGGAGAGCCGAACGAGTATCACGCTCTAGAGGTGAAGGTGGACAAGCCGGGGCTGGAAGCGCGGACGCGGACCGGGTACTACTCGGGGCCGTAGGATGAACCCACATCTCTGCGAGATGTGGGGCACCCGGCACCCGGCACCCGGCACCCAGTTGCTTCTAGAGAAACCGCCTACGGTCGGGACTTGCTCATTGCGGCATATCGAACCAGCGGCGATTACGGGCGGTGTTGATAAGGTCCGCGATTCGGAGCTCCTTGCGTTCCTCGCTGATCTTGTTCTTGCGCCTTAAGACATAGAGAATGTGGTTGATTACACCGCTTCCCTCGGGACCAATGTATTTGGTCAGATCAATCTTCTCCGCGGGAACCTGATAGTGCTTGCACAGCTCGGCAATAAGCTCAACCGCATCGTCGCCATCTATGCCGAGCTGATAAGAAGTGTTTGCCGGCGCGATGCTGCTTTCCGGTAGAGTAAGTTGCCACGGAGTGGCCGCGAGTTCCTTTCTCCTGATGACACGCCGCGCGTAGTTTCGCTCAGTGTGGCCTTTCTTTACGGAAAGGCCACACTGACTATCGCTGGCCCATGAAGTGTGTCAGGAGAAAGGAAAGCCGCGCAGGCGGTTTTGTCACTCCGCCTGCGCGGCTCGCGGTTGATGTTAGCTATGCGGCGGCTTCGGCCTGCTCCTGCTTGAGGGTGCTGATGTCGATAACATAGCGGAACCGCACTTCTCCGTCCTCGACGTGCTTGTAGGCGTCGTTGATCTGCTGGATGGGAATGACCTGGATATCGGGACCGATGCCGTGCTCGGCGCAGAAATCGAGGACTTCCTGCGTTTCCGCAAGGGAGCCGATGAGCGAGCCGCCGACCGAGCGGCGCATGTTGGCCTGCTGCATGTTGTTGACCGGGGCCAGGGGCTCGAGCGCGCCGACGACGACCAGGGTTTTGTCGCGCTTGAGCAGCGGTAGGTATGGGTTGAGGTCATGCTTTTCCGGGATCGTCGAGAGGATAAAGTCGAAGCTCGACTTATGTTTCGCTACAGCATCTTTGTCGTCTTCAAGAATCGCGGTTGCGCCCAAGCGCTTGGCGTCCTCGACTTTCCCTTCATCGGTGGTGAATAAATACACCTCGGCACCCATCGCTTTCGCGAGCTTGGCGGCCATGTCGCCCAGGCCGCCGAAGCCCAGAATGCCGACCTTGTCGCCCGCCTTCACTCCCCAGTGCTTCATAGGGGAGTAGGTAGTCGCGCCGGCGCAGAGGATCGGCGCGGCGACTTCCGGCTTCAGGTTCGCGGGGATTTTCAGGACGAAGTCCGCAGGCACGACGATGGATGTGGAGTAGCCGCCGTAGGTGTTGTCGCGGCCGTAGCTGTTGGTGCCCGTGGGTGCCTGCTTGGCGGGCATCATGGGGCCGTTGTAGGTGGCCAGCCACGAGTTGGGGCCTTCGCAGTAGTTCTGCTCACCCGCCGTGCAGGCGTCGCACTCGCGGCACGAGTCGATCATGCAGCCGACGCCGACCAAGTCGCCGATCTTGTGGTTGGAAACCGAAGAGCCGGCGGCACTGACGCGGCCGACGATCTCGTGGCCGGGCATGCAGGGGTACACGGTGTTGCCCCACTCGTTCTTGGCCTGGTGAATGTCAGAGTGGCAGACGCCGCAGAAGAGGATGTCGATTTCGACCTCGTTGGGTTTAGGGTCGTCGCGGTCGAACGGAAGGGGCTTGAGCTTGGAGAAGGAGTGTTTGGCGGCATAGCCTAAGGCTTTTTTCATGGGTGTAGGTGGAGCTCCTAGGGATGTGTGCGGCGATTGCTGATCGCTACTGACCAGGTGAGACGCATGTTCCGGGCAGGGAGAAGCATTCGCGTCGCTCGAAGCGAGAAGGGAGGACTTGCGGGCGAGGGCTCGCGGCGAGGCTTGCGGTCGGGTTTACGGTTGCGGGAGCCGGTCAGGCCTGGTAATCGACCTCGATCGCGTCCGCGATCAAGGGCCCAAGGGTGGTGAGCAGAGCCTGGTGGGCAGGGTGGTCGTTGTAGGCTTCAAGCGCCGCGCGATCGGTGAACTGTATGGTTCCGCCGAGGCCGAAACCCTGCGAACGCGGTGAAATGTTGGCGCCGGCAGAGACCGACAGCAGGCCC